>JAGRHQ010000196.1 GCA_020444905.1 Candidatus Competibacteraceae bacterium
ATTTTGAAAAGCGTAACAATATCAATTTTCGACAGGCCATTCAAATAGCTCTGTATCACTCTTGCTCTTAAATCTTCACTATACGGCTTGGACATTGCAGTACTCCTTATTGAGCTAACTTCTTCATTATATATTAACTAATAAAAAACTGTTTGACTATACACCGTTGGCAGGAACAAGAGGCCGTATTCGTTACATATTGTGGTCAGCCGATATCGAGCAACTGATTGGTAGCTGGGATGCACAAGCTGCGGGGATCGCTGGATGGGGTCTGTCTCTCCATCATGTCTACGACCCGACCGGGAAGATTCTTTACCGAGGGGATGGGATACAGATCCGTGCTGATACTATCTCAGGCGTATTTCAGCGTATTGCGGGTCGGTTCAAGCAAGGCGGATATAGTGGCGATGGAGGGCCTGCCCTTGATGCTTTGTTGTATAACCCAAAACTGCTTACCACTGGCCCGGATGGTAGCCTTTACTTTCTGGATTATTATCTGGGGATAAGGCGGATTGACCCGAAGGGGATCATTACAACGGTTGTCGGAAATGGCGCCCTCGGCTGCCCTGCTTCCGGGTCGCCCGCACTTGCATCGCCTTTATTGGATACTAGTAAAGCTGCTGTCGCACCAGACGGAACTTTATATTTAATCCTCCCTGGTTGTGAATCTTATTATGGTGTCAATTATCCCATTTACCATATCGGGTCCGATGGCATAATAAGAAAGCTGGCTAATAGCACAAATATTTCTGATTATAACTACGCTGGTTCTGATATTACGATAGCCGCTGATGGTAGTTTGTATATGTCAGGTGGTAGGAATCAGACATCAATCATTCGGCAGGATATTTCGGGCGAAATATCAACCGTGACGCCGACCGGTTACTTTATGAGGGACTTAACCGTTGACAACAAGGGTAATGTCTACTTTGGATTCGGCGGAAATTACAATGCTGGCTATTATATACAGCGTGTTAATACCTCAGGGGTAGTTGATACCATCGCTGGTAATGGTGGTGGTGGCCAAGGATATACCTGTGGTCCCAATGGTGACGGGCGATTAGCTGTGGAAGCGAGTATTTGTGAACCCACAGATATAAGCATTGGACCGGCTGGCCATGTTTATTTCGTTGATCATTCGGCTTATTCTGATCCACCTAGGATTCGCAGAGTTGCGAACGGCATCATTGAAACCGTAGTGGGTTGCGTGGATAGTTCGCGCTGTGTGACGGCTGATGCACCTAAGGATGGGGTTCCAATCAAGTCCGCAGTTTTAGGTAGCTCCCCCAGCATTGTTTGGGGAGCGGATGGATTGTATTACACCGATGCTAGTGAAAAGGTGATATACAGAATCGCCAAGCCGTTTCCTGGTGTCGGAATAGATGATTTAGTCATTGGGGACGAAGGTGGAGATACGGTGTATATTTTCGATCGCTCCGGTCGACATCTCCGAACTCTGAATGCCTTGACGGGCGCGACGCTTTACAGCTTCACCTACAATGCTCAGGGTCGTTTGATTCAAATTGTGGACGGTGATGGCAACACTACTGTCATTCAACGCGACGCCTTGGGCAACCCAACAGCGATTGTTTCGCCGTTCGGTCAACGCACTGAACTAACAGCAAACGCGGACGGCTATCTGGAAACGGTGACTGATCCGGCTGCCCAAACTTACACCATGACGTACCAGGCGGGGGGCTTGCTGGCGAGCTTTGCCGATCCCCGCAACCAAAAAACGCTCTTCGCTTACGATGAACGCGGTCGGCTTGTTCGAGAAACCAATGCGGAGGGTGGCATTCAGACGCTGAAAGAGGAAGTTCTGAACGCGGGTGATTTGCGCTTGGTGGATTTTCTGGATGCGCTGGAAATCACCACGCAGTATCGAACTGAATATCTTAGCAATGATGATATTCGCCGAACGATTGCTTGGCCGGATGGAACGCAGACGGTCAGCCTGCATCAAGCGAATGGGACGATAGAACGTGTAAAACCCGATGGAATGGTGCAGACCATGACAACGGGTCCTGATCCACGCTTCGGGATGCAGACTCCATTGCTGACGTCCACGGTAGAGAAAACGCCTAGTAGTCTGACTCGGTCGACTGCGGCGTCTCGGAACGTATCGTTAGCGAATCCTGGCGATATCACCAGTTTGACCACGCAAACGGACACCTTCAGTATTAATGGCCGGAGCAGCACACTGACCTACGCTGCCGCCACCCGGACTGCAACAGCGGTTTCTGCCGCCGGTCGTCAAACCCAAACTGTCCTCGACACCCTCGGTCGCCCGACGAACATGCAGGTCCCTGGTCTTGAACCGGTCGCCTTTGCCTATGATGCTCGCGGTCGCCTGGCGACAATGAGCCAAGGCGCTGGCGGGGACACGCGCACAGTGACCTTTGGTTACGACACTGCGGGTTACTTGGCGGGCATCACGGACGCTTTGGGGCGTAACGCCAGCTTTGAATACGACCTGGCCGGGCGCGTCACCCGCCAGACTTTCCCCGATGGACGGGAGGTTCTGTTCGGCTATGACGCCAAGGGTAACCTGACCTCGCTGACGCCGCCCGGTCGACCCGCGCACACCTTTACCTATACCCCGGTCGATCTGACTGCCGAATACATTCCGCCCGATGTCGGCGCGGGCAGCAACAGCACCCGGTACAGCTACAACCGCGACAAACAACTGACCCAAGTGCAGCGCCCGGACGGTAAGACGGTTACTCTAGGCTATGACAGCGCCGGGCGACTGCGCGCCATCGCTGTCCCTGAAGGAACCTTCACCTATGCCTACCACGCCACCACCGGCCACCTGAGCCAGATCACTGCTCCTGACGGCAGCGCGTTGAGCTTCAGCTACGATGGTTCACTGCTGACCGGCACGGCATGGACTGGCGCTATCGCGGGCAGCGTGGGCTTTGCCTACGACAACGATTTCCGCGTGACTTCGGTCACTGTCAACAGCGCGAATCCGGTGGCCTACGCCTATGACCCGGACAGCCTGCTCGTCCAGGCGGGCGGCCTGACCTTGAGCCGGGACGCTCAGAACGGATTGCTCACCGGCTCCGCCTTGGGCGCGGTGACGGATACCCGGAGTTACAACGGCTTCGGCGAGCCGACGGCCTATCATGCGGCGCAGGGCGCGACCTCGTTGCTCGACATTGCCTACAGCCGCGATGCACTCGGGCGCATCACGCAAAAGACCGAGACCGTCGATGGCGTTACCGCGACCTATGCCTATGGCTACGATCTTGCCGGGCGTCTGGTGGAGGTGAAGAAAGACGGCGTCGTGCAAACCACCTGGAGCTATGACGCCAACGGCAACCGTACTCACGTCAATGGCGTTGAGATCGCCCATTACGACGCCCAGGATCGGATGCTCGACTATGCCGGCGCGACTTACGAATACACCGCCAACGGCGAACTGACGAAGAAAACGCAAGGCGGACAAGTTACCGAGTACAACTATGATGTGCTCGGCAACTTGCGGCAGGTCAAGCTGCCCGACGGTCGCACTCTGGATTATCTGACCGATGGCCAGAATCGGCGCATTGGCAAGAAGGTCAATGGCGCGCTGGTGCAGGGCTTCTTGTACCAGGATCAACTCAAACCGGTTGCTGAACTCGACGGTGCAGGTAGCGTCGTCAGCCGCTTCATCTACGCCACCCATGTCAATGTGCCGGATTATCTGGTCAAGGGCGGTGTGACCTACCGCATTCTAACCGACCATCTCGGCAGTCCGCGCCTCGTGGTCAACACAGCAGACGGAACGGTTGTTCAGCAGATGGATTACGACGCCTGGGGTAAGGTGTTGCTGGATACCAATCCGGGCTTCCAGCCGTTTGGGTTTGCCGGTGGGTTGTATGATCGGGATACCGGACTCGTGCGGTTCGGGGCGCGGGATTATGAGGCGGAGACGGGGAGGTGGACAATGAAGGATCCAAAACCAGCGGCGTTGGATTGGGATAACCTATATGCGTATGTGTCAAACAACCCAATTGATATAGGTGATTCAACAGGTTTATCCCCCTTAAGCGGTGGATCGGTTGGGGTCAGCAATGTAATCCCTTCTGCCCAGTCACCGTATATTGCTCCCCCCCTGGCTTACCGCCAAGTCTTCCTGATCCTGAAACATGGAAGACAGGTACGCTAGACGTGTCCCACGAAATGTGTCTATTGGCAACTATGCGAAGAGACAAGAAACCGTGTGAAGATGAATGCGATTTTTACAAGCGCTCCCCTGGGGTTTTGGGATGGCTGAAGAAGGTCCTCGATTGTTTAGCGTGTATCCTCGCAAATTGGCAGAATTAGCACGGTAGCCAGGTAGGGTACGCATTGCGTACCTTTTCCTGGCGCGGGAAATGAGCTCGGTAGCATGATGGTACGCGGTGCGTACTCTACGGGGGAAGATGGCGGATTACCGGCGGTGCTATGTGCCGGGCGGGTCGTTCTTTTTCACCGTGGTCACGGAACGACGGGCGGCGATTCTGGGCAACGATCCGGCGCGGGATTTGTTACGCGCAGCATTTCGGGATTGTCGGCAACGCTGGCCCTTTCGGGTGGATGCCCTGGTGATGCTCCCCGATCACCTGCACGCCATCTGGACCTTGCCGCCGGACGATGCCGATTATTCCAGGCACCCGGGTTTGATCGAGAAACATTTCACGCAATGCGCCGCGCGAGCGTCCGATCAGGCGTTGGAATTCGCGGATGCCACCGGTTCGATTTTAGCTAACTCGTCCTTCAATCGTTGCTCGACCTGCCACAGGTCATAAGCTTGCTGCATGCGCAGCCACAGGTCGGGCGTATTGCCTTCGAGCCGTGCGATGCGTAATGCCATCTCGGTGCTGAGCGGATGGGTTTCAGCCAACACTCGGTGCAACTGCTGACGCGAAACGCCCAGACGGCGCGCCGCCTCGGTTACGGATAGTCCTAAAGCGGGCAGCACATCCTGTCGCAGGATTGCGCCCGGATGCGTCGGTGGACGCCGCAAAGGACGCTTCACGGGATACTCAACCATTTTCATCCCTCAATGATACTGTTCCAGGTCGACCTGCAGCGCTTCAGAGTTCTCCCACTCGAAGGTGATACACCAAGGTCCGTTGACGTGGAGGGTATAGCGCTGGGGTAAACCTTGTAAGCTGTGGAAGTTAAAACCTGGACGGTTAACATCTTGCAACGTCCGCGCTTGATCCAGCGCGTCGAGCCGCTCCAGACACCGCGCTTGCAAATCCTGGCGGACCCGACGGCTACGACCCTGCTCGAACAACTCCGCAAGCCCTTTGTGCCTGAAACTTCTAATCATGGCGAAACTGTAACATAAGTTGAGACAATATCAAGCCAGGTAGGGTACGCAATGCGTACCCTACGGCCACGGTTGCGGCTAACGTGGGAAATGAGGGTACGCGGTGCGTACCCTACGGGGGAATAGGGCGGATTACCGGCGGTGCCATGTGCCGGGCGGGTCGTTCTTTTTCACCGTGGTGACGGAACGACGGGCGGCGATTTTGGGCAACGATCTGGCGCGGGATTTGTCACCCGCGTGGCCGACTGGCCCTATTCGAGCTTTCACCGCTACGTGAAAAACGGGATGTATCCGTCGAATTGGGCGGGCAATCCTGAACTGTTGGACGTGGCGGGTTTTGGGGAATGAGCGCGGTAGGGCGGGTGAGCGCAGCGTAACCCGCCGATTCTCTGGAACTTCCCCCAACGGCAGGTTACGGGCTGACCTACCCGACCCTACGCCAATGGCGTATCATACTGCCCATGGTTATCATCGAAACCCCGCTTTTTACCCGAATCATTAGCGACCTGATGAGCGACGATGCTTACCGTGAACTGCAAGACGCCCTCATTCGACAACCTGACAAAGGCGATCTCATTCCGGGCGCGGGCGGTCTACGCAAAGTTCGCTGGAAACGCGAAGGCCAAGGTCAACGCAGTGGCGTCAGGATTATCTACTACTGGGTGGTCGCCAATGAGCAGTTACGAATGCTGTACGCCTATGTCAAAAGCCAGCAGGAGAACCTGACGCCCGATCAATTGGCGGTATTGCGGAAGATTGTGGAAAGCACGGTACGGCGGATTAGCACGGTAGCACGGTAGGGCGGGTTAGCGCAGCGTAACCCGCCGAATTCACGATGTTTCCAAAAGGCGGGTTACGGGCTGGCCAATCAATTGGAGAAATGAAGATGAAAAAGATAAGGCTCAATATGGATTCCAGGCTGTTGAAGATGGCTCGCCCTGCCAAGGGACAGGAGCTACACTGAAGAGGTTTTGAACCGCCGCGCTCCAGGTTTCCCGTCGATGATCAACCTTCAGAATCTACTGGACGATGTCCGGTGTTACGAAACGGTCCGCCAACTGCGCTGGCCCGATGGGGTTCACTGCCCCCATTGTGGGGCGGCGAACGTGACGAAGCCAGGTAGGGTACGCATGGCGTACCTTTTTCGAGGCGCGGACGCTGGCCGGTACGCGATGCGTACCCTACGGGGCTCAGCCAGCCACCACGGTACGGCGGATTAGCCCGGTAGGGCGGGTTAGCGCAGCGTAACCCGCCGAATTCACGATGTTTCCAAAAGGCGGGTTACGGGCTGGCCAATCA
>JAGRHQ010000197.1 GCA_020444905.1 Candidatus Competibacteraceae bacterium
GTTGAGTCACCTGGCATTCCTGGGCGATGGCTAGATTCTCGCGCTGGGTGTCTTCAGCGTAATAGAACAGCGCACGCTTCAGCTTGCATAACAGGCTATTGTCGAGATGGTAACCGAGCTTTGCCAGAGCGTATTCGATGCACTCCAGGGTAACCCGGCGCAGGTCATAGACCACTTCTACGGCCAGGGGTGATGCTTGTCGGACGGATTCAATGCCAGCGACTTCCTTCAGCCACCTTGCCGCCGAGCAAGCCTGCTCCGGGTCAGGGTGAAAGCGACAGAATTGAATGATGCGGATTTTGTACAGCTCTTCGGCATCGGTGCGCATAACACCCCCTTCGACCGCTGCTAAATGAATTTAAGGCATATCGTTATAAACCGTAGCTCCTAATCCACGCACTTTCAACCGCTCCAGCGACCACAAACGGTTCTTGGAAATCCTGCGGCGTCCTGATGATCACTGATCTCAACAAAGCCTTGTTCCCGTAATAAGGTCGCAGTCGTCTCACCCTGATCATAGCCATGCTCCAACACGAGCCAACCGCCGAGCTTCAGGCAGTCTGGCGCTTGGGCGATGATGACTCGCAACGCATCCAATCCATCTACGCCCGCCACCAGCGCCGCCGAAGGTTCGAAACGTAGCGCCCCTTCCCGCCAACAAGAATCGGTAGCGGCGACATAGGGAGGATTGGCCGCGATAAGATCAAAGCGGTCGTCCGCAAGGGCTTCACACCAGTCGCCTTGACGAAACTCGATATTCGCAATGCGCAGACGTTGCGCATTGCGCCGGGCAACGGCCAGAGCCGCCGGACTGCGATCAGTGGCGACGATGCGCGCTCGTGGCCGTTCGCGGGCCAGCGCCAGAGCAATCGCGCCACTGCCGACGCCGAGATCAGCGATCTGGACCGGATCATTGGCCGGCAACCGCTCTAGCGCCAGTTCTACCAGCAACTCAGTTTCGGGACGAGGAATCAGGGTATCCGGGGTGACCTCCAGCTCCAGCGACCAGAATTCCCGGCAGCCAAGAAGATAGGCTACCGGTTCGCCGGCCAGGCACCGCTCCAGCCAGGCGGTAAACCGCGCGGCCTGTTGAAGCTCCAGCATTCGTTCCGGCCAGGCGTGTAGATAGCTGCGAGGCCGCTTCAGCGTTGACGCCAGCAATACTTCGGCGTCCAGTCGCGGGGATTCGCTGACTTTGGCCAGTTGTTGGGCGGCATCCATAAGGAGTTGGCGAAGGGTAACGCCAGTTTCAGGAGCCAAAGTATGCGAGTGATATAAATTTAATAAATTACAAAATATTAACCATTATCCGCCGAATCCAGTTGCGCAATCAGCGCTTCCCGCAACGCGGCGTACTTCACTGAATTATTCAACGGGCGATTCTCACGATCAGTCACGAAGAACACATCCTCAACCCGGGCGCCGATCGTCGCAATTTTAGCATTATGCAATTGCACGCCGCAGGTCATGAAGGCTTGCCCGACCTGGCACAGCAACCCAGGACGATCCCAGGAAACCAGCTCCACCACCGTGCGGCCGTTGGTGGCGTTTTCGCTGAACGAGACTTCCGTAGGTATTTGAAACGCCTTCTGAATCCGCGAAATATGCCGGGCAGGCAGGGGCGGCGGCGAATCAGAGCGCTGAAGATAATGCAGCAACGTATGCAAAATTTCCTTGATGCGGCTGCGGTCCTGAATCGGCAAACCGGTATCCTCCAGCACCGTGAAGCTATCCAGCGTGTAGCCATTGTGGCCGGTGATGATCCGGGCATCGAAAATGGTTAATCCTGATTGATCAAGCGCGGAAGTAATCAGCGCGAACAAATTGTCCTGATCACGGGTGTAAATAAAGATTTCGGTGCCGCCCCGTCCGGGATCGTCGCGCGCCATGACCAGGGGGCGTTCCCGATGGCCGCGCTTCAGAATCGCCCGGGTGTGCCAAACAATCTCATCGGCGGAATGACGCAGGAAGTAATCGTCGCCGAACCCTTCCCAGACCCAGTTCATCCGCTCCTCGTCGATTTTGGTCAAATGCAACCGCCGTCGCGCCTGATCCTGCGCCTCGCGGATGCGCTCTTCCTTGTCAATCGGGCTGTCCAAACCCCGCCGCAAGGCCCGCCGCGTGGCTTCGTATAACTGCCAGAGCAATGAAGCGCGCCAGGTATTCCACAGGTTGGGGTTGGTGCCGCGAATGTCAGCGACCGTCAGCAGGTATAGATAGTCCAAGTGCATTTGATCGCCCATCTGCTGGGCGAAGGCATGGATCACATCCGGATCGTGGATATCCTGCTTTTGAGCAGTCAGCGATAAGGTCAGGTGATGGCGCACCAACCAGGCAATCAGTCGAGTATCGAAGCTGCTGAGTCCATGCTGACGGCAGAAGCGCCTGGCGTCTTCAGCGCCCAGTATGGAATGATCGCCGCCGCGCCCCTTGGCGATGTCATGATAGAGGCCGGCGACGTACAACAATTCCGGTTTGGGCAGCCGCGCCATGATGACGCTGCAATGCGGGAGTTGCTCAGTATATTGGGGCAGGAAAAACCGTCGCAGATTGCGCACGACGAATAGGATGTGCTGATCCACCGTGTAGGCGTGGAATAGGTCATATTGCATCCGCCCGACAATCTGGCCAAATTCCGGCAGATAGGCCGGCAGCACCCCATAGGCGTTCATCAACCGCAATTGCCGGGTTACCCCATAAGGTTGGCGCAGGATCTCCATTAACAGGCTGCGCGGGCGCACATCGTTGCGGAATTTGTCATCGATCAACGGCTGATGATCGCGGATCGACCGGATAGTAGAGGCGCGGATGCCTTTGATTTCCGGATGTTGTTGCAGGATCAGGAAGACTTCCAGCAATGCGAACGGGTAACGCAGAAAGACATTGGGCCGGGTCACTTCCAGATAGCCGCGCCGGACCTGAAAACGACGATTGATCGGTTGTGGGTCGCCCGGTTCATCGGCTGAAAGTATCGCTTCCTCAAACAACTGCAACAGCATCTCGTTCAGCCGGCTCAAGGCGTTTACCGTCCGGTAATAGCGTTGCATGAACTGTTCGACCGCCAGGTTATGGTCCTGGTCCTGGTAACCGAACTGCTGGGCGATGCGCCGTTGATGATCGAACAACAGCACATCTTCGCGGCGACCGGTCAGCGCATGGAGGGCAAAGCGCACTTGCCAAAGATAGTTTCGGCATTCAATCAGTTCGTCATATTCCCGCGTGCTTAGAAAGCCGTGGCTGACCAGTTCCTGCAAGGTGCTGGCGCCAAAGTGCCGCTTGGCGACCCAGCCGATCATCTGCATGTCGCGCAAGCCGCCAGGACCATCCTTGATATTAGGCTCCAGATTAAAAGCGGTTTCATTGTATTTGCGACAGCGCTGGCAACGCTCTTGCCGCTTGGATTCAAAGAAGGCTTCATCCGGCCAAATCCGGTCGGGTCCGGTCACCGCGCGCATGCGTTCGAACAGCGCCATGGAACCGGTCAGCAGGCGCGCTTCCATCAGACTGGTCGCGACCGTGATCTCGGCGGCCCCTTCGCGGGCGCAATCCTCGACAGTGCGCACGCTGTGGCCAACCTCCAAGCCGATGTCCCACAGGAAGGTCAGAAAATTCTCCAGCCCGGAACGATGCGTCTCCAACGCCTGGTCGTCCAGCAGGATCATGATGTCTACGTCGGAACCTGGGTGCAGTTCCCCGCGCCCATAACCTCCCACCGCCACCAGCGCCAGATCCTGAATCTCTGTTTCGAAAAACTGAACCCAGAGGCGCTGCAGCACTTCATCCATCAACCGGGCGCGCGCCAACACCAACTCGTAGGCAGGGATGCCTTGCCGGAACAGCGTCTTGAGCCGGACATCGCTTTGTTTGAGAAGGCTCCGGAACGCGGTGACCGCATTCACGTTCGCGGTGAGTTCGCGCTCAAAGGTCGTAGCGTCAAACAGCGCCAGGTCGTTCCACGACGCATTATCCCGTAAACTGTCGGTAATCTGGGGCAAAACAGGCAGTGGCGCGCTATCGAGGACGGTCATACAGTTCTCCAGGTGGAGTGCGACGTTAAAGCGTTGCGCCGGGACTCAGCGTGAGAATTTCGTAGCCGGTTTCAGTGACCAACACCGTGTGTTCCCACTGGGCGGACACGCTGTGATCCTTGGTCACTACGGTCCAGCCATCCGGCAGCAACTTCACATGGCGTTTGCCGGCGTTGATCATGGGTTCAATGGTGAAGGTCATACCGGGAATCAGGGAAACCCCCTCGCCGGGATTGCCGTAATGCAATACTTGAGGATCCTCATGAAAGTCCCGGCCAATGCCGTGGCCACAGTATTCCCGCACGACCGAACAGCGCTGGGCCTCGGCGTATTTCTGGATAGCGTGGCCTATATCGCCAAGGCGGAGGCCCGGCCGCACCGTTTCAATGCCAATGCGCAGACAGTCATGAGCGATCTGGCAAACCCGCTGCGCAGCGATGGGCGGCGTCCCGACAGCGAACATGCGGCTGGTGTCGCCGTGATAGCTGTCCTTGATTACAGTGATGTCAATGTTGACGACGTCGCCCTTCCTGAGCTTTTTCGATCCGGGAATGCCGTGGCAGACGACGTGATTGACTGAGGTGCAAATGGATTTTGGAAAGCCTCGGTAATTCAAGGGCGCGGGAATCACCTTCTGCACATTCACCATGTAGTCATGGCAAATCCGGTCCAATTCCTCAGTGGTAACACCTTCCTGCACATAAGGACCGATCATATCCAGCACTTCGGCGGCTAGCTGACCCGCCACGCGCATTTTCTCAATTTCCACCGGGGTTTTGTAGGTGATGGCGATCGGTTGCTTGGGAGGTTTCTGGAACATATTTTCAGTCTGTCGGCTACGGTTTTGGGGGCGCATGGATAATTTCAAGGTTGGTAGACGGTCACTGTTGAGGACGACCCCTAACTCTTCAAAAAATTGGGACAGTTCTTCGCGGACAGCGGTTCATTTGGTTTTCCTGAACGATCCATGTTATAAAGCGCGCGCCTTTTAGGCAAATAGTCTTTAAATACTTCTCACATTCGCCGGCACGAGCGGCCGGGTGCCCTCATGGGGTTGCCGCTTGGGGCGAATGGAGGCTTAACCCTGAATCTTTTTTGAAGGAGAACCCTCGGCAATGGCGACTGTTTCGATGCGCCAGATGCTGGAGGCCGGCGTGCATTTCGGCCACCAGACCCGTTACTGGAATCCCAAAATGGCCCCGTATATTTTCGGGGCGCGCAGCAAGATCCACATCATCAACCTGGAAAAAACCCTGCCGCTATACCTCGATTCGCTGAATTTCATCGGTCGACTGGCGTCCAAGGGCGGCAAGGTTCTATTGGTGGGCACCAAACGCTCAGCCCGTGAAACAACCGCCGAGGCGGCGATTCGTTGCGGGATGCCGTTTGTTAACCACCGCTGGCTCGGTGGGATGCTCACCAATTTCAAGACGGTCCGGCAGTCCATCAAGCGACTCAAGGATCTGGAGTTGATGGCCCAGGATGGCACCTTCGACCGTTTGGCCAAAAAAGAAGTCATCGGTCTGCGCCGGGACATGGACAAGTTGGAGCGTAGTCTCGGCGGCATCAAGGATATGACCAGTCTTCCGGATGCTTTGTTCGTCGTTGACGTAGGTCACGAGCGTATCGCGGTCCAGGAGGCCAATAAGCTGGGGATTCCCGTAATCGGCGTGGTGGACACCAATAACTCGCCGGATGGCGTGAACTATGTGGTTCCTGGTAATGACGACGCCATCCGCGCCATCCAGCTTTACCTCGGCGGCGTGGCCGAAGCGGTGTTGGAAGGTCGCGCGGTGCTGGCGACCGGACGTGGCCCCGAAGAGGAATTTGTTGAAATTCCCGAGGAAACGCTACCGGTCAGCGAAGGCGTCTGAAATCCCGGGATGACGGTTTTACCAGGAGGCTCGCGGGTTCGACGCCCCCGAGCCTTTTTGATCAATTTTGACTTGGTTCAGTACAGAACTGTTTTGCAGAGGTAAACAAGCATGGCGGAAATCACCGCAGCGCTGGTCAAGGAACTGCGCGAACGCACGGGTTCGGGGATGATGGAGTGCAAGAGAGCCTTGCAGGAAACCGGTGGCGACATCGAAGCGGCGGTTGAATCGATGCGCAAGGCCGGGCAGGCCAAGGCGGATAAGAAGGCCAGCCGGATCGCTGCTGAAGGTCTGATCGTGGTCAAACAGGCCAACGGCGCAACCGCCATGGTCGAGATCAATTGCGAAACCGACTTTGTGACGAAAAACGAAGATTTTCGTGCTTTCGCCGATGCCGTGGCCGAAGTGGCGCTGCAAGGCGAATGGGCGGATCTGGACGCCTTGCTGGCCGCGAGCATGGCGAACGGCCAAAGCGTTGAGCAGAACCGGCGCGAGTGCATCGCCAAAATTGGCGAGAACATTAACGTCCGCCGTTTCGCCCGCTTGGCGACAAGCGGCGGCGTATTGGGCAGCTACCTGCATGGCGTGCGTATTGGCGTGCTGGTCGAGCTGGAAGGCGGCGATGCGGATCTGGCCAAGGACATTGCCATGCATGTTGCCGCCAGTCGTCCATTGTGCATCAGCGCTGACCAGG
>JAGRHQ010000198.1 GCA_020444905.1 Candidatus Competibacteraceae bacterium
ATCACCGAACGCCGTTGGCTCGGCATCCGGCAAAGCGCATGAACATTCGCCTGCGAGGCGGTCTGCCCTTTGTCGAGGTCACCCTGGATCACCAGGGTCAACGCCTTGTATTGCCGGACGTACTGCTCGATACTGGTTCCGCCGGTAGCCTGCTGTCCGCCGATGAACTGCTCAAGATCAACGTCTGCCTGGAACCCCTGGATCCGCTGCGCCGGATTCGCGGCGTGGGTGGCTCCGAATTCGTGTTCATCAAAACGCTGGATCGTTTGACCGCCGGCGCATTATCGGCGTCGGCCTTTGCAGTCGAAGTTGGCGCACTCGATTACGGTTTCTCCCTGCAGGGCATTCTCGGTATGGATTTTTTGCGGCACACCAAAGCCCTCATTAATCTCGATGCCTTGACTCTGACCTAAAAGAACTGTTTGAAGGCAACGAGCCGTTGTGCCAGAGTCTGTATGTCAGCACGGAGTCAGCGCGGCCACCGCGCCCCTTGAATTGCGCCATACGAGGCCCGATGATGTCGGGGTACTGGAAGAGTCCCAGACCCAGGGAGACGAACCGATGAATCCCCTATCCTATTTTGATCCAGCAAACCCCTATCCCGAAAGCGACGGTCAACCCATGGCGGAAAACACGGAGCAGTATGACTGGATTGTCAAGATCAAGGAGAATCTGGAAATTCTCTTCGCCGATGACGACCACGTATTCATCGCCGGTGACCTGTTGTGGTATCCCGTGCCGGATCGGCGGCTGTCCGGCCCCCTGGCGCCGGATGTGCTGGTCGCGTTTGGCCGGCCCAAAGGACGGCGCGGCTCCTACTTGCAGTGGCAAGAAGGCGGGATCGCGCCACAGGTGGTCTTTGAAGTGCTATCGCCGTCGAACAGCCAGATGGAGATGGCCAACAAGCTGCGCTTTTACGACCAGTATGGCGTCGAGGAATACTATTTGTATGATCCAGAGAAGAATCATCTGGAAATCTGGCTGCGGCAAGGGGCATCGCTGAAACGGGTCTCGCACCTGAACGGCTGGGTGAGTCCCCGCTTGGGCATCCGTTTAGCGTTGACCCCAGAGACCCTCGAACTCTATACCCCGGACGGACGACCTTTCTTGAATTCCGTGGAGTTGGCCCGCTGGGCGGAATCCGCAGAAGCGCGGGCCAACCAGGAAGCCCAACGGGCGGAATCCGCAGAAGCACGGGCTAACCAGGAAGCGCAACGGGCTAACCAGGAAGCTCAGCGGGCGGAATCCGCAGAAGCGCGGGCCAACCAGGAAGCGCAACATGCAGCAGAAGAACGTTCTCGTGCTGAACGATTAGCCGAACGCTTACGCGCCCTGGGTGTTGATCCCAATCACCTGGAAGATTGACACGCAGGCGATGCACAGAAATATCAGGCGTTGGACTTTGATCACTTCCTAACCGATTGATCATACCGCATCTTGACATAGGAACCCGGCGCATCCTCGACAGGTTTTAGTTTGCCCACGCCGGGGGTGCGAGCGGGAACTTGCGGACCTGCATTCGGCTTGAGCCACTCCAGCCAGTCCGGCCACCAGGAGCCTTCCTGCTTGACCGCGTTCTTCTGCCAATCTTCAGGATTAGGCGGGGCGTCGGGATTCGTCCAGTAACCGTATTTGTCGGATGTCGCCGGATTGATCACCCCGGCGATGTGTCCAGAGCCGCTCAGCACAAACTTTACGGGGCCGCCGACCAGTTGCGTACCAGCGTAGGTCGAGGTCCATGGGGCGATGTGATCCTCACTGGCTGAGAGGAAGTAAACCGGAGTTTTGATATTGCGCAGGTCGATGGGCGTACCGGCCAGAGTGATGCCGCCCGGTTCGCGCAGCAGGTTATTCTGGTACATGTTGCGCAGGTAGAAACTGTGCATGGCTTTCGGCATTCGCGTGGAGTCGGAATTCCAGTACAGCAGATCGAAAGGGTAGGGGTCCTTGCCCAGTAGATAGTTGTTAACCACGAAATACCAGATCAAGTCATTAGCCCGCAACATGCTGAATACGCCCGCCATTTGACTGCCGTCCAGATAGCCTTGCTCGCCCATCTGCTTTTCCAACAGGCTGATAATTTCTTCGTCGATGAACACTTCCAGTTCGCCCGGTTCGCTGAAATCGGTCATGCAGGCAAAACAAATCGCGCTCTTCACCCGATCATCGCCCTGCGCGGCCAGGTAGGCCAGGGTGCTCAACAACAGAGTGCCGCCCAGGCAATAGCCGGCGGTGTTGATCTCGCGTTCGCCGGTGGCCTGTTCAATGGCGTCCATCGCCGCCGCGCAGGCCAGCATGTAGTCATCGAATGATTTTTCCGCCAAGCGCTCGTCAGGATTGATCCACGAGGTCATGAAGACCGTGAAGCCCTGATCGACCATCCACTTGACCATCGAATTCTTCGGGCGCAGGTCCATGATATAGAACTTGTTGATCCAGGGCGCGACGAACAGGAAGGGGCGTTGATAAACGGTCGGGGTGGTGGGATCATATTGAATCAGTTGCAACAATTCGTTTTGAAAGATGACCTTGCCGGGCGTCGAAGCGATGTTTTCGCCTGGCTTGAAGGCTTCCAGATCGGTCATTCTGATCTGCAGCTGGCCGCGACCGCGCTCCAGATCGTTCAGCATGTTTTGCAAACCCTTCAGCAGATTCTCACCATTGGAGTCGAAGGTGGCTTGCAGCACGGTCGGATTAGTGAGCGCAAAGTTGGTCGGCGCCATCGCATCCACAAACTGGCGGGTGTAAAACTGCACTTTGCGCGCCGTTTTTTCATCCAGCCCTTCGACATCCTGCACCGCGCTCTGCAAACTGTCCGCAGCCAGCAGATAGGACTGCTTGATGAAGTCGAACACCACATTTTCCGCCCATTGCTCGTCCTTGAAGCGCTTGTCGCCGAGTTCCGGCTTGATCACCGGCTGGGTTTCTTCACCCAACATGCGTCTGGAAGCGTGTTGCCAAAGGTCAAGGTAATTCTTCCAGAAGTCGACCTGGGCCTGGATCAACTTGTCTGGGTTTTTAAGTAGCTGCTGGAATAGTTCCTGAAACGATTTGCCAATGATCGCAGGATCGATTAACGGCGACGAGCCGCCCTGCTGTTGGCGCTTCAGATAATCCTGCAAGAGCCGCTGGCTCTGTTCGACGACCTTGGACAGATTCTGGGCCAGCTTATTGAAATCGACATTCTTGAGATCAGGGGCGGATGGAGTGGCCATTGAGTTACCTCTTTTGAAAAAATGATGATCTTCACGGTTTGACAGTGAGCAACTGGGTGCTGTTGAATGAGCGCCCCCACCTGCCTATCGCCACACGACCACTTCGTCCAATCGTCGGCGCGAACTCGACTCCGGCAGTTCAGCGGGATAACCCAGGCTGAGAAGAGCCAGTGGCGTCAAACCCGGTTCCAGCCCCAATATTTCGCTTACACGCGCTTCTTCAAAATAGCCAACCCAGATCGAACCCATGCCAGCGGCGACAATCGCCAGTTGAGCATAGGCGGCGGCGATGGTCGTGTCCTGCACCGCGTAGAGTTTCGCGCCGCGCTCGCCGAAGGTCGTAGCGGAGCGGGCTGGGTCTGCGCAGAACACCAGACAGATCGGCGCTTCGGCGATAAAGGTCTGGTCATGAGCAGCGTGGGCCAGCGCCTGTCGTTCAACCGGATCGCTGACCACAATGATCCGGTAGGCTTGCAAGTCGCCGGCTGAAGGGGCGGCGCAGGCCATTTCCAGGATGGCGTGCAGTTTTTCCGGTTCGACTGGCATATCCAGTTGGTATTGACGAACCGAGTGGCGATGGCGAACGGTTTCGAAAAAATCCCACATGGCGCAGCTCTCGCTATGGATAACTCAGGAGAAAAGTGGTCGCTGGCAGCAGAGTTTTAACCGATTCCCTTGACCAGCGCATTCAGCTTTGGCAGCTCCGGCGATTGTGGATAGTTGCGCTCCAGCACCCGCAGGCTGTCGGCGGCAAGCTGTGGCATACCCATCCTGATATAAGCCTGGGTCATGATGCTCAACGCATCTTCAACTACCGGACTGCGGGCGTAGGTTTCCAGCACGTACGTGGCGCGATTGACCGCCGCCACGTATGCGCCTCGCCGCAAATAATAGTCAGCGACATGGACCTCGTAAGCGGCCAGACTGTTGTGTAGGAACAGAATCCGCTGGCGGGAATCCTCGGCGTATTGGCTATTGGGGAATTTCCGCACCAGTTCGGAAAAATCGTTGTAGGATTGCCGGGCGGTGTTGGTGTCGGTCTTGGAGCGATCGACCGGGGCCAGCCGGTCGAACAGGGTGTTGCTGCGCTGGAAATTCACCAGGCCCTTCATGTAATAGGCATAGTCAACATAGGGATGACGGGGATTGGCCTTAATAAACCGGTCAGCGGCGGCGATGGCGGCGTCCGGTTCGCCGTCCTTGTACTGGCAGTAGATAGTGTCGATCTGCGCTTGTTGCGCATAGCGGCCGAACGGGTAGCGGGCCTGGATCTTGTCCAGGTAACCAATTGCAGTCTGGTAGTTGCCCTCGTTCATGGCCTCCCTGGCTTCGCTGTACAGGCGTTGGACCGACCAGCCTTTGGTTTCGTCGATTTGTTCGGGAAGCAGGGAGCAGCCAGCCAGGAGTATGGCCGCTAGTGGCAGGACGATCAGCAGTTTCAATAGATGGCGCATGGCAGATAACATGGAATGACGGAAGTCGGAAGTTAAATGAATTATAAAACTCAGTATAACGCCCACACTGCTAAAAACCATCATGCCTTTGATCGAGCGGATTGATTGTCAAATTCCCGCGACCTGCGCCGGAATGCGGCTGGATCAGGCGCTGGCTGGGTTATTCCCGACCTATTCGCGTAGCCGCTTGCAACAGTGGCTTAAAGCTGGTCAGTTGCGGGTGAATGGAGCGATTTGTCGCCCGCGTGATGCGGTGGTGGGTGGTGAGAGGGTTAGCGGTGACCTGGTATTAGAAATTGAAACCGCCGCTATCGCTCAAGACATTCCGCTGGCGATTATTTACGAAGATGCCGATCTGCTGGTCATCAATAAGCCCGCTGGACTGGTCGCTCATCCTGCCGCTGGCAACCGCGACGGCACCCTGGTGAACGCCTTGTTGCATCATGCGCCAGAGTTAGCGGCGTTGCCGCGCGCCGGGTTGGTGCATCGGCTAGACAAGGACACGACCGGGTTGTTGATCGTTGCCCGCCGGCTGCCCGCCTACACTGTCTTGGTGGAGCAGTTGCAAGCGCGGGCGATTGAGCGGGAGTATCTGGCGGTGGTTAATGGGACGCCGGTTGCTGGCGGGTCGGTGGATGCGCCGATTGGTCGGCATCCGGTGGATCGGCAACGGATGGCGGTCACGCCGGGCGGCAAACCGGCGGTGACGCATTACCGGGTGTTGCGCCGGTTTCGCGCCCATACGCTCTTGCGCGTGAAGCTGGAAACCGGTCGCACTCATCAAATCCGGGTTCACTTGGCGCATATCCGCCTGCCGCTGGTGGGTGATCCGGTTTACGGCGGTCGTCCGCACCTGCTGCCAGGAGCAGCGCCAGACTGCATTGCTGTCATTCAAGGCTTTCGCCGTCAAGCTCTGCACGCCGAACGACTGGCTCTGGCGCATCCAGCGACCGGCGACTGGCTGCAATGGCAGGCGGAGACGCCGGCGGATTTGGCGGAGTTAATCGCAAAACTGGGAGAGGACGCCGATGATGAAAATGCCTGAACGCTTGCGTGAATCACTCATCATTCCCGACTGGCCGGCACCGGTTCAAGTGCGGGCGGTAAGTACGACCCGCTGGGGCGGGGTGAGCCAACCACCCTGTGATTCGTTGAATCTGGCCGGGCATGTGGGGGACGATCCACTGGATATCGCCGAAAATCGGCGACGGTTAGCAAGGGCGCTAAACCTGGTGCATGAACCGGCCTGGCTGGAGCAGGTGCATGGAACCACGGTGGTTAAGGCCGAAACCGTATCAGCGCCGGTTATTGCTGACGCCGCCTGGACACGGGAGCTGAACCGACCTTGTGTGGTGATGACTGCGGATTGCCTGCCGGTGTTGTTGTGCGACCGGGCCGGGACGGTGGTTGCCGCGATTCATGCCGGTTGGCGGGGATTGGCGGCAGGGGTGATTGACGCGACGGTAGTGTGCATGAAGAGACCGCCGATCGAACTGCTGGCCTGGCTGGGACCGGCGATTGGCCCGGACGCTTTTGAAGTCGGCGAAGAGGTGCGCGCTACGTTCCTGGAACTGGACGCGGGGAATGCGGCCTGTTTTCGACCCTCGCCGGCGGGGCGTTGGCTGGCAGATCTGTATGAACTGGCGCGACAGCAATTGCGCGGCTTGGGAGTTTCAGCGATTTATGGCGGCGAATTTTGCACCTTCAGCGAACCGGAGCGATTCTTTTCCTACCGCCGCGAACCGCGCACCGGGCGGATGGCAAGTTTGATTTGGCTGGAGTAAATCTCGCTTGTTCAGCCGGACGCATGTTCTGCACTCTCCTGATGATCAGCGAACTGGGCGGCAATTGCCTGAAATTCATCAGCGATCT
>JAGRHQ010000199.1 GCA_020444905.1 Candidatus Competibacteraceae bacterium
TTGGCCAGACGTGTAATAACCGCGATCGCCTTCAATCAACACCTGTTTGCCGACCATACTGGTCGCCTGCGCGGTTTGCATCGACAATAGCGACTGCGCCAGGGAATCAAAAGATTTCTGCAACTCCTGAATACTGCTCAGGGTGCTAAACTGGGCCAACTGACCTAGATATTCCTGACCATCCAGCGGCTTGGTCGGGTCCTGATTCTTCATCTGCGCAATCATTAATTTCAGGAAATCTTCCTGATTCAATAAATCCTTGGGCAACGCTGATCCCGCCGAATTTTGACTGGCGGTTGTCGCAGCAGTACTCTGAATGGTGGTCATAAAATCAATCCTCGCTTATTGTAAATGTTCAGTCCCCCCCTTTAGCAAAGGGGGGTTAGGGGGGATTTGGGTCTCGTTGCGGGTGCGAAATCCCCCCCGGCCCCCCTTTTTCAAAGGGGGGAGGTGAATGCTGACCACTTATTCACCCAACGCCAGCGTCCGCATCATCATCTGCTTGGAGGTATTCAGCACTTCCACATTCGCCTGATACGCGCGCGACGCCGAAATCATATTCGCCATTTCCTCCACCGGATTCACATTAGGCAGGTTGACATAACCATTTGCATCAGCCAACGGATGGTCCGGTCGATATTCCTGTTGCAAGGGTTTGTCGCTTTCCACAATGCCCAACACGCTCACCCCGGCAATTCCGTCCTCCGCTTCATCGAGCTGCGCAGCAAATACCGGCTGTCGCGCCCGATAAGTCTGCGAAATGCTGCTGCTGATGCTATCCATATTCGCCATATTACTGGCGGTGGTATTCATCCGAACGCTTTGCGCATGGAGCGCCGAACCGGAAATATCGAAAATGCGGAACAGAGGCATGGCTATTCTCCTTTAATCGCCGTCATTAACCCTTGAACACGGCTACCCATGAACCGCAGGCTCGCCTGATAGCGCAGCGCATTATCGGCAAAGACCGCTTTCTCCTGCTCGGTTTCCACCGTATTGCCGTCCAGCGACATCTGCGACGGCATGCGGTACAGCAGCTCATCCGGGTTATTACGTGGGGCCTGAAGGTGATGGGCGTGCGTCACTTTCAATGGTTGTTCCGCGCCGAACGCCTCGGCCATCGCTGTTTTGAAATCGAAATCACGGGCCATGTAGCCCGGCGTATCGGCATTCGCCAGATTCGCAGCCACAATTTCGGTGCGCCGGGAGCGCAACTCCAATGCTTCCGCGTGCAGCTTCAAAGCGCGGTCAAAGTTAATGCCCATGATGGCGTCGCCTCCCGTTCGGTCGGATTCCGGAGCGGTTGCCGGAAAAATGACGGATTCAATCGTTAGGGGATAGGAAGCAAGGGATGTGCCGGGTTTGATCGTCCCAGACCTCTTTAACGATATTGAGTTTGCAGTGATTGCGAATGACAATATCATTCGCTCAATGAGGAGAATAAATAATGACTGCCAATGCGCTGGTTCAAGCCCGTATTGATCGCGCGGTAAAAGAGGAAGCCGCTGCCGTCCTGTCGGCGATGGGCCTGACTGTATCCGATGCGGTGCGATTGATGCTCACCCGGGTAGCGCGTGAGCACACCTTGCCTTTCAACCCTCTAATGCCCAACGAAGAAACCGTTGCGGCCATGAAGGAAGCGCGCCGCGGCGACTTGTCATCAGCAACGACTGTCGAGGAATTCCTGGACGCCATGAATGCGCAAGATTGAATGGACCCATGCTTTCAAGCGCGACTTCAAAAAGCAAGGGACGTTTGAAGAGGCATTCATTGAAGCATTATGGAAGCTGGCGAACGATGAAACATTGCCGGAGTGATTCCACGACCATACTTTGTCAGGTGAGTGGAAGGATCATCGCGATTGCCACATCAAACCCGATCTGGTGCTGATTTACCGCAAACCCGACGATGGTGTGCTGCAGCTCGTGCGCCTGGGTTCCCATTCCGAACTGGGGCTATAGCTCTTGGCGCCCTCGACTCAAGTCAATTGAAAAGCATCGCGAATCCATTCGATTTGTGGTTCACCGCCGGGCTGGAGAACCGCCACCACATCGAAGCGACAGGGTAGGTCAAGATGTTGACGTTGTAGATAGAAGGCCGCAGCGCGCAGCAATTTTTGCTGCTTGGTTCGGGTTACTGACTCGGCGGGAGTGCCATAGCGCGCATAACGACGGCTACGCACCTCCACGAAAACCAGATATTCGCCATCGCGCATGATCAGATCCAATTCGCCAGTGCGACAACGGAAATTCCGCGTCACCAAGGCCAAGCCCTGTTCTTGCAGATAGCCCAGCGCTAAGTCCTCAGCGACAGCGCCCTGTGCAATGCGGCTGATCACCGACGGCCGCCGCGATCAGCAGCAATCGACAACGCACTCATCCAGCAAATGGATCGCGTAATACAATGGTATCCGCCCGATCAGGGCCGGTAGAGATCAGATCAATTGGCGTATCGATCAATTCCTCGAGACGCCGCAAATAAGCCTGTGCGTTAACCGGCAAATTCTCGTACTGCCGCACCCCGACCGTCGAATCCCGCCAACCTGGCATCTCTTCATAAATCGGTTCGCAACCCGCCAGCGCTTCGGCACCCAGGGGGGCATGATCCAACCGCTCCGAACCACACTGATAACCAATGCACAACCGCACATAGTCCAGACCATCCAGCACATCCAGCTTGGTCACACACAACCCCGACACGCTGTTATTGAGGATTGAACGCCGCAAAGCCACCGCATCAAACCAGCCGCAGCGCCGCCGCCGACCGGTCGTTGAACCAAACTCATGGCCACGTTCAGCCAGATAATTGCCGGTTTCATCAAACAACTCGGTCGGGAAAGGCCCCCCCCCGACCCGGGTGGTGTAAGCTTTGGTGATGCCCAGCACATAATCCAGATAACGCGGTCCCAGACCGGTGCCGGTAGACGCGCCGCCCGTCGTTGTGTTGGAAGAGGTCACATAAGGATAAGTGCCATGATCAATGTCCAGCATCGCCCCCTGAGCGCCCTCGAAGAGCATATTGTCGCCCCGCTGGCGATGGGCATCCAGCAACCTCGTCACGTCCGCCGCCAATGGGCGCAAGCGCTCAGCCATGAAAACCAGCGTTTCATTTAGTACCGTCTGGAAATCGACCGGCTCAGCCTGGAAATAGTTTTTCAGAACGAAATTATGGAAATCCAGCACCTCGCCGAGCTTAGCGGCGAAGCGCTCTGGATGGAACAAATCACCCAGCCGCACCGCCCGGCGCGCGATCTTGTCTTCATAAGCTGGGCCGATGCCGCGCCCCGTTGTGCCAATCGCCCGTTCGCCGCGCGCCTTCTCACGGGCCTGATCCAAAGCGATGTGATAAGGCAAAATCAACGGACAGGCTTCACTGATTCGCAGTCGCTCCACGACCGCCACGCCCTGTTGTTCAAGTTGATCAACTTCAGTCAGTAAAGCGGCTGGCGACAGCACCACGCCATTGCCAATCAGGCAGGCGACGCCTTCATGCAGAATGCCCGAAGGAATCAGGTGCAGGATGGTTTTCTGGCCATGGATGACCAGGGTGTGCCCCGCGTTATGCCCTCCCTGGAATCGCACGACTGCCGCCGCATTTTCGGTCAACAAATCAACGACCTTGCCCTTGCCTTCGTCACCCCACTGGGCGCCAATGACCACCACATTCTTACCCATGCCTGGTTCCTTGTTAACTCGTAGACTTTGAATCTGCCAACGGCGCAACCCGCCATTCCCCTTGCTGGCGAACCAGCATTCGATCGCATCCCAAAGCGCGTGGCTCCACTTCTGCTCCGGGCAGCGCCCGAATGACTCGTTCGCCCTGGCGACGCAACAGGGTTACCCGCTCCTCCAATTCCCCAACACCAGCCGACGGTGCGTAAATCCCGGCTGCCGTCGTTTCCGAGGTCGAACCCAGCAACAGTAGCGTCGCCAAATCGGTGCTGAAACCTGTCGCAGGCCGCGCCCGACCAAACACGTGGCCAATCTCGTCATAGCGCCCGCCTTGTGCGACTGCTTGCCCTTGACCAGGGACATAGGCGGAAAACAACACGCCAGTGTGATAGTGATAACCGCGCAATTCGGCCAGATCGATATGAATGGGCAAATCCGGCCACTGCGGATGCAACGCTTCCACTAATCGCCGCAAAGTGATCAGTGCTTCGCGTACCTTTAGCCCGCCTGCCGCCAACTGCTCGTCGGCTTCGTCCAGTATTTCCGGGCCGCCATTCAGTTTAGCCAAGCTCAGAATCAAGTCCGCACTCGGCGTCGGCAATGCCCATTCCGCCAACTGTTCATCGATTTCTGGAAAAGCCTTGCGCTGTAATGCCTCAAACAGAATGCTTTCACATTCCCGATCCAGACCGGCCTGACTCACCAGTTCGCGGAAAATCGCGACATGGCCCAAATCCAGGTGTACTTCGCTAACGCCCGCGACCCTCAGCGTCTCCAACATCAGCGCCAGCACTTCCAGATCACTCTCATGGCCGCGATGACCATACAGTTCCACACCCGCTTGATAGGGACTACGGGAACCGCCAAAACCATCGGCGCGGGTCCGTAACACCGTACCCATATAGCAGAGTCGGGCCGGGCCAGCGCGTTTCAACAGATGGGCGTCGATCCGCGCCACTTGGGGAGTAATGTCAGCGCGCACCCCCATCATCCGGCCGCTCAATTGATCGGTCAGCTTGAAAGTTTGCAGTTCCAGATCATCGCCGGCGCCAGTCAATAACGAATCCAGAAACTCGATCAGCGGCGGAATAACAAGTTCATAACCCCAGCTTTGATAAAGATCGAGCAACATCCGGCGTAATCGCTCCAGGCGATCTGTGGCGGGCGGCAGGATTTCTTCAATGCCTTCGGGTAATAACCAGCGGTCTTTGAGGATCATGGGAGACAGGATATAAAAGATTTTGTGGGTCTGGCTTCAAGCCTGACCCGACCTCAGCGGAAAAAGTACAACACCACCAACCCCAATCCCATGCCCCCCAAACCAGCCAATCGCAAGACGCGATCCTCCATTTGGGAAATCCTGAGCAGGGTTTGCCGGAAGGCGGCTGGATTGAGGAACGGCAGGATGCCTTCCAGCACCAGCATCAAACCGAACGCCGCCAGCAGTTCATCCCACATGGCGGAGGTGTCTGATAATAATGGCCCTCATCACTGTGCTTGCGACTGTGACTGGTTGAAGTACTGGAAGAACTGGGAGTCCGGCTCGAGCACCAGCACATCGTCACTGCTGTTAAAGCTCTGACGATAGGCATTCAGGCTGCGATTGAAACGGTAAAAATCCCGATCCTTACCATACGCCTCGGCATAAATGGCCGTTGCCTGGGCGTCGCCTTCACCGCGCTGACGCTCGGCGTCACGGTAGGCTTCGGCCAGGATCACCGTACTCTGGCGATCAGCATCAGCGCGAATGCGCTCCGCCGTCTCAGCGCCACGGGAGCGGAAGTCCTTGGCCACTCGCCCGCGTTCCGCTTTCATGCGGCTGAATACCGAATTACTGACATCCGCCGGTAAATCAATACGTTTAATGCGCACATCCACGGCAGCAATGCCTAATTGTGTCGCCTGCTCGCGCAGTAGCCGGCTCAGAGTTTCCATAATCTGCTCACGATCCCCCGACACCACTTCCTGAATGGTGCGCTTGCTGAATTCGCTGCGCAGACTGTCCTTGACGATCTGATCGAGCCGGATGTTGGCCGCCGCTGGATCACCTTCTACTGTGGTGTAGAACAGCCGAACGTCCTCAATTCGCCACATGGCAAAAGAGTCGACGATGACGTTTTTCTTCTCAGCAGTCAAAAACCGTTCCGGATCGGTGTCCAGCGTTTGCAACCGGCGATCAAACTTGAGAATATTGTTGATCAACGGCCACTTCCAATGCAGACCGGGCGGGTAATTGGCCTCGACGATCTCGCCCAACTGGAAGCGGAGCGCGGTCTGGGTTTCATCCACGGTGAATAACGAGGTCGCCAGTAACAGGCCGGCGGCGGCGAGCGCGCCCAGCATGACATTGCGGGACACCGGCAATTGTGGCAAAGCCATTAGCGCACCTCCCGACTACGATTCAGATCGCGCAAGCGGGTCGCCGCCGCGCTGCCATCGACTGATGATGATGACGAAGAAGAAGGCAAATTTTCCAACAGCGACCCCCCCGTGGAACGGGCGTCGCCCGCGCTGGGCGACTGTTCGGTTTTCAAAAGTCGATCCAGCGGCAGATACAAGAGATTATTGGTTCCCTTAACATCTACTAACACTTTGCTCACTTGTGACAACACCGTTTCCAGCGTTTCCAAATACAGCCGTTCGCGGGTGACGTCCGGGGCTTGTTGATACGCCATCAACAATTGCTCAAATCGGCTGGCTTCACCCTGGGCCTGGGCGATCACCTGTTCCTTGTAGGCGGAGGCTTCCTGTAAACGCCGCGCCGCCTGGCCGCGCGCCTTGGGAATCACCTCGTTGGAATAGGCTTCGGCTTCGTTCTTCAGCCGTTGCTCATCTTC
>JAGRHQ010000019.1 GCA_020444905.1 Candidatus Competibacteraceae bacterium
GGTCCTTCGCTGATCAACCGCCCACTACGGGCGTAATGCTCGATGACCTCTTCTAAGGTAGCGATAGAGCCGTCATGCATATAAGGCGCGGTTAATTCGATATTGCGTAAAGTTGGAGCGCGAAACCGTCCCATGTCCGCAGGTCGCTGGGTAAATTCCCACAGTCCTCGATTGTCCAATGGATAGTCACCCGTACCGCCGATATTGTAGAGACCGTTGTTATGAAACTCGGCCTGCGGCAGCGTCGTCCCGGAATGGTTCACGGACTGCGTAAAGTTGAAGCTGCCGTGACAGTGGAAGCACTCCATACGCTCGGAAAAAAACAACTCCTGCCCGCGCCGCGCGGCTTCGCTCATGGCGTCGCGATTACCCTGAAAAGTCGCCTGGTCAAAAGGTGAGTTGCCCGAAATCAGGATGGATTCAAAAGCAGCAATCGCTTTGGCGACTTGGGCCACATTGAAGGGGTCGGTTTTACCCGGATAGGCTGCGGCAAAGAGTTTTTGATACAGGGCGTCATGACGAAAACGATCCAGAATCTCCTTTTCGTGATCACTCCAACCCAGTTCCACCGGAAATTCACCGAATAGCGGGATCAACGCCTGCGCATGAAGTTTGGTGAGGATTGGGTTAGCCCAGTTGAATGTGGCATTGTAGACCACGTTGGTCAAACTCATGGAGTTGCGTGGATGCGCCTCGCCAGTCGCGCCGATCGCGGTAACGCGGCCATCGCTGAATGCCCGCGCCGGCTGATGGCAAGAAGCGCAGGCCATGGTCTGATTGATCGACATTCGCGGGTCGTAGAACAAATGACGTCCCAATTCCACCTTAGCCTCAGAAAGTCGGTTTTTCTTAAACATCCGAGGTTTTGGAAAACCCATTGGCAAGGACCACACGTAGGCGGAACGAGCAGGATTGGCTCGCGCCGCTGCAGGCGATTGGTGATCCTGAGCGACCGCAGCGCTGCCCCCCACCACCAGCGCCAGACCTAGCGCCAGGATACCGCTCAACTTCCAGTTCATGGTTTATGCACGCGGAACAGTCGCTGGGGGACCACTTTGGGATATTGCTCGGGCGTTGCTCCGGCCCCGGCGACATAGGTGAAGTCCAGATTCAGGCGCGGTATGATGGCGATACACTCGGGATCGGCGTTGCCGGACATGCAACCTGATGCTGTATCAGGGGTGTTGAACGCCACATCGGACGCCTCCAGCGCCGCACCCATGTCCATAATGATTCGATCCTGATCGGCGTCGAAGTTATCCAGGCAAAATTCGGCGACGTTTGGATAACCGCAGGCGGCGGTAGGAGGCGTGTTGGGATCAGAGCCTGGGCATTCGGTGCTGCCCAGATGCACGACGAAAGCCACTGCATTGTCGCCGTCGCCGGGCGCGCCCATGCCATCGATTCGGATAAACTTGCGTCCGCCGCGCCAGTTCCACAACATCCCGGAATTGTTCAGAGGCGAGGGCGCCGTGGCGTCGTTAATATGGTTCAGCGCGTAGGGTACGCCGACCTTGAAGCAAATGCCGGTGTAGTTTTCGTTGGAGACCGCGCCCACCACTTCAGCGTTGCTCGGCAATGCCCCACTGCCGCAATCCCGGCGCAGATCCAGCAAAGCAACGTTTTCATATTGCCAGACTCCGTCCTGATCCAAATCAAGTGTCCGCCGCGCGCCATCAGCCTTGACCAACTCCACGTCGTGGACGTAGAAGCGCCAGTCCGTTACCTGGTAGGTTCCAGGTTGGCCGATGCCGACGTTTTCATAGGTCGCCCCGCAAACGAAGTCCTGACTGTTGACCTGGCCCTGGAACTGGATCGCAACGCCGCGCACCGCCGGCGAACTGTCGTTATCGTCATCGCTGCCGCAGCCTGTCGCCAGCGCCGCGATAACGCTGACCATCAAAGTGCCATGCAGCGAGGATAATGAACGCCGGTTACGTGGATCAATCATGCGGGGATTCTCCTGAGTCAATTCACCATGAAATGGATTCGCCAAGCGCGCCGCCTGGGGTCATTCTTTTATGCTAAATCGCTGGGAGCAGTATGAGAATGCGACAAATTGCCGCATCCACGGAACTAGGAAAACCGCTACAATTCAAACTGGCGATCAGTGAAGCGATAATAATGAAGATGACCCGGCGAGATGGGCTGGTAATGGTCGGGACCATGACCGGATTTTTCTTGTTGGGCAGCTTGGCAAGCCTGCTTTATCCCCGCTTGAAACAGGAGCTACAGCCTGCTCCCACTCACGCTATCGTTTTAAACGCTGATCCTGCCTGCAATCCGGTGGGCAAAACATGTCTGGCGCAGGATGCGGCATTGACCGTGACGCTTGGCCTGGGAGACCGCATCCAACCCTTGACTGCATTTCCGGTGCAGGTTGACCTTGGCGGAGAAGCCGCCTCCAAGGCTGAAAAAGTCACAGTGTCTTTCGCGATGCAGGGCATGGATATGGGCTTTAACCGTTTCGATCTACGTCGGCAGGTGGACCAGACCTGGCGGGGACAAGCGATTTTGCCAGTTTGTTCAGCAGGACGGCGGGACTGGCGAGCGACGGTCGCCGTGATCGGCAAGACGCCTTATGTCGGGGAATTTCACCTGCTAACCGATTTTTGATGACGAATTTCTCGCTGGCTCGAACCGGCAGAACCGGTTATCGGGTTGATGCGAGGATTGACCGCTATAATGCGCCGCCTGCTTGCGCAAATTCAGTGTATGTCGTCGGGCGCCGGGCGGGGTCAATGGTCAAGCCGAGCTGTCGGGCAATCTGCGATAACGAAAAGATACCGCGCACTGCCTGGACGCCGGTTTCGGGATCGGTGTCCACGACCAGCGCATGTTGGCGATTGACTTGCCGCAAGGTGGCGATGATATCTCCTATCCGTGCTTGTAATACATCCTGTATCTGGAGAACTTGTATTTTTGGTCTGAGCGTCATGAGGTCGGCAACCCGTAAATCGTCCCAACTTCCGCCTGCTTTCGTCAGAATCCGGTGGGGCCGGTCGCTTTCCAGGTCGCGGCTGGTGAGTACGCCGATGATCTGCTGGTCCGCATTACGCACCAGTAGCATTCGCACCCGCCGCTTGATCATGATTTCCAATGCTTTCTTAAGCAATGTGGTTCGTTCAACGGTACAGGCGGTCACTTGGCCAAGATCGGTCATGACGCACTGGGCGGGATCGTCGAGGATCACAGCGACAGGCCATTGCTGTTGGGGGTGGAAGTATTGAGCGCCGGTTTCCAAACGATGCAAGGGAAGGGGTCGGTAACTATCAGGCATCCGGGTCATCTCCAGGATAGCAACGGTCGCTGCCATTGCATGAAACAGTCAGCGCATCCTATGCAATCATGGATTAATGAGGAATGCGGCATATTGTCACACTCGCCAATTATCAACGGTCGTTGTTGCCGCATGAATGGAACTGAATAAATGGAAGATTTGAGACGGCTCTTGTTGCTGCGCATCCTGGTGGTGCTGGGACCAGGCATCATGTTGTTATGGCTGCATTTCGGTTTGACACCGCCTGCGCTGTTACCAGGATGGCCGGTAGCGCTGTTTCTCGGGTGGGCGCTGCTGGCGTTTGTCGCGTTGCACCGCAGCGCCCAACGCGAGCAGCCGGTGACCGCCTGGGAGCTGCTCGCCTACCTGCAATTTGATGCACTGGCGCTGGCCTTGTTGCTGTTTTTCAGCGGCGGCGCGAGCAATCCGTTCGTTTCGCTATTGTTGTTGCCGCTGATCATCGCCGCCGCCCTGCTGCCCGCCGGCCAGGTCTGGGCGACTGCCGCCGTTACTGTAGTGATCTACACCGCATTGATGTTTTACCATTTACCGCTGCCCGGCGCGCTCAGCGGTCATGGCTCCGGCTTTGAGACCCATCTGTGGGGAATGTGGCTGGTGTTTGTCATCAGCGCCTTGCTGATTGCCGGTTTCGTCGCGCGACTGGCGATGGCCCTGCGAAACCGGGACCGTCAGGTGGCGCAACTGCGTGAACGCGCGTTGCGCGATGAGCAAATCCTGACCCTGGGCATGTTCGCGGCGGGCGCGGCTCATGAGCTGGGCACCCCGTTATCGACCATCGCCATACTGGCGCGGGAACTGGAACTGTTGCATGGCGAGGAAGACCTGCCGCTCAGGGAGGATTTGCGCACCCTGCGTCAGCAAGTGGAAGTGTGCAAATCCATTCTTGGCGATTTGCTGCGCAGCGCCGATCTGGCGTCCGACCGCGAGGCCGCGCAGACGCTGGATGTGCTGCTGGAATGCACTCGCAATCGCTGGCAGTTGCTCCGTCCCCAGGTGCCGCTGCGGGTCAGTTGCGCCGGTGCGCCCCCGCTCCCCGCTATCACCGCGCCGCAGACCATCGGCCAGACCTTGATCAGTTTGCTCAATAATGCGGCTGACGCCTGCCCTACCGGGGTGGACTTGACCGGGCGCTGGAATCAGCAGCGCGTTATCATCGAAATCCGCGACCAGGGACCGGGTCTGTCGGAAGAGGCGGAAGACCGCGCTGGCGAAGCCTTTTTCTCCACTAAGAACGGCGGCGCTGGCATTGGGTTACTGTTGGCGAATGCGGCGCTGGAGCGCCTGGGAGGACAGGTGAGTTTACTAAACCATCCACAAGGTGGAATCTGCACTCGTATTGACCTGCCGGTGCGAATGGGCATCGCCTGATGGAGCCGATAGAATCCCGGACCACGCCGTCTGAGCCTGCCTGCCTGCTGCTAGTGGACGATGACGCCACATTTTGCCGGGTGCTGGGACTGGCGCTGAGTCGACGGGGCTTTACCGTCGCAACAGCCCACGATTGTGCAGCGGCCCTGCAATTGGCGCAAGGGACGACGCCGGACTATGCGGTAGTCGATCTCAACCTGGCTGGCGATTCAGGTCTCAGCCTCATTCCGCAGTTACTGGCGCTGGATTCCATGACCCGCGTCGTGGTGCTCACCGGCTACGCCAGCATCGCTACCGCCGTCGAAGCCATTAAGCTGGGAGCGGTGAATTATCTGGCGAAACCGGCGGACGCCGATCAGGTGTTAGCCGCCTTCGCCGCGACCCGTGGCAATCCCGCCGCTTCGGTCAGCCTGCGTCCTCTGAGCGTGAATCGCTTGGAATGGGAGCATATTCAGCGGGTTCTACGCGAAAACGACGGTAATATTTCGGTGACCGCTCGGCAATTGGGGATGCACCGCCGCACCTTGCAACGCAAGCTGGCCAAGCGACCCGTCAAGTTCTAGCGATCCACGATCAGGTTTTCAGCAGCGAACGAATCGCCGATGAAGTTGTGACCTTGTCCAAAATCGCCCGGAATTGCGCGAAAAACCTTGCCGTTTAGGGCAGGGTAGCTGTCAAGAACAGGTGGTGAATATGAAAAACTGCCTTCTCGTGAGTTCTGTAGTGGCGCGTTTCCCTGGTTCGGCAGTCATCAGGTCGAATCGTTGAAGCATTGAGACCGCCGTTCTTATCCATGCAAAGTTCCAAAAGTCGCTTGCGTATATTTTTCTGAATGTTTCGTTTCGCCCGCTCGACGTTTCCATCAAGAACATAAGCCAGCATTGCGCCGTGTCGAACAGAGCGGGCATATTTGCCATCCACGAATCGTTGCATGCCTTCCTTGACGTACTCTCCGGCAAGTGAATGTTGAATACCGGAGATGACCGCGTTCAGGCGCTTGGCCTCAAGGCACAGATAAATCTCCTCCTCCTGGAGCGATGGAAAGAACACGATGTCTTTCCTGCCCGTTTCTTTTGCCAAATCCATATCAAATTCCAAGTCTTCACGGCGAATGAGAAAAAGGAAATCGCTTCGGTGTTTCGCTTTCAACAATGCCGAATACAACTTGTCCGAAATCGCATCCTCCAGATCTGATGGTCCTGGTTTCGGCATCTGCTCCCAGGCAGCGATGATGTAGGCAAGGACAGCGGGTAGATTCTGTTGGAAGAAGTCATCCCACTTGGAAGAATCCCCAATGATCATGCCCCCTCCCGAATCGATCGGATGGTGATCGTAGCGGCAATCTCGTCAGCGTCGTTAAGCGCGGCCGTATTTGTCCAGAATCGCTGTCCGAGTGGTTTCGTGATGTAAAGCAAGTCCTCGTAAAATACTTTCAGGCCACGCAGCAATGCGAAGGGGCCGTAGTCCTTGGCAACAGTACGCTGGAGATGATCAAGGACTTTCAACAACTCATTGTCGGTTGCATGAAGCTGGATCGGCTGCTCCCCGCGTTTGGTTTTTTGGAGAACCACCATGCCAATGCCAATCAAAGCATTGGCCACGGGCTTGGCATGAATCTGGTATCCCTGTTTGGCCCAGCCATTGAGCCGATTACAAAGCAGATGGGTATATGAATCACGTAGCGCGGCGTTGCTGTGTTTGATGGTCGGCACATCCAGCTTACCGCGTGATGGCCGCACACTGGGAATGATGATCCTGGCCGTGTCAGTGATTATCATCCGCTCGATATCGTCAATGTCGAAATACTCGTCAATCAGTTTGTTCAACTTCTCCTGTGTGCTGCGCACGATATCTTCACGGTTGGAAAGGTCGCGTGATGCTTCGTCAGCAGCGCCTACCACAGCGGCGGCAATCTCACGGACGATGGCATGGGCGCGCTCGGGATTATGCGTGTCATCGGGCAGCGGGAACGGCAAGCGGAGCAATTCTTCAACATGAACTTCGGCACGGCTCACGCCCCAGTTAGATGAAGTGTGAAACAGAAAATAACGCGCCACGTCTGACCGAAGGCAGGCAGTTAGGAAGATGAGGAGGTCTCGATCCGATGGAGGCCCATGAATGCCACGGAGCGCATGACGAAAGGACACATCAAAATCGGCAAACGCAACATGAGAGAAGCCTTTTGCAACGAGAACGTGAGGAGCCTTAAACACTTCGGTACTCTTGTTTGAGCGCAGACGCACTTTGACCTGCGCTGAAGATCGCTTCTCGCAATCGCCTTCCAGAAGAAAGAGATTGACTTGTCTAGCAGTTGCCTTAATGAATAGCTGCGACGGAAGGTTGAGGGTCTGAGCTTTGATTAAGTCATCATTTTCACCAAGAGGCTGAAAACCCTCAGCAATCAACCATCTCTTCGCCGGACCTCGCCCGGATTGGCTTACGATATCCCGCAAGCGGGGCATGAGCGAGAGCCGGTCAAGCAGTCGCCAATCACGCGGCGTTGCCCAAGATTTCGTTTTCCAGATGAGAGGTCCATCATTCCTCTTTAAACTATCCAGGACTTCACGCACAGCCACCCGCGAGCGATCTTGCGGCAGAATACTCACAATCTCGGCTTGAGTAATGGCCCAGTCGGTCTTTGGGACCCAATAATCAATGAGATGGGCGCCATTTGCAGGCTTCTCCTTGCAATATCGAATAACGAGAGCTGGCGCTCGTGATTCTGCAAACAGGAAGAACTGGAAATCAGTCAGGTTGATGACCCGATCAACCGCATGGGTGCGGAACAGCGACTGCTGAAAGCGCATAGCGGTATCGTTATGATTAAACAGCGTACCGTGCGGCAGAACGAAGCACACTCTCCCGCTATCCTCCAGATGCGAGGGCGCTTTCCAGATAAAGGCCGTTGCCATCTGGCGGTCTGGGAGCGGTAATTTTCGCTCGGCGCACCAGCGTACTGCGGCTGTATTCCCATCCTTGACGCTACCCCAGGGAGGATTACCGATAATGATGTTGACTTTTTGGGGTAAGGTCGCCGCCTCTGCGAAGAAATCAGCACAACGAATGGTTCCTGCCGATAGATGCGCCGAGGGTTTGCCAGAGGCAAAAACCAGGTGAGGAAGGCGATCCCATGTTCCGAGCAATTTCCGGATATCGGGCGGCGACAACTGATCCAGGAATGCGAGATAAAGACTGAATGCTGTGATCTGACAGGCGCTGTGATTGCTATCCACACCATAAAGGTTAGTGCGAAGAACATTCATGAGGCCATTAGCCCGTTGGTCGTAATACGCTTCTGGATTCTTTAACTTCCATTCTTCGGCAAGACGGTTGAACAGTCCAACCAGAAAAATGCCTGAGCCGCAGGCAGGGTCGAGGAATCGTTTGTCAAGAAGTGACGTTTCACCTTCTAAGGCCATATCCAAGACGAATTCCGCCAAAAGCCGGGGGGTATAAAAGGCCCCGGTTTCCTTCTTGTGTTCCTTTCCAGCAGCCTTTAAAAAGTGCTCATAAATCGCGCTGATAGTTTCAATTGGGATAAAACTGAAATCATAGGGCCAGAATGCCTGCTGTCCTGATCGAACCTTGGCGCCGTGGAAAAATTGATCAAGAATTTCGAGATGCTCAACCCTAATCTGTCGACATTCTTCTTCCAGGTTGGCCCTGAAAAGATCGCCATTGAAGTCACTGGCAAGCTGGTTAAACAACCTGTAGAGATCAGCCTTGGCTTCTGTCCGGGGTTTTCTGGCGAGAATATCCCTCAAGTGATCCGCATCCTGGATATCAAGCGTCTTGAGGTAAGCTTCGTCAATGATGCCCCGGTCAAACAGGTAACAGGTGAAAACCAAACGGCAAAGCAGCGTATCGAGCGTCGGCGACGCAAGCTCTACAGGTTGGATTTGGCCAAGCGCCTGCCGTGTAACCCGTAGATTGTGAAGCAAGTCTCGATCAACCCGCTGGCGCGGATCGAAGGAATGCCGATGGATGTGAAAATACTCTCCCGATTCAACGGACAACAGGAAAGATCGAAGCTGATCCTGAACACGCTCCAGAGTCTCCACTAACCCAGGCGATCGCCTCGATTGGATCAAAGTACTTGTCGGGGGAAGCAGACCTGAATAGATATGAACATCGTTTGGGGCAATCACGACTAGGATCGGAGCGATACCCTGGTTCCAGAAGGCGCGATGCAAACTAAGAATGCTATTCGGATCAATATTATCGACTTGACGGAAATAAATCACTGGCTGGAGACCCTCGAAAGGTCCCACTCGATCCTGGCAAAGAACCCCATTAATTTCAAGTTGTTCAAAGGCCCGACGCAGCGCATGGATCTGCGGCGCTTTCGCTGCGGCCTTTTCCAGTTGATTTATGCTGGAAAAGAAATATGGCGGCTTGCGGTCATCCAGGCCAAAGTCTTTTTTCCAGTCCTTTTTGGCAATGGAGGTCATTTCACGTTGACTTTTTATCCCTGCGGAACGGCCATGCCATCAGGTTTTCAGCAGCGAACGAATGACCGACGACGTGGTGACCTTGCCTTCGCCGCGATATGCCTCGTGATTGGCTTCGATGTCATTGAGTTTGTAAAGATAGTTCACCATCATGCCCGCGGACTGAGACAAACCCTTGGCTGAAGTATCCCCTAGCCAGTTGAGCCGCTCAATTCGGGCGCCATTGGCCAGATGAAAGCGGGCCACCGGGTCTAGAACGGTGAGGCTATCGCGTTTCTCTTTGACCAAATAACGCGCGCATAACCGCATTAACGGATGTTTCAACGCTTTAGCGAGTTCTGATTTTTGCGGCCAGTCAGAAGCTTGCAGCAGGGTTTGCAGAGAAGCTGGCTCCTTGCCGGTTCCCGCCGCGCTGGCCAGCGCCTTGCGTTCAGTGGTGGTCAACCATTCCGTTTCCACATCCTGATCCGGCTCGCTCAACTTGCGATCCAGCCAGCGCTGGAATCCCGGGATGGGCGACAGTGTGGCAAAGGTTTTGAGGTTCTTGAACTCACTGGCTAACTCATCCACTACCCGCTTGATCAGGAAATTGCCGAAGCTGATCCCGCTCAGGCCATCGTGGGCGTTGGAGATTGAATAGAAAATGGCGGTGTCCGTAATGTGTGGATCGAGCACTGGCGCAGTCTCATCCAGCAAGGTTTGCACATTGTCGGCAATGCCATTCACCAGGGCGACCTGGACGATGATCAGCGGTTCGTTGGCCATGCGCGGATGAAAGAAGGCGAAGCAGCGCCGATCGGAACTGAGCCGGTTTTTCAGATCACCCCAGCCGGTGATCGGATGCACGGCTTCATAGGCAATCATTTTCTCCAGCAACGAGGCCGGCGAATCCCAGGTAATGCGCCGCAATTCCAGGAACCCAACATCAAACCAGGACGTCAGCAGCGACAATAAATCCCGCTCCAGCGCAGCCAGCGCCAGATCATTCCGGCTCCAGCTCAACAATTCCTCGCGCAGATCGACCAGAAACAGGAACCCCTCGGGCAGGGCGTTGAGTTGCGCCAGCAACCGCAGTCTCGGCGGTTGCAACGCCTGACGCAACGCCCGCTCCGCTTTGGTGCGCTCCCTGCTATCATCCCCTGCCTGTTGTACGGCGACTATCGCTTTGTCGACGGCCTTGCGGTCAATATCGAACTCAGTCGCCAGGATTTGCAGAAACCGCTGTCGGCCTTGGGCATTTAGCGACAGATAAGCGCGCCCCAGATTGGCGGCCCGCGCCCGGGCGGATACTTCGCCGCCCCGCGCTTCCAGACAGTCGCGCATCTGGACTCTCAGCGCTTCCGCGTCCTTTTCGGGAAGGTTAGGGTCTGGGGCTGCTGAGAACAGCCCCTCGCGCCAATCAGCCATTTCCCGCCAGGCTTCGCGGAGGTTGTACACGGTGCGGTTCAGCAGGCTGGCGCGGGTGATTTCAGCTTCACGGAGGGTTAGTTCGGTCATGACAAAAGCACCAAAGGGTCAGAGTCAACCGTAATCGTCTTATGGTTTGATTATAGGCATTTGTTCTAACAAGAGCAGGGGATTTTCAAGCCCCCGTTGAACTTAACCCGCTATGATCACGCTATCTTCAAGTAAAATTTCCACTTCAGCCAGCGCAATTTCCCCCAAACCCAGGGTGTGCGCCTCTGGCAAGGCGGCCAATGCAATATTTGGATCCGCATGCAGGCCGATTCCCAGTCTTTCACAAGCTTGATCGGCCAGACGGACAATGACCAGCAACATATTGTCGCTATCGTAAGGCTCCTTATGATGATCGCGGGCCACAATGCAGTATTCATTGGGCAGGTTCCAGCGCTTCATGAGCACATAACCTTGGGCATTATGCATGTTGCTATCCAACAACTCTTCCACCAGATTTTTCTGCATTTGAGCGCCGGTCAACTGTTTTGTGGCCGACAGCTCGTCGATCACGCGCAGAATCGCCAATTGGCCGATGTTATGCAGCAAGCCGGCCATGAATGCATCATCGGCCTGTTGTTTACAGCCGCTGTGATAGGCCAGCCATTGACTGCTCAGGGCCGAAGCAAAAGCGTGTTGCCAGAGTTTCTCCATGTAATGGCTCAATAGTGGACTGCGGGTAAGATAGAGGCTGCGTTGCGAAACCGCCATCGCCAGCATGGCCACCTTGCGGATGCCGAGACGAATAATTGCCTTCTGAATGGTGTTAATTCGCTGTAATCCCTTGTAGAACGATGAATTGGCGACGCGCAGGATTTGGCTGGCCAACGCCTGGTCACCGATAATCATTTTTTCAAGGTCAGCGACCCGGACGTCGCCATCGTGCAAGGCTTTTTGCAATTTCATCGCGACCGCCGGGAAAGCCGGCAATTGCAGCGTATCCGTGATCAGCGCCTGGATGATCATGTCTTGCAGTGAGTGCTGGGCCATGTGTTCACTCCCATCCATCAATGCGTGTGCTGCTGTTTCGCTGTTGATTAATTTTCATGTAATTCCTACCAGGCGCTTGATTTCCGCCAGCGGTCGGGGCTTTTCAAGACGCGGCAAATAACGGAACGCTTCGGCCAAGGTGGTTTCGCCTCGGGCCGCCTTGGCCAAACCATCCTCCAGCAGGGTCACCATGCCCGCTTCCTCCAGGCAAATCCGGCGAATGTCATGAGCCGTGCTTTTCTGGAGCATGGCGTCCTTGACGGCGATATTCAGAATAAGCAACTCAAAAATCCCGATGCGACCCCGGTAACCGGTGTGCCGGCAGGCCGGACAACCTCGTCCCTGCTGGAAATTGGTTCCCTCCAAATCATGATGCTTGTAGCCTAAGCGTTGCAGTTCACCGGAGTTGGGCTGATAGAGTTCGGCGCAATGGGGACAAACCCGGCGCAGCAACCGCTGGGCCAGCACGGCGACTACAGTCGAGGCAATCAGGAAGGTTTCAATATTCATATTCATCAGCCGCAACAAAGCGCCGGTGCTGTCTTCGGTATGGAAGGTCGTGAGCACCTTGTGGCCGGTCAGCGCCGCCTGGATCGCGGCTTCCGCCGAGAAGCGGTCACGAATTTCACCCAGAACAATCACGTCCGGGTCCTGGCGCATGATATGCGGCAAGGTGGTTTCAAAAGTCAGATCGATTTTCCGATTCAACGAGCATTGTGCGATGCCTTCGATGACGAATTCTACCGGGTCCTCTGCGGTGGTCACGCAACGATCAATGCTATTCAAATAGTTGACCGCACTGTATAGAGTGGTGGTTTTACCAGTGCCGGTGGGACCGGTGATCAAGATGATACCGCTGGGCAACTCAAGCGCATCCTCATAGAAATGGTTCAGGGTGCGCGGAAACATATTAAGCTGGTCCAATGGCACCAACTGGGTCTTGCGCAGCAACCGCAGAACGATTTTTTCGCCGTAGACCGTGACATAGACGGAAACCCGGACATCAATATTTCGCCCGGTATTCGGATCCTCGAAAGTAATATGGCCGTCCTGGTGACGCCGCCGTTCGGCAATATCCGCTCTGCTCAGAATCTTGATGCGATTAATGAACGCCGAGGCCAGTTTCTTATTAATGGTTTTGTAAACGCCCAGGACGCCATCGCAGCGAAACCGGATGCGCAGATCATTCTTCATCGGTTCGATGTGAATGTCGCTGACCTGGGTCTGGACCGCATCCAGCAACATGGTATTGACCAGTTCAATGACCTGGCGGGTATCATCAGTTTGAATCGTCGGTCCTGTCGATACTTGGTAATGCCGCTGATACGCTTCGATTGTTTCGCGGATAATCCGCTTGCTGGCAATCAATGGCGTCAGGTCAGCTCCGAAAAGTCGCTCGGCTTCCCGACGGGCGCGTTGGTCGAGGGGGTCGGCAAAAGCGACCAGAACCTGGTTATCCTTGACGTGCAGCGGCAGAAAATGACGTTGCAGAAACCAGTTGGGATTGGCTTTCTCCATCAACTTGCGGTCGACGTCGCTCAAGTCGGGCTTGACCTGCGGGAACCCCAGTTGATCAGCCAATACATCAATTAGCTTGTTTTCCTCGATAAAGTGGTTTTCCAGGAGGATGTCGCCCAGTTTTTTGCCTTTTCCAGACTCCCGTTGCAACGCCAGAGCCGCCCGCAGATCCTGTTCCCGTAGGAAACCCAGCTCCACCAGCAAGGCACCAATTCGCACCAAAATCCGATGCTTGCGCAGCGTATTGCGCTGTTGTTCCAGGCTGACATAACCAATTTCATTGAGAACGCTGAGCAAGGGTTTTTCCGTGGAAAGCTTGGCGCGCACCCGCATCGCGTAGGCCAATTGCTGATCGGTAATGATTCCGTCTTCAACCAGAAATTTGGCGATTTCCAAACCGGTATCGTTAGCGGAAAGCGGTTTATTGGGCGCTGATTCCAGGCGAACAGTAGGCAGAGTTACCTGGGAATCGACAGACGCGGCTTCCAGGCGAACGGTGGGCGATTCACCGGAACTAACCTTATGCTGCAGGGTCGCTGGATCAGTCGCCTGCGGCAACGTCCCCGTGGATAGATCAGGCGAAGCAGGGCGTTGCGTTGGCGAAGACATGGACGACCTCATAAATGAAATGTGAAGGTGTGTTTGTATTTCAGCATAATTACTAATGTTTGGCGAATCCGGCATCGCTGTTCCTATCCCGAATTGGACTCTAATACAATAATTATTGGACTTGATTAAAGCTTATAAGGATCAATAAACCGGCAGGCCTGCTTACAGCAAAAACCGGGCTAGTAACCTACAATTAGACAAGGTTTGGGAGCCGAATCCCCGGTTTCCCGTTGTTTGTCCGGATTTATGGAGATTGACGATGTCCATGCTTGCGGTTCGCGTCTCGGAGGATCCCCATCGCCCACTTGGGCATGCTATTGTGACGATTGATGGCCTGCCACATACTCTTGAGACCTTCGTATTCGCCCTTAACCGCCATGGTTTTGCCGCTAACCATCTTGGGACAGACGGCTGGCAAGGCGCGGAATGTTGGCTGCAACCGGAAGAGGCTTGGTACGACAGTGACTCTCTGAAATTCGTGATCAATCCCAATCTGGCGTTTCAGCTGGAAAACATGCCTTACCAGCTAGCGGTGCGCGGTGAGGGATTGAATGAAACCGTTGCTGTGACTTTCGTCTGGCCTCTGGAATTGGCGATCGAAGAAGACATGGCAACCACGACTCGACGGCTCGTAGTGAGCGGCGCTCGCGTGGGTTCCCGCCCTAAACCGCGCCCAAAAACTGTGCCGGAACCTGCGTTGCCGGAAATGCGGAACGTCGATCTGCCTATCCCCGATCTACCGATCCCTGAGCTGGGTTGCGGTCTGGAGCTAGAGTATGTGGACGATGGCGAAACGACTCGTCCAGTTCCTCCCTTATCCCCGCCCCCAGAAGAAGAGGAACTGCCGACCCGCATAAAAGTGCATGAATCCAAACGCTCTTTCTTGGGCGCTGATGCGATCAGGGACGCCACACCCACCCGGCGAGTGGATGGGCGAATTGTCTCAACGCCTTTGGGCAGCGAGGAACGGGTTTTTGGTAAGCCAACCGGCGCGCCGGAAGTACTGGCGAAGGAATTTCGCCCGTCTCAGTCGCCACCGTCACCCGCTACGCCTTTGCCACCCTCCACGCCAGCGCCCTCTCCCTTGCCAGTCGCGCCACCGCCGGGTCCAGCAGCTGGGAGCGGGAAGCCACGCGGTAAAACCGGATGGCTGTTCCCTGGCTTGGCCGCCGCAGCGGTGCTGGCGGCGGTGGGCGTAACCGGATGGTGGTGGTTTGGTCAGCGTGACGCCACCGCGCCGGCCTTCGCGATCCAACCTGTGGAGCATTCCGTAGATATCCAGAGAGAACCTTTGAAACTGACGCCTGCGCCGGAACCCACGCCTGCGCCGGAACCCACGCCTGCGCCGGAACCCACGCCTGCGCCGGAACCCACGCCTGCGCCGGAACCTGTGCCGACAGCAAAGCCACGCCCCGATTCCAAACATAGCCTGGAGGAAGAATTAAGCTCACAATTCGATTCGACCACACAAGAGTTGGAGCAGCGGTTACGTCGAAAAACGCCTTGAGAGTGTGAGAAAATCAGGCTTCAGGGAATTTACTCGCCGCTCCCCGTTCCAGGAGTCCTTACCTTTATGAATCGTTTGCTCATTGGCCGTCTGCTGTTACTGCTCAATCTGATCGTTGGGACGCCGGTCATGGCCGCTGACGTCAACACGCAACCGGTCGGCATGGTCACGGGTTCCAAGACCGGCACCTACATTCAATTTGGCAATGATATTGCCGGAGTTGCGAAAACAGTGGGTCTGGATATTCTGGTGAAGGACTCCAAGGGTTCCATCGACAATATCCGGCGCATGAACAGCAAGGAAAATGCCGCCCTGGGGATTGTGCAATCCGATGTGCTGGGTTTCCTGAGCCGCTCCGAAAGCCCCGAAATGCGCCAACTCGCCGGGCGGTTGCGTTTGATTTTTCCTTTTTACAATGAAGAAGTCCACTTGTTTGCCAACAAGTCCATTCAATCTTTTGGCGATCTCCAGGGTAAGCGGGTCGTCGTCGGTGAGGAAGGTAGTGGGAACTGGTTGACCGCCATCAACCTCTTGCAGTTGACCGGAGCCAAGCCGTCGGAATTGCTGCAAATTGCGCCGTTGTCGGGGGTGACCGCCGTTCTCAAGGGCGAGGCGGATGCGATGTTTTACGTAGCCGGCAAGCCGGTCAGTCTGTTTACCAAAGTCGGTAATTTGATTAATAAGCCGGAATTTGCGGCGATGCTGGCGAACGTCCATTTTGTACCGCTTGATGATCCCAAAATGCTGCGTGAATATGTGGCCACCCGGATTGGGCCATCGGATTACGAATGGTTGGATCGCGAAACGCCAACAATTGCGGTGAAAGCGGTGCTGATGAGCTTTGACTTTTCCGGCAGGCAAAGCGCTTATTTCGCGCAACGCTGCCAACAATTGGCGAAGCTGGGCCAAGCGATTCGCGCCAATCTCAACGCACTGCAGCAAACTGGCCATCCCAAGTGGAAGGAAGTCAATCTCAATGAGAAAGTTGGGATCTGGTCGCTAGACTCCTGTTCGCGGGATTCGGCCAAAAGCGGCGACTCAAAGATTGATCTCACTCGCGAATTGGAAAAAATATTGCTGAATCAGCAGGAATGGCCGTACCGAATGACTCCGGCAGCCTGAACCCCATTTTTATGACTTGAGGGAGAAGATTAATGCGATTTATCGCGATGGTTTTGACACTGATGCTCATGATTGGAACGAATATGACACTGGCCCAGGATAAACCGCCGGATGCGCGCCTGGAGTTTTCCAGCACCTCGTTCGGCCTCTTATTGGGTTACAGCCAGGGCAAAGGAACCTTGCTTTTCCAAGAACGGCAATACCCCTTCTCGGTTTCCGGCCTTAAGGTCGCCACTTTAGGGGTTAGCCGGATCAACGCTCTCGGCCAGGTTTATGGATTGCAGGAGATTACTGATTTTTCTGGAAACTATGCTGTAGTCGAGGGGGGGCTGACCCTGGTTCATGGTGGAGGCAGCGCCCTGTTGCGCAACGGCAAGGGCGTCATGCTCTACTTGCAGAATCTGCAACAGGGTCTTGATCTAACCCTGGGCGGCGGCGGATTCTCGATTACGCTGGATGAACCGGAGTCCGTCGCCGAACCTTCTCCGGCAACGATGGAGAAAGCTTCTGCGCCGTAGATGGCGCCACGGATATCAACTTCTTAGAGTCGCAAGGTGCGGCAACCCATGATCGAGCAAATTCTTCTCAGCAGTGGTTCGTTTGACCGAGTACGGGAAATGGGTGGTTTCGGCCAACCGCTGCATACGCTTTACCCACAAATCCAGGCAGTGCTGGCTAACGAACTGGGACCTGACGCCGCGCATTTTTTAGCGGAACCGGTAGTGGATCGCGCTCATGATCGGATTGACTGGTATACCGAGGGTGATCCTGAGTGTAAGCCCATCGTGTTAAGCGATTTGCCCGAAGAGCAGCGCCTGCCGATTCTGGCTCAGATCCAGGCGCAGCTGCAACGCGGGCAGGAACTGGCGGAGCGTTACACGACTTCCGGCGATCCTCAGCGAATGCAGCTGGGGGCCATGCTTAAAGCTGCCCTTGGATCGCCAGCGGAAACCGACATCTTTTTACTTGGGGATCGTCCGGTGTTGGCGCACTGGGGTTTTACCACCGACCGCCCTTGGGAAATAGGCGGAACGGGCCGCCGTTCGCCTGGGCCGCCGCCGCTACCCGACGAAACCTCTCAGGCTGTAGCCATGCCGGACATTGCGATGCCCGAACTAGCGTCCAGCACCGCACCGCCGATTTCCGAACCTCGCAAGCTGTCTGAAGAACCGATGCTGGAACCCGATGACGAGCCACCGCCTTCACTCCTCAAATCGAGTCCCTATCCAGCGGCGCCGCATCCGGATGAGCCGCGTTATATCGCAACTCATTCCCGATATTTCTGGGGCCTGGCCGTGCTGGCCATATTGCTTGCCCTGGGAATTTTTCTCTGGGTTTCAAACCAAACTCCCACGCCGCCGCTGACCTACGAATCGGCGCAAACAGTGCCGGGTGTCCTCCCTGATGCTGCGATGAAGCAGGCCGGGCAAACAGAACAGGCGTTGCGCGCCTCCACGTCACCCACGGTTGCAGCGCTGGGCAACGACAGTGCAATCGTTGCGGAATCAGCACTTCGAAACGAAGCTCAACCCGTGTCCAGGATAACTCTTCCAGGAACTGACGTTAAGCCACCCGTTTCAATGAAAGAAGTTGTAACTGCCCTGAAGCCAAACAGCGCGTCAGATCAGGAACCTGTGACTACGTTTGTTCCGTCCAATCCTGAAGCTCGGCCTGACGCGGCTACGCCTCTGCCAAATAACGCCAATCGTCCGTTAGACGGAAGCCGAGCGCCTGCGAGCGCCGCATCGCCTCCGCCAGCGCCGGTAGCATCCCCAGTGCGGACCCTGGAAGAAGAGTTGCAAGGTTCCCGGCCTGTTGTAAGCGCCGCTGGAGTCACTGGAACTCCTTTAAGCGCCCCAATGCCCCAACCGTCCGTCGAATTGGCGCAGTCCGACCCCACGCCCGAGGAGCGTCAGGAGTTTACTAACCGTCTGTCCGCCACCGGCGCGGCGACGGGCGAAATTACCGCGACGCTGCTGTGGAACGGTAATGCCGATCTGGATCTGGTCGTGTTGTGTCCGTCTGGTGAAATGATGGACTACCAGAATCCTCGGGAATGTGGCGGTGCCTTGGATGTGGATGCCAACACCGCCCGTGACAGTCTGAGCAATCGTCCAGTGGAAAATGCGTTCTGGCCAGCGGGCCAGGCAACGCCGGGCGTGTATCGGATTATTGTCCGTTACGCGCCGCGCAAGGATGAACAGCAACCTCGGCCAACGCCCTTTCAAGTCCGATTGATTCGTAATAACCAGGAGAAAGTCTTCAAGGGTATAGCCCAACCCCGCAAGGCAACGCCGGTTACGAACTTTATCGTGGAGCGTTGAAACTGCATAATTCGTCCACAAGATCGAAGCGGCGTACCTTGCGTTGCGCTAGCACACTATTTGATATGGATATTACCTGCTTTTGATTGCATTCGCGCTTTAAGATCCTGCCAAAGATTCAGGCGCTCCGGACTCCCTATCGACTTGCCGCTACCAATGGATTTAGCGAGCCACAGGCCAGCGCCGTTGAAGCTGTAAACAGGCAATAAATCCTTGCGCTGGGTGGCCAGCAGGATGTGTGGATTCAGATTATCCAGCACCGAGGGCGTGGTCTGCGGCGAAGAAAAATATGTGAGCACCATGTGTGCTTGATTATATTGCAATGTCTTGACATAAGTGATGCGCAGTTTTTCTTCCGGAACGCCTATTTCCAGCAGAGTGAAATATTTGGCGATGGAAAAATCCTCGCAATCGCCGCCATTCACAGCTATGAATTCCAGCGGCGTGGCCCAATAGTCCTCGGCGCCCCATTTTTTCAGGTCATCAACGAATTCCAACTGATTAAAGAAATCATTGACGACTTTGAGTTTCTCTTCTTCCGGCAGATTCTTCGACGCTGTAATGATCTGTTGCCAACTCCTGATTCGCTCGCCGGCGGGTGCGCCGTATTTCTTTTCAATGCGCGCAAACAGTTCTGGCCCGATTTCCAGCGCCGCCGAAGCCAAGGTAAACATGGAACAGGACAGCAAGGCTACCCATAATTGCTTTGGCAGTATTGGCAATGCATTAATCTTTCTGATTTTTATGAGTTTTAATTTTTAGGTTTCAAGGGAAAACAGGGTTATTTACGAAAATTAATAATCGCTCCAGGGAGACCAATTTCTTTCACTACATCGAAGTCGCTTTTGGTCTGAACGTCTTCAGCGATGATGAAAATATCCAGTAATTCTCCAACTTCCTTAATAGCTTCTATAAAGGATCTTTTTCTGCTTTCCGCGCTGATGCCGACGGTCAGATCCCTGGCCAGACGAATGTAATCGGGTTTCAGGGATTTCAGGGTTTCTACGGAAATGAATTGCACTTCGTAGCGTTTGAGCATAATCCGGGCGTCATGCTGATGAACAAAATCAGTAAAATTCTTGAATAATGATATATCTTTTGCTGCGCTGTAGGCGGTGACGCTGAAAACCAGCTGTCTGGCCAACAAAGCGTTTTGGCGCAGGAAATCAATCAGCCAGAAGCGAAAGTCGGCGTTTTTCAGCGTCGCCATGGATAAGTTGACGACAATGCCATACGTTAATGATTTTTCTATAATATGTTCGGCAACCTTACAGGTCACGCCTTGGTCAAGGCTGACAATTTTCCCAAATTTTTCAGCGATGGCGACGAATGCGCCGATCGGAACCGGCTGATTAGCCTGGTCGAATGCCTGAGTAAAGGCTTCTTCCATGATAAGTTTGCCGGTGCTTAAATCTTTCACCGGTCCGATGTAGGAGACCTGGTAGCGTTGATGGTCAACGATGTCAAACACCAGGTTTCGCCATTCCTCATCGGTTTTACCTTGCTCGTTGCTGGGGCGAATGAAATAGCTGTTAACGCCGATTAGGGTTGCCTGTTCATAGGCATCGTTGGCGGCTGCTAGAATGCCTGCTGTGTTACCTTGCGGATTGCAAGGCGCAATACCGATATGCACGATATCCATGTGTTGATAGAGTGTTCCAAACACAGTCAGCTTTTGCCTGAGTAATTGCGCGAGCGGTTCTACCTCAGGCGTGCGCATTCCGGTCATCAGGATAGCGAATTCCGAACCGTAAAAGCGGTAGGCGCGGGCTTTCGAGTGTTGCTCGCGCGCGCATTCTTGCAGGATGACCGAGAACGCTTGCAGGAATTGGTCGGTTGCGGCATTGCCCCGGTTTCTGGCCAGTTCAACGAAGTTGTTGATCTTGAGATAGAAGAGGTAACCGACTTCGTTTGTGGCGAGAAGATGCTCCATGTCGGTTTCCAGGCTGTTCTTTTTATGTAAGCCGGTTAATTCATCAAGCAATAGCGTCTGGCTGAGCGATTCCAGTTTTTGATGCAGATTGTCGATGACGCCTTCGATTTTGTCGGCCATGAAGTTCATGGAACGGGCGACGTTGCGTACTTCCCGGGTCCAGGGGAGCTTTTCAATTCGGGCGAATCTTCCCGAGGCGATGGTTTTGGTTAACTGGTCAATTTTTTTGAGTGGTTGCAAGGTAAAACGCAACACCAGAAAGAGTAGGAGCACAGACAGGATAAAAGCGGCCAGGGAATAGTAGAAACTACTTTTCATTTGCTGGTAAAGCTTGAGATAAGCGTAGCCGGGATTGCTGGTGACGTAAATGACGCCAGCGATGTTCCAGCCGGAGTTGATTTCGCTCATGGCCGTTGCGGTTTCAATGGGCAGTAATTCGATAAATATTCTGGGCACTTGCTCGAAAATCTGGCTATCGTTTAGTAATACCAGGGTGTTGCCGTCGATATCGGTGAGTTTGATCTCCTGGTAGTAACCCATGTCATAGATAGCCTTGATCATGGTTTCCAGAATGGGGTCGTGTGGGTTAGCGATGTGCGGGCTGAGCGACAGACCCAGGGAAGTAGCGGTATTCTGGGCGTGGACCTTGGCTTCGGTCTGCAGGTAGTCACGGATTTTATTGACGCTGGCAATGAAGTTGCCGCTGAAGATGAGCAGAAACAGCACTGAGATCAAGAGCAGTAGTTGCCTGGATAATGACATGCCATGCAATCCTGTGCGTAAGACGAAAATCCCCTCTCCTAACGGAAGAGGGGTTCGGAGTGGGGGACAAATCGCGATTACGGTGAACCTTACTTGATCGATACTGTAATCGACGTGCTACCGGTGTTATTGGAAGTATCAACGGCTTCGGCGCGGAGGGTATAGCGACCCGGTGCCTCATTGGTATTCCAAAGGTAGCGCAAGTGGTTGGTATTGGTTGCGTTCACCAGGTTGTTGCCGATATAAAGCCTCAGCATGCTGATCGCGATGTTATCGGTAGCGGTGACGGTGATGGCCACATTCTCGCTGACTTGGGCGCCATTGCTCGGTTCGGTGATCGTCACCACCGGGGCGGTGGTATCCATTGGCTGCGATGCGATAGGTTCTGGCGCAGCGGTAGTCGCTGATGTCATATTGGAGTAGTCGGAGTTGCCTACGCTGTTGTAAGCATAGACCCGGTAGGTGTACTGTCCTTCGTTAAGACCAGTGTTAATAAAACTGGTCACATTTTGACCTAGGGCGGCAATTTCGGTCCAGGCGTCACCATTGGTCGATCGTTGCAGTTTGTAGCCAGTTTCATCGGTAGCGGCGTCGTTCCAGGTTACTTTGATGGAATCGGTAGTCAGCGTGGAGGCTGCCAGGTTGCTTGGCGTAGCAGGCGTCGTTAACGTGCTTGCCGAGGTTTGGAAGCTGGCGACGATGGGCGATGTTTCGGTCATGGAGCGGGCGGTGTCGTTAAAGCCTGGAATGCCGGTGGGCTGGCCGTTGTAGAGAACATCCGGGTTGGAGAAGTAGGGGATGCGCGGTTCGCTGCTGCAGTTATAAGACATTATGTCGCGGAACACACCGCAGATGCGGTAGCCATAGGAATCGAAGTAGGCGCCGGGGGATCTGGAACTGTCCGGATCGTGCGCATTGCCCTGATTATGCCCGAGTTCATGGGCGAAGCTGTCGGAGCTGCCTAGGCAGTTATAAACGGAATCGTCATGCAGCACCGCGAAAGCATAGGGCGCAAAGGCCGTGGAAATCCAGGATGAACTCATGGTATATGCGGTGCCACAGTAGTTGCTGTCGGCGCTGATCAATACGACTTGATCGGCGGCGTATTGGTTACGCAAGCTATGGACATCGTCGATATAGCCATCGGTAGTGCTTTTCAGACGGGACAACGCATCCAGCATATTGCCGGTTTCGGTGTAGGCGACCTCGCCCATATAGACCAGGTTTAATTGCATATCGATCTGGCTGTTCAGATAAGCCTGATTGGCCCGGGTCACTACATTCATGATCTTGGTTTCAATGCCCGCGGCGCTTCCGGCATTATTGCGCGCTTGAGGCGAGTACACGACTGCAATATCGATCACCTGGCCGGTGCTGGTCACGATATCGCCGCTGGTAGTGACCGGGTCGGCGAAAGCGGGGTTATTGCCTTCTTCGGTAGGGAGCAGCGCCTCTTGCGGCTCGAACTGCGCGGGTATTTTGTTCGGATCGAGTTCGCGCACTGCGTGGGTATTGCCATGCACATAAACGATTTCGAAGAAACGATCCTGTGTCCTAACTGTGCCCATGAGAACATTGCCCTTGGCCGCCAACACGACTTCACTGTTTTCCTCGCCATCGATATGGCCCACCCAGGCCAAACCGCCTCGCAAGTTCTCGACAGCGGTCCGTTTGAAAGCTAAGGGGAATAGGTTTGCTGCCCAGGCCGAGCTGCCTTGAAAGTTCTCGACAACGCGGTCGCGAACAGCGGTCAGGTGGGTGTCGTCGAACAGATTGAGGTTGAGCGTTTCTGCATCAAGGGCGCTCATCTTGACTTTCGCATGGCGGGCGCGACCATTGCGCACCTTGGGCGGTTTGTCGGGAATCTTGCCGGCATCCACGGCATCGGGTTCTTCGAGAAGCTCCTGAGGAACCTTTGCCGAGAGACCAACAGCCGTGGGCGGTAGGCTGGTGATCTGGTCATACATATAGTTTTGCCAGGGATTGGCTGCTATCAGAGCGACCACGATGCCGGTCGCCGCGCCGCCAACAATAGCGTAGTAGCCAGCGCGTGGATTGCGTTGGGCTGCGTCTTTATGCTGAAACCAGCGGTAAAGGGTGAGTCCCAGCCAGGACAGACCCATGCACAGGATGACAACTGACGCGATCAGCGCCCAGTCCGGCAGGTTATATAGCCAAAACAATAGATTCAGGGTCTTTCCGACGCCAACTTGCGCGAGAGCCGGTCCGCTGGCTAGCAAAAAGAGTGTCCCCAGATTCACGCCTAGAAAATATTTTAATAACCTATTATTATCCATCAATTTTCTCCGCGAGAGACCCCGTTTTTAAAGCGATTGGTTGACAATGTTTCTTCGTAAAATATCGAAAATAATGAAGCAGGAATTAAGCCATCTTAAGTCCGGGGTTTGGATAAAGAGGCTTATGAAAACGGCGCCGCGGAGACGCCGTTAAGGAGTGGTAAGAGGGGAATACATCACCTTACGAATATTCACCACGCCCCTGGAAAATCGTACTGCCGCCATGCTTCGTATAGCGCGATAGCCACCGTATTCGACAAATTCAAACTGCGTCCAGCAGTCAGCATGGGAATGCGCAAACGCTGCTTCTCAGGGAGAGATTCTAGTACTTCTTCGGGTAGACCGCGCGTTTCCGGGCCGAACAGCAGCGCATCGCCCGGTCGATAAATGACTTTGTGATAAGCGCGGTTGCTCCGGGTCGTAAAAGCTAACAGGCGCGGCGAACCTAGCTCTGCCAGGCATCCGGCCAAATCGGGATATTCGCGCACTCGCGCCCACTCGTGATAATCCAGCCCCGCCCGCCGTAACCGACGATCCTCCAATTGGAAGCCCAGCGGTTGGATCAGGTGCAGCCTGGCCCCGGTATTAGCGCACAGGCGAATGATATTGCCGGTGTTGGGCGGAATCTCCGGCTCAAACAGAATGACCTCGAACATGGGGCATTTTCTCAAGAAAACAGCAAAACAGAACATAGAAAATAGCCAGCAGAAATCAGCAATTTTCTATTCCCTAACGCCTGTTTTCTATCAATCTGTCACTCCATCCGTAATTCCTTGATCTTGCGAGTCAGGGTGTTGCGTCCCCAGCCCAGCAAGCGAGCCGCGTCCTGACGATGCCCCCCAGTTTGCTCCAGCGCCACGCGAATCAGCACCCGTTCAAAATTGGGCAAAGCAGTGTCCAATAAAGCCTGCGCACCACGCGCCAGCGTCTGGCTCGCCCACAGCCGCAACGCGGTTTCCCAATTATAACCATCGGTTGCGGAAGGTATTTTTTCACGCAGATCAATGGGCAGGTCTTCCAGGTGGATTTCTCGTCCCGAGGCCATCACCGTCAACCAGCGGCATAAATTTTCCAATTGCCGGACATTGCCCGGCCAGTCCAGTCGGCCTAAATAGCTCTCGGTTTCCGGGCGTAATAACTTGGACTCAACGCCCAACTCGCGCGCTGCCTGCGTCAGGAAATGTCGGCTCAGTAGCGGAATATCCTCGCGCCGCCGATTCAGCGACGGCAGTTGAATACGGATCACATTCAGGCGGTGGAACAAATCCTCGCGGAACAACCCGTCGCGCACCCGTTGCTCCAGATTTTGATGCGTTGCGGCAATCACCCGCACATCGACCCGGGTCGGCGTATGCCCTCCCACCCGGTAAAATTCGCCCTCAGCCAGCACCCGCAACAGGCGAGTCTGTAATTCCGCTGGCATGTCGCCAATTTCGTCCAGGAACAGCGTACCGCCATTCGCCTGTTCAAATCGCCCCTGGCGAGCCGCTTGCGCGCCGGTGAACGCGCCGCGTTCATGGCCGAATAATTCGGATTCCAGTAGATCGCGGGGGATAGCGGCGGTATTGATCGCGATAAACGGTTGATCCGCGCGCGGACTGTGGCGGTGCAACGCTCGGGCGACCAATTCCTTGCCGGTGCCTGATTCGCCGGTAATCAATACCGTAATGTTGGAGCGCGACAATCGGCCAATCGCACGGAAAACTTCCTGCATCGCCGGCGCCTCGCCAATAATCTCCGGCAGGGGTTCCGCCGGTTCATTGGGGCTGCTTTGTTGGCGATGGGTTAAACAGGCCCGGCGCACGAGCGCCACCGCTTCGTCTACATCAAACGGTTTAGGCAAATACTCGAACGCGCCGCCTTGATAGGCGGAAACTGCGCTGTCCAGATCGGAATGTGCGGTCATGATGATCACTGGCAAATCCGGCAGGCGCTCGCGCAGGGAAGACAGCAGCTCCAGACCGCTCATTCCCGGCATCCGGATATCGGCGATCACCGCATCCGGTTTGCCCTGGCGTAAGGCGTCGATTACCCCGGTTGCGCTCTCGAAGGTGTTCACCATCATCTCTTCACGCTGCAAGGCTTTTTCCAGCACCCAGCGAATCGCATGGTCATCGTCAATGACCCAAATGTGTTCTTTTCTGCTCATCCGGTTTTTTCCAGGGGCAGCAACAAGGTAAATATCGTCTCGCCTGGCCGGCTGACGCATTCGATCAGTCCTCCATGCTGGTTAACGATGCTCTGGGCAATGGATAAACCCAGGCCGGTGCCATCGGGCCGACCACTGATCATCGGATAGAAAATCTGCTCCTGTTGTTCAGGCGGAATGCCCGGGCCATCGTCGATAATATCCAGGCGGGCAACCAGCCTGTGGCGTTTGGCGCCAATCGTGTATTGGCGCTGTACGCGGGTGCGCAAGATGATGACGCCCCACTCACGTCCGTTCAGCGCCTGCGCAGCATTGCGCACCACATTGAGCACGGCTTGAATCAACCGGTCCGCATCACCCCAAAACGACGGGATGCTCGGATCATAGTCCCGCTCAATGCGAATGCCCGGATCGGCTTCCACTTGCACGAGTCCACAGACCCGCTCCAGGATTTCATGAATGCTGACCTCGCCGTGATTGGGCAACTGGTTTGGACCCAGCAGCCGATCCACCAGATTGCGCAACCGGTCCGCTTCGCCAATAATGATGCCGGTATATTCCCGCAATGCCGGATTGGGCAATTCCCGCTCCAGCAATTGCGCCGCGCCGCGCAAGCCGCCCAAGGGATTTTTGATTTCGTGCGCCAGATTGCGCACCAGGGCGCGTGTCGTGTGATGCTGGGCCAGAATGTGTTCCTCGCGGCTGATGCGTAATCGCCAGTCCACCTGACGCAGTTCCAGCAGCAGTTCGCGCGTGGGATCGCGTTCCAGTAAGGGCGCGGCGGTACAGTCCACGGTGACCACGCGGTCTGGCAAAAAGGTCAATTGCAACTCCCGTTCAATATAGGGATGGCCACTCTCCAGACAATGCTGTAACCCGGTGATAAAGGCTTCAGCGCCGACGACGAGTTCCGACAAGGCAAGGTTGCATGCCTTGCGGAAGCTGAGTTCAAACAGCGTTTCGGCTGCCGGATTCATGAAGAGCAAACGTAAGCGTTGATCCAGCACTAGCACCGCGATGCTTAAACCCTCCACCACCCGGCGGTAGTAGTAGTCTTTTAACACCTTGTTCGGTCTCCTGGTGAGTATCGAATAGGTTAAGCAATAATCGAACCAGTTAGCTTAATGCGCTAGTTTAGCGCAAAAAATGCGTAAGCCAGGCGCTATGATAGATCGTTTTGACGGTTTTATGCACTAAAATAGTGCAAAACAGGAGGAGTAACAGCAGGGATTAGGGAAAGGTCAGGAAATGATGGATGCTTCCACCATCTGTTCATGCCACAACAAAAAAGTCACGAGCATCCACAGTTTTAGACCGTGCCGCAAACCAGGGACGCCTTCCATTTCATAATTCAGCAGCCGTTCTACATAGTCAGGGTTAAACAGGCCGCCGCGCCGGATTTGCGAACGGGATAGCAGTTTTTGCCCGTAACGGCGCATCTCGCCCTGAAACCAGAAGCGCACCGGCACCATCATCCCCGATTTAGGACGGGCGATAATCGCTTCCGGCACACAATCCCACACCGCTTTTTTGAGAACGCTCTTTTCGACGGCGCCTTCCAGCTTGACGCCCGGTGGGCAACGCATGCTGGTTTCGATGATGCGCCGGGAGAACAGTGGCGGCAGCGCCAGCAGACCATGCGCCGCACTCATTTTCTCGACCTTAACCAGGATCAGGTTAGCGCCCTTGAGCCGGATGTTGATGCTCATCAGCTTGTTGACAAAGTCGCGGGGTTCGAGTGCGTGAAAATACGGTTCCAACAAGGCGATCAGCGCTTCCTCGCCGCCCGCTTCCCGCAACAGGTCCGGGGTGAGCAATGCGCTGAGGTCTTGATAGCAACGCTGGAAGGCCCGCAGATAATTGCGCTCCAGCCAGCCCGTCGTCGGTTCCCCTGGCAGGGGACCGTACAAGCGGGCCATAAGCATGGGGATATTTTTCGGGCCGCCGAAGCAGGGATCGCCGCCTTCGCCATTGAGCACCACGTCCGCAACTTGGGACGCCGCTTGCGCCAGCAGGTAGTTGGGTACGGTGACCGGGTCGCCAATCGGATCATCCAGTTGCCAGATAATTTCCCGCAACCGCTCCAGAAATCCGCCGGGACGAATTTCCAGCCAATGATGGTCCGTGTGATAGCGATCCGCCATTAACTGAACAAACTCGTTCTCCCGCGCGTACTCGGGACCAAAGTGCGCCGAAAAGGTCGGAAGATGCGCATCCGGTCGTTGTTGAGCCGCGACCGCCAGCACCGCGCTGGAGTCGATGCCGCCGGATAGGAAGACTGCTGGCGGTTTATCGGGTTGAACCGCCAGGCACTCGGCAACCGACTGTTCCAGGGCGGTGCGAACCCGAGTCGAGTAATCGGTTGGGTAAGAAGAAGGGGAAGAAACCAGCTCGGCCCAGTCCTCGCAGCGGAAATGCCGCTGTACTTGCGTCTGGCCGTGGCGGAAGCGCAGGAGGGAGCCGGGTTGCAGCTCCTCAATGCCCTCGAACATGGTGCTTGCGCCTGGCACGAAGCTGAAACTCAGATATTCCAGCAATGCACCAGGACGCATCCGGCGCGGCAGGGCCGGGTCGGCGAACAGCGCCTTGATTTCACTGGCGAACAGCAGACGGCCTTGATGCACGGTCCAGTAAACGACTTTGACTCCAGCGGGATCGCGCAGCAGATAGAACGAATCGCCGAGATGCGCCGCCAGGACGAAACAGCCGGTCAAGGCTGCAAGACGGGGTTCGGGCGCATCAGCAAGTTCCATTATTAACAGCCGGGCGGCGGAGGGCATCGACCCAGCCTCTTGCGGCGTAAGCGCATCCCGATTGAACAAGACGCCGCCATAGCCGAGCATCTCATGATTGTGTTGGGCGAGTTGCGTTGGCTGATTCCAGACAGCGCGGCCATGACCGATTTCCACGCAATCGCCGGTCATGGTGGTTCCATGCATTCGTTCCCAGCCCAGCGGACAGCGGTGGGCCAGCAGCGCCGCCATGCGTTCCAACAACCCGTCCGCCGGCGGTCCGCAATAACCGAACAGACAGGCCATGCGGTTATGCGTCTCTCGCAGCGTCAGCCATAATCGATTTCCACTTCGGCGCCGCTGGCGTTCAGAACTTCTGGCGCCAGTAACAGTGTTCCGGCGACAACCGCCGCGCCCAGCAGATTCAGCATCGGTTTCGGCCCCACATAATCCAGGGGAACGCGGCAACCAGCGCGCAGCCTTTTCGTTGCGTTGCCGCCAAACGCGCCATCGCGCCGAGTTTGATCAGGAGGCAGCCAGGGCAGGGCAGAACGATTTTCCAGCGCCGTTCTGGAGATACCCAGATCAACCAGATGTTGCCGGGCAAACCGCCATTGGGCGTCGATCGCCAACTGCGTGGTCAGGGCGAATCCCTGCGGAGAGGCGTCATGCAGGACTTGCACCGGAGTACCTGGGTGATTACGCAGGAATTCCCGGCACGCGGCGAACACTCGCGCTGGGTAGCCGGTGCGGCTCACGACGGCGGCTTTGGCCGTTAGGTGAAAGCGATTGCGAACCAGCATATCCACCAGATCATCCCGCTCCACGACCAGGATTCGTTCGGGAGCATAATATGGATCCTGGAAATCCTCCAGCGGAGCTTGCTGGCGAAAAGCCGCGCCATCTGCCAGTTCGCTGATCGGGTGCGCCTGGTGGTAGCGACTGATCATGTCACGGGCTTTGTGGAAGGACAGCTTGCCTTTACCGCCCCGACCCAGCCAGATCGCCAAAGGCAGCAGCGCCGCGAAGCACAATAGTCCGCCAAACCAGCTCCAGTCATCGAATGCGATCAGTCCGCCAATCACACTCACGACCAGGGCGATGACACTGCAACCGACTGGTCCCACCGTCTTTTTGCGCCAGAAGCGGCAGATTTCCAGAGCGAGTTGCGTAGCGGTGAACGCATACTGTCTGTTGTCCGACAAGCGTTTGATGATTTGCTGCAGGGTAAAGTCGCTGATCTGATCATTTTTTTTGCGGAAGACAAATTGATAGCGACACTGGTTGCAGCGTGTACCGTCTTTGTATTTCTGATTGTGGTTGCATTCGGGACAACGCATTGGCGAATCCTCCCGGTTAGCCAGGGTTAGCCAAGGGGCTTGGAACGATGTTATACCGTAGGATACCGACTCTTTACTACACTCAATACTGTCAAATTCATAATCCCTGGTTTTTTGATGGGTGACCCAAGTCGAGGTTAACCGGTAGATCAAAATGATCAACAAAAATTCTTTCAATTGGCTGACGCATTTTGACCATTCCTGTTCGCTTTAACTTGATGAGTTAGAAGTGAGACATGCAATATTGCTTCTCAATAGAAATCGGATCCTTTTAGGGTCTGGGTTAGCCAGAGTTCGGATATGCAGAAGAAATTTTCTTGACATATAAGTACTGGATTTGGATAATTCAAAATTCATATTTATTCTTTTCCTCTTGACTCCTCTTCAGTGGCTACGTAGCTCAGGTGGTTAGAGCACGGCACTCATAATGCCGGTGTCGGTGGTTCGAGTCCACCCGTAGCCACCATTCATTCAATTACTTACGCGGCTTTATTCTCCTCCTGTCTTATCGAAGCGTGACCAGATCGTGACGCGCTATCAAGAACCGCTGTGTAAACGGACACATAGATTGAGACTCACGGGACACATAGATTGAGACTCAATCTATGTGTCCAATCGTTCTAAGGAACGAGGGTGTAAACGGACACATAGATTGAGACTCACGGGACACATAGATTGAGTCTCAATCTATGTGTCCAATCGTTCTAAGGAACGAGGGAGAAGTTCAGAATCAACAACTCTTGCGCCCACGGAGGCTGGCCGCGCGCAACTAGCGACAAAGGCGCTACGCGATCTGTATCCAGCTTGGCGGGCACTGCCTGGGCTCTCTCCGAAAGCCGATCACAGTCGGCACCGGCACATCCTGCCCTACGGGCGTAGCGAACTGCACTACCACCGCATCGTCTTTGTAAAACACCCGGCCATTGCATGACGGGTAATTGATCAAGACATTTTCCAGGACGGTCCCTTGATTGATATTTAACGCGTCCATCCGGCTCGCTGCGGGATCCAATTGCACAGTGCAATGCTGAGTCGCTGCGTGGGTCTCGTTCTCCGTCAGGAGGGTTCCGTAGCGCCAGTGGGGCCGCCACTTTGCATGACTCGGCTCCATCGCGGCATTGTAAAACACGGCAGCTGCCGTCATGGCTTCGCTGTATTGTAGCGTCCCGTTCAGCGCCGCACCTCCGGCGCCGTATGGCGCGATATTGACGGGATACTCGTCGTAAATCACGTAACGGACCTCCGGCGTCCCCTCGAAAATCGTAGCCAACTGCCCTTTTATTACGGCGTCCTTGTTCCAATAATCAGGGATTTCCAGCGTCCAGTATTCCTGCCCCACCGCCAAACCCTGGCTATAATTGGCACACCAGAGATAGATTGGATCGCCGGGAATGGCGGCTAAGAGCGCATCCAGTTGCGCGATGCGTTTTTGCCGATCCAGTTGGTCAAGTTGCATCCGTTCGATCTCTCGATCCGCTGCTTGCACTTTGCGCACCGCCACCGCATAAGCCGCCGCCGCGGCGGCTAATTGGTCCGGCTCAAACGTCTCAATCGTCGGGAGCGGGATTTTATTGAGGGATGCCTGGGTTTCTTCGGCAGCTTGGCTGACAGGCGATTGGCTCATAGGATCAAGGAGGCATAGTAGTCATCAATAGTGGCGGCGGTCTCTTCGGGAATATCCGAGAGCACCGTCCAACTGATCTCAAAATCCCCGATGGCGCCGCCGGCGCTGGGCCAGATCGGCTCGGTTTCTCCTGACCGTCCGTATCGTCCGGTCATTTTCGCCAGACAATCCCGTCCGCCGCCGGGACGCTTCCCCTGCACGGTGGCCCCAATGCCGTAGTAGGTAGTCGCCGCCCAGGGTTCTGCCCAGTCGCCGCCGCCGGATCCGCCGCCGCCGGATCCGCCGTCCGCGCCGGAATGGAGGGCTGAAGCCGCTACCGGCCCCAGTGCGCCCTCTATCGCTGCCACCAGCGCTTGGCCCGCAGGGTCCGCAAAAAATGCGGTGTTCCCGGTAGGCACATCGGCAGAGGTGAGCGCGCTCACGCCCCAGTGATGCGTGGCGGCGCTGTTCGGGTTGCGCTGATACCGGACGCCCGCCTCGGTGGCGTCGGCGCTCATCAATTTGTTCCAGGTGGTCGTATCCCGGCGCAGCGCGCCGATCACGTCTGTTGATGAGGTCTGTCCCG
>JAGRHQ010000001.1:0-71340 GCA_020444905.1 Candidatus Competibacteraceae bacterium
CGCCACGATTGCCGCGTTAGGATTAGCGATGCTGGGCTGGCCAAGCGCGGATCCGGTGTTCGCCATCGGCATTGCTTTTTACATCCTCTACAGCGCCGGGCAGATTGGCCATGAATCCATTCAGTTGTTAATGGATCGTGAGTTGCCCCCCGAGGTGCATACCCAAATCAAGCAGATTGTGCGCGATCATCCCCAGGTGCGGGGTGTGCATGATGTACGCACTCGCAGCTCCGGACAGACCTACTTCATCCAGTTGCACTTGATGCTGGACGATCTCATGCCTCTCGTGGAGGCGCACCGGATCGCCGATGAAGTCGAAGCTTCAATCCTCGCCGCGTTTCCGAATGCGGATGTCCTCATTCACGAGGATCCCACCACGGAAACCCCACCGCTGCCATTGCCGGGGTGAACCAGTCGGTTCGTCGGGCGCAACCCAATCAATACCGGTCATTAATCCCCATTCGCCTGAAAGCGTAATCGCGCCCGGATCAATGCGCCGCCGAGCGCGCCACGGTCGATTTCCAACTGTCCGTAATAGACCTCTTCGACCAAATCTCGCACTACCGCTAGGCCAATGCCGTGACCGGCGACCGTCGGATCGGCTCGTTGCCCCCGGTTGAGCAGCAACGGCGCTTGCTCAGCCGGGATACCCGGCCCGTCATCTTCAACCTCGACAACCAGTTCCGCCCGCCCGTCATGCTCGGCGGAGCAGGCGCGGACGATCACTTGACGCTGCGCCCATTTGCAAGCGTTGTCCGCCAGGTTGCCTAAAATTTCCAGCAGATCGCCCTCATCGCCATGAAATACGGTGCGGTTCTCCACGGCGCAGCCCAAATCCAGATGACGTTCCGCGTAAACCTTGGCCAGTGAGTCGAGAATCCGGCGAGTCAGGGGCGCGACTGGCAAAGGGGCGCTAAGCGCGATGCGCCCGGAAGCGGCGGCCCGCTGCAATTGATAATCCACGGTGCGATTCATTCGCTCCAGTTGCTCGCCCAGCACCTGTCGCAATTCCTCGGGAGAGGCGCTGTTATCCAATGCGCCGTGCAATACCGCCAACGGTGTTTTCAGGCTATGCGCCAGATCGCCCAGGGCATTGCGGTAGCGATCCAACAGGGTGCGCCCCTGGCGCACCAGGGCGTTCAGATTGATCGTGAGCGGGCGCAGTTCATCAGGATAATCACTGCTCAGTTCGATGCGTTGGCCGGTTTCAATTTCGGTGACCTCGGTCGCCACGCGCCGCAGCGGTTTCAGGCTCCAACGCAAGATTAAACCTTGCACGGTGAGCAATACACCGGTGGCCGCCAGCAGCCAGCCCCAAAGATTACGCCGGAAACTCCAAAGCTGGTCAAGAAAGTTCCACTGGGTTTCAGCGACGCGGAACGTATAAAGACGGTATTGATTCGGGGCCATTTCCCAACTGACGGTGAAGGCCAGCAGAAACAGCGGGGGGCCTTCCGACGCCTCCAATGGCGCGAATTGAGTATCGCCAGGATTGCGGATTGCCGGGAAAAACGGCAACGCCATGCCCAGCAGCGAGGGCGAGCGCCAGATCAGATTGCCTCTAGCGTCCATGACATCCGCGTACAGGCCGGAATCTGGAGTGGAGAAACGGGCTTCCGGCAATGCCTGGGGCAAGGTTAGGCGTTCGAAAGCATCCATGTCGACCGCGCCCAGCAGCATGTAAACCTGCGCCTGCAGGCGGTCCTGGACAGCGGCCAGAGCGCTCTCCTGGAACGCCCGGTCAAGCGCCAAGCCGGTCAATCCCAAAAAGGCGGCCAGCACCACGCTGGCGGCAATCAGCAAGCGACTGCTGAGGGAATGCATCAGCACTCAGCCGGCAGTGCGTTCCAGACGGAATCGGTAACCGCGTCCCCGCAAGGTTTCAATAGGGTTGAGTGTACGATCCGGGTCAAGTTTGCGGCGTAATCGGCCCACCAACACTTCCAGCACGTTACTGTCACGGTCCTCATCTTCCTGATAGAGATGCTCGGTCAGTTCAGTTTTGGAAATCACTGTGCCCGCGTGAAGCATGAGGTATTCCAGCAATTTGTATTCATAGGCGGTCACTTCCACCGGTTGGGTATTCAAGGCGACCTGTTGGGCACTGGTGTCCAGGGTGACAGGTCCGCAATACAACACCGCCTGGGTCCAGCCGCCAGTGCGGCGAATCAGCGCCCGCAACCGCGCCAGCAATTCCTCGGCATGAAAGGGTTTAACCAGATAATCGTCAGCACCCGCTTCCAGTCCTTCGACCTTGTCTTGCCAGCGCCCGCGGGCGGTCAGAATCAGAATCGGGAATTTGCGCCCTTCCGAACGCCAGCGACGGATCACTTCAATGCCAGACATCTCAGGAAGGCCTAGATCGACAATCGCCGCATCCAGCGGGTATTCCTGACCCACGTAAAGTCCGGTTCGACCATCGGCGGCGGCATCGATTGCGTAACCTTGTTCGCGCAATTGGGCGGTGACCCGTTCCAGCAATGGGGCTTCGTCTTCAACAATTAGAATGCGCATGTTGCCTCCCAACCGGTATTCAATCGCGCATGGCGCCGTTGCCGGGATCATAATGGAAGTTGCGAACCCGACCATCGGGTTGCAGGATGCGGACCCGATAGCCGCGCCGTCCATCGCGTTCGGCGCCCTGCACGCCCAATACCCGACCTCCGGTCGCACGGCGGGCGGCGTCAGCCGCTCGATCGGGATCGGCGAACGGGCGGCCCGGCGAACGATCCGCTCTACCACGAGCAGGTGGGCCATAGTCGCCACTTCGGTAGGATCGATAGGATTGCGCTTGGGCATTGCCGGTGACGAGCAAGCCCGCCAGCGCCAAAAACGCCAAATAACGCGATAACATCGATCGATTGGACATGACGTAAAGCTTCCAGATGAACTCTTGAACAAGATTAAATTTTAGCTTGATGAGCGTGAATCAGGACTGAATTATCCAGATAAAACCTTCGATCTTTCGCCGCAAGCCTGTGTGGACGGAGCGCCGTAGGTATTCAGTAGGGATTCAGCCGGAGCTTCCTAGTCTGGATCGCACTGCATGACACGGGAATGACGTCGTGGATCCGCAATCAATCGGGAGTAAACAAAGATGAACATGAAATGGCAAGCAGGATTATTGGCGATTTTAATCCTGTTGGGTCCGACTGTGGTTTGGGCGCAGCGGTTCAACATGCGTGATATCGAGGTAGAAGTAGTCAATGAAAGAGGACGACCGTTTCCACAATACCCGTTACGGCGCGGTAACCACGGGATGATTTATAAGGCGCATCTGGAAGCGGTGCGCGGCAGCAATTATTCGATCCAGATTCGCAATCGCAGCAATCAGCGGATTGGCGTGGTGATCGCCGTGGATGGGCGCAATATCATTTCCGGCGAACGCTCCAATCTTCGTTCGGACGAACGAATGTATGTGCTTGGACCCTATCAGCAGGAAACCTATGAAGGTTGGCGAACCGGTAAAAATCGGGTCAATCGTTTCTATTTCACCGACGCTGGCGACTCCTACGCGGGCGCCTGGGGCGATTATTCCGCGATGGGCGTTATTGCAGTGGCGGCTTTTCGAGAAGTTGCGTATGAACCGGCGCAGCCTCAGCCCTGGTCCGAAGGCCGGCGGAATGAACGCCGCATGGGCGAAGCCAGCCCGCAAGGCGCGCCTCCAGCGGCGGCGGATGCGCCGCGCACCCTGCGGGCAGCGCCTGGCACCGGCTATGGTGAAAAAGAGTGGTCTCCATCGCGGCGTGTGGAATTTGAAGCTGAGCGGCGACCCTTTGCGCAATTTTTCCTGAAGTATGCTTGGCGCGATACGCTGTGCCAAGAACGAGTCATTGATTGTGATCGCAGCCAGCGGCATCATCCGCGCAACCGATTCTGGGATGAAGAGGATCGCTATGCGCCGCATCCGCCACGTTATGATCGTTACGAGGATTTGCGGTAGTTTGTAGAGAGGCTTTAACTGCCGAGAGTTGAATTCCCCGCAGCTCGCTGCGGGGCTGGCTTTTTTGCGCACTGCCTTACGCCCGATCAAACGGAAACGCTAACACCTCGGCCAGCGTCTCTTTCCCCGCCGCCAGCATGACCAATCGGTCAAAGCCCAGCGCTACCCCGGCGCAATCGGGCAATCCCTCCGCCAGCGCCATCAGCAGGTTTTCATCAATCGGCATCACTGGCAAACCTTGCGCCTGCCGCGCCGCATTCTCCGCGGTAAACCGGTGGCGTTGTTCAACCGCATCCCCCAGTTCGTGGAAACCGTTCGCCAGTTCGATACCGTTCAAATACAACTCAAAACGTTCGCCAACCAGTGGATTGTCCGGTTGCAACCGGGCCAACGCCGCTTGCGAAGCGGGATAGTCGTAAACGAAGCACAACCGTCCCTGACCAAGACCAGGTTCAATGCAGTGCGTAAGCAACAAGTCCAGCCAGGGATCGACATTTTCCTTCGGCATCCCCGGTGGGATAGAAATGCGCCTTTTTTCCGTAGCGATTACCAGTTGCGCAACCGTTGCCTGATGCGGATTCAGGCCAAACTGTCGTTCAAACATGTCCTGATAGCTCAGCCATTCCGGTTCCGCCAGCGGTAACCGGTCAGCCAGCAATTCTGTTACCAGATCAGTAACCTCTTGCATTAACTGATGATGATCAAAACCGACCCGGTACCACTCCAGCAGGGTGAATTCGGGATTATGACGGCGCCCGGCTTCGCCATCGCGAAACACCCGGGCGATTTGGTAGATACAACCGCTACCCGCCGCCAACAGGCGCTTCATGGGAAATTCCGGGGAAGTATGCAGGTACAGCGTTTGGGCGTGGCGCGGCCCTGGTCCTGAATACGCGGTGACGAAACTGGTCAGATGCGGGTCGGTAGTTGCCGCCGCTGACAGCATCGGTGTTTCCACCTCCAGCACCTCCCGCGCTGCAAAGAACGCACGGATTTGCGCCAGTAATTCAGCTCGCAGTCGCAGTATGCCTGACGCCGGATGCTTGTAGCCTGACATTACGCCGGCTGCAATTGCACTACGGTTTCCGCCGTCATGCAAACCCGGTTACGACCACCATTTTTAGCTTCATACAACGCCGTGTCAGCACGCTGCACGAGATCCAGCAGCGTTTCCTGCGGCTGGCGAATCGCAATGCCAATGCTCACGGTGATCATGCGCCCGGTCATCGGCGCCTCAAAACGAATAGCCGTGACCTGCGTCCGCAATCGTTCGGCAAAAACAGTGGCCTGAGCCACCGCATCGCCCACCACAAAGATGGCGAACTCTTCCCCGCCCAGCCGCATTGGAATATCGCTGCCTCGAATGGAACTCAGGATTTCCGCAGCGACCCGCCGTAGTACAACATCTCCCTGATTATGCCCGTAGGTGTCATTCACGCTTTTGAAGTGATCAATATCCAGCATCAGCACCGCCACCCGGTTGCCAGGATTGCGATCCTGAATGTCGCAGAGCCGCTGGACAACCTCCTGCATATAAATGCGTGTGAACAGACCGGTCAGAGGATCGCGGATCGAACGCTCGTAAATTCGTTGCCGCTCCATGTCGAGTTGACGATAAATGACTTCCCGCTCCACGGCGACTTGCAATGGCACACTCATCTGCTCAATGACCTGGCGCAGCTCATCACTAGAGGTCACCGGCTCGGCCAGATGAATAATCGCCACCGCATGCGCCGTTCCTTGAGCAGGCGAAAACAAGGGCAACATCAAAGCCAGCGCATCATCGCTGTCGCTGGCCAGCATGAACTCGGTGGCGCCGGTTACATGCAATTCGCTCCATTGCTTGTGATCCAGATCGAGAATGCGAGCGACGACGGCGGGCGTTTCGGTGTTGATGCCACGGTAGCGGCTCTCAGGCGAAAGATGCAGAACTTTCTGTTCGTCCAGCCGAGCGTAAAACTCCAGTGAAGTCGCGGGCAAGATTCGTTGGGTGATCGCTAACAGACTATCAGCGATGTCATGAAAGTCCCGGTAGATCAACATGGTGTGCGTGATGTCGCGCAACGTTTGATTGAGTTGGGACAAACGCCGGATGTCGGTGTCGCCGTAGGCAATCAGGTAAAGTCCGCAATCCAGGGTTTTCAGCTTGTTGATCATGAAGCTGACCAGCTTCTCGGGAATGATCGAACCATGCTGTGGGGCGATGATGCGAATCGGACAACGCTCAATGGCTTGCAGCGCATAACCGAGAATATCCCGACTCGGCATGTAGTGTTCGTGAAACGGGCGCATAGCCTCGAAATACGCTTCGCCTTGCGCTACCAGGGAAAACTCCGGTGTTAACCCACCAAAGATATCGCTGGAAAACAAGACCCGAGATACCGGGTCAAACGTGCAGATCGCGCCAGGAAAGTGTGCGTAGGGAGTAAATACAAACTCCAGCGTGCGGTCTTCCAGCGGCAATTTCCAGGCATGTTCCTCCACCAACCAGAACGGCATTCGCAACCCATAATGCTTGATCAGCATCTGAGTTCGCCAATGCGTAATCAGTACGGCATCGTCCCGACCCACGATTTGATCGATTAACGGCAATGCGCCGGTGATGTCCGGATCCTGATGGTGGCAGATAAAATAGCGGATCTGGGAAAACGGGATGATCTCCTCGATCTTGCGCAGGGTATGGCGGAAAGTCAGCACCGAACCGGGATCCAGCAACACTGATTGATTTCCCTGCTCAATCAGATACACATGACATTGAAAAGTATCTTTTTCCTGATAATGTCCGACCCACCAGATCCGATCGGCGACCTGGATCGCATGGCGAATGTCAGCATGTTCAAGATCGTCAATCGTGCAGGGGGCAGTCATCGCCATATTCTCCACACAAGGCCCCGCCGATTCAGGAGGGCTAAAGTCGGGTATTTTTGCAAGCAGCGCAGCTTTTAAGGAACCCGCTTTGCTGTTTTCAACCGAATTAACGGGTTAATTATGTACGGCCTGCCCGTAAAAACCCACTTTCGCAACTATTCTTTGACCCGGGACACATATTCGCCCGTTCGGGTGTCTACTTTGATGACCTCGCCACTCTGGACAAACAACGGCACGCGGACCACCGCGCCGGTTTCCAGGGTCGCTGGTTTGCCGCCGCCGCCCGAGGTGTCGCCGCGCAGACCCGGATCGGTCTCGATAATGGTCATGATGACGAAATTCGGAGCCGCGACGCTCAAAGGGACGCCGTTCCACAGGGTAACCTGGCAAATTGCTTCTTCCTTCAGCCATTTTGCGGCATCGCTCACCGCTGCTGCGTCAGCGGTGACTTGTTCAAAACTCTGCGGGTCCATGAAATGCCAGTATTCGCCGTCGTTGTAGAGATATTGCAGTTCAACATCGACGACATCGGCGCCTTCCACGGTGTCGCCGGATTTAAAGGTGCGCTCGATGACCCGACCGGTTTTCAGGTTGCGCACCTTGACTCGGTTGAACGCTTGGCCCTTACCGGGCTTGACGAATTCATTCTCGACGACGGTATAAGGATCGCCATCCAGCATGATCTTCAGCCCACCCTTGAATTCATTGGTACTATACGTTGCCATGCAAAATTCGCCTTCTGTTAGAGTGATTGAGCAATAAAGCATATATGATAACTGCAAAGCCGTTGTCCCGTCAGGCTTCGTGCTGGCAGCGGGAATTCGCCCGCGCTATCCGCGATCCCAACGAGTTACTGCGAGAGCTTGACCTCAATCCCGCCTTATTGCCCGCAGCGCAAGCCGCGGCGGTAAAATTTCCGCTGCGGGCGCCACGAGGTTTCGTGGCGCGGATGCGTCGGGGCGATCCAGACGATCCGTTGTTAAGGCAAGTGTTGCCGCTGGCGGAGGAACTGGCGCCCGCGCCCGGCTTCGTCGCTGATCCGTTAGACGAACAGGCCACGCAAGCCGCGCCAGGGGTTCTGCATAAATACCCCGGTCGCGCGCTGTTGATCGCCACGGGCGTTTGCGCGGTGCACTGCCGTTATTGCTTCCGCCGGGCGTTTTCCTACACCGAGGCTCGAGCCGGAGCGAATCAGTGGCGATCAGCGTTGTCCTATTTGGCCAGTGACGCCAGCATTCGTGAAGTCATCCTCAGCGGCGGCGATCCACTGGCGTTGTCCAACCGTCGGTTGAGCGTCTTGCTGGCGGCGCTGGAGCAGATCCCGCATCTGGAGCGGTTGCGGATTCACAGCCGGTTGCCGATTGTTTTACCCGAGCGCATCGACGGCGGGTTGGCGGCAGCGCTAACCGACACTCGGTTGCGCCCAGTGCTCGTGATCCATGCCAATCACCCGCATGAAATCGACGAAACCGTGGTCAAGGCGCTAGAATGTTTGGCGACGGCAGGCGTGACATTGCTAAATCAGTCAGTGCTGCTGCGTGGCGTTAATGACGATGCAGCAACCTTGGCGGCATTAAGCGAGGCGTTGTTTGCCGCCCGAGTACTGCCCTATTATTTGCACTTGCTTGACCATGTGCAGGGTGCGGCGCATTTTGCTGTGAAGGAAAACGTAGCATTAGCTATTATGAACACATTACGTCAGCGGTTGCCAGGCTACCTGGCGCCTCGGCTGGTGCGAGAACAACCAGGGCAATTGGCCAAAACCTTGGTTGAATCACGCCGCTGATGAAGTCTTGCTTCCCGTTTGGATTCTGGCCCCCAGCAGAGGTTAGAGCGCGTGTCTGAGCCTTCTGTCATTAACCTGTTGATCGTGGATCGCTCCCGATCTGATATTGACCATATCGTCAAGACCCTTCGTGGCGATGATTATCAACTCGAATTGACCGAGACCAACCAGGTGGAAGAAGCTCGGAGTACGATCGACTATCAACCCCTGGATATCATTCTTCTGCGACTGGCCGACGAATTGCCCACCATTGCCGAGATGCGGTTGATGGTGGCTGAAGCGCAGCAGGACATTCCCCTCGTAGTCGTAGTGGATGACGAACATCGCCAGGAACTTCGACCTTCTCGTCTGCTGGAAGAAGGCGCCGACAATTATTTTTACCTGGACGATGCCGATCATCTGGTTGCGGTCCTTCGCAAGGAGTTACGCCATCTCCAGGATCGCAAGCGCGAGAAATCGTTTGAGGTGCGCTTCAAGGAAGGGGAAATCCGCAGCCAAGCGTTGCTGGAAAACATTCAGGAAGCCATTGCCTATATTCATGAGGGCGTTCACGCCTACGCCAACGCCGCCTACCTGCGCCTGTTCAGTTACGAGCGCAAGGAGGATCTGGCGAATATTCAACTGGTCCACATGGTCCCGCCTGGCTATCGGGATGCGCTGAAAAGCGTTTTACGCCGCAGTATCCGCTCTGGCAAAGCGATTGAACCCGTGGAGCTGGTCGGAGTACGCAGTAACGGCCAAACCTTTCCCATTCTGTTGGAGTGCGCTCCAACTCGAATGAATGACGAACCCTGCACCCAGATTCTCGTCCGCGATGCGACTCCAGAGAAAAGTCCTTACAATCAGCAACTGGAGGAAATGCTCAAGTTTGACGAGGTGACGGGCCTCTACAGCCGGCGATTTTTCCTGGAGTCAGTGGAAATTGAGCATGAAGGCTCCGTGTTGTATGTGCTGTTCACCGATTACTCCACGATTCGTCATTCGATGGGCTTTGAAGCCATCAGCCAATTCATGCGCGACGCAGCGGGCTTGATCAAACGCATGCTGGATCCGGATGATATGGCGGCCTATTTCGCCAGCGAAGTCATTGTGATCTATGCGCCCACCCGCTCATCGACCGATCCCTTGACGCTGGCTGAGCATATCCGCGCCACGATTGCTTCTCATAACTTCAAAATCAGTGGCAAGTTATTTACCACGACTTGCTGCGTGGGCATTTACGATGCCCGCGAAAGTCATGAAACCGCGTTGCAGATTCTGTCCCATGCCGATCGAGCCTGCGAGACCGCGCGGCAGAAAGGCGGTAATCAGGTTGACGTTTATACGCCACCCAAGGATGAGCACATCTCGGAGAGAGATGGCGGAGCGATCAGCGAGCAGGATGAAGCAACAATTCGTCTGATTCGCGAGGCGCTGACCAAGGGTCGTTTCAGTCTGAACTATCAACCGATTGTCAGCTTTGAAAGCGCGGAGGAAGCGCGCTATAAAGTCTATCTCCGGATTACGGATGACGCGGGTGATCGCCAATCGATGGATAAGCTGGGCAATGTGGCGGTGCGGTATGGCATGATGAGCACCCTGGATAAATGGACCATCATTCGGGGGATGGCGGCATTGATTGAAATCCAGAAGAAAGGAGACAACCCTCCCATTCTTTTTATTCGGCTATCTCGTAATTCATTGGCCGACAAAGATTTCTTTGACTGGCTAGTCAAGCGCTTCAAGGAAAACCGACTGACGCCGCAATTCCTGGTGTTTGAAATTAAGGAAGATGACGCCGAGGAGGGCTTTGAGGAAACCCGATTGTTGCAAGTGCGCCTGCGGGAGTTAGGCTGTGGCCTTGCGCTGTCTCATTTTGGCGGCAAGCCGCATTCCGAGCGGCTGCTCGCAGAACTGACGCCGGACTATATCAAGCTGGATGGCAGCCTGATTGAGCGGTTGGCTAAGGCCAAGGATGAAAACAGCCGGCAGGCGATGGCGCAGCTCGCCCAGCGCGCGCATGAACTCAACACCCGGGTCGTAGCCGCCGGGGTTATGACTGCGCCACAGATGGCCAGCATCTGGCAATTCGGCGTCACGTTAGTACAAGGCAATATGGTGGCGGAAGCCAGCGAACATCTGGATTTCGATTTTCGTCAGTATGCAGGGTGAGTCGTGAGTAGCGAATAGGGCTTTCGCTACCCCTTGCTTCCCTATCCTCTCTGGCGCAGCGCGGCGATCCGCTCTTCCAGCGGCGGATGGGTCATCAGCAACTTGCGCAGTCCCTCACCCAAGCCGCCGTTGATGCCAAACGCCGCCATTTGCGAGGGCAATTGCGAAGGCTCATGCAACTGTCGCAACCGCTCCAGCGCGGCGATCATTTTGCCGCGACTGGCCAGTCGCGCGCCGCCGGCGTCAGCATGAAACTCACGTTGGCGACTGAACCACATGACAACCAGCGACGCCAGGAAGCCAAATACGATTTCCATGATAAAGCTAGTGATGTAGTAGCCGATGCCGGGGCCGCGATACTCCCCGCCCCGCGAGAGCGCCTGATCCACCAGATAACCCACCACCCGCGACAGGGCGATCACAAATGTGTTCAGCACGCCTTGAATCAAGGTTAGCGTCACCATGTCGCCATTAGCCACATGACTGACCTCATGGCCCAGCACCGCCTCGACTTCCTCGGCGCTCATCTGTTCCATCAGACCGGTGCTCACCGCGACCAAGGCATGATTGCGGCTGGCACCGGTGGCAAAGGCATTCGGTTCCGGCGAATGATAAAGGGCGACTTCCGGCATCCCGATTCCGGCATTCTGAGCCTGGCGACGGACGGTTTCCACCAGCCACAACTCGGTTTGGGTGCGGGGTTGCTCGATGACTTGAGCGCTGACCGACATTTTTGCGATCCATTTCGACATGAGCAGCGAAATCAGGGAGCCGCCCATACCGAAAATAGCCGAGAAGATCAACAGACCGGTGAGATTGAGGCCGGTCCCGACCAGAAAGCGATCAACTCCGAGTAAACGAGTGATGACGCCGAGCAGAATGATCACGGCCAGATTGGTGACAACAAACAGAAAAATACGCTTCATGATGGCGCTCCGCGAGGATGATGTTGAAGACTCTATAGGCGCTTGGGGGAGAATTTCAAGGAATGGCTATTGACTTCCCTTTTCCTCTACAAGGTCAGAGGTGAGAGGAGCTGATCAACATGGCGTCGCCATAGCTGAAGAACCGGTAACGCTGTTCAACGGCGTGGCGATAAGCGTTAAGAATTTGCGCGCGGCCAACGAAAGCCGCAACCAGCATCAGTAGAGTGGATTCCGGTAGATGAAAATTAGTAATCAGCGCGTCCACGCTGCGAAAGCGATAACCGGGGTAAATGAAAATCCGGGTTTCGCCGCTCCACGGTTGAAGAAGATGATTCTCGCCGGCAGCAGTTTCCAACGCCCGCACGACAGTAGTGCCGACTGCGACGATCCGCCCGCCGCGCGCCTGGGTCGCCTGAATCTGCTGGCAAACCGCTGCGCTGACCTCAATCCATTCGGCATGCATCTTATGCGCTTCAATACGCTCTGCCCGCAACGGTTGAAACGTGCCAGCACCAACATGCAAGGTAACAAAAGTGGATTCGATTCCCCGTTCGGTGAGCCGATCAAGCAAGGTCTGATCAAAGTGCAAACCGGCGGTGGGCGCGGCCACAGCACCGGGTTGGCGGGCGTAGATAGTCTGATAACGCTCCCGATCTTCCCCGGTCGGTTCGCGGGTGATATAAGGCGGCAGGGGAATGCGGCCACACTGTTCGAGCAGCGCCAGTAGTAGTTGATCCCCATCCAGGCGAATTTCGAACAAATCATCATGACGACCGAGGACGGTCGCGCTGAAACCGGCGTCGAATTGCAATTTTCCACCGGATTTTGGCGCTTTACTGACCCGAAGTTGGACCAGCGCCCGTCGTTCATCCAGCAGCCGCTCCACCAGCAGTTCGAACCGGCCGCCGCTGGCCTTGTGTCCAAACAACCGGGCTGGAATCACCCGGGTGTCATTAAAGACCAGTAGATCGCCTGGCCGCAGCAGCTCGGGCAACTCACGGAACCAGTGGTCGCCAAGTTGGCCGGTCGCGCTGTCCAGCGCCAGCAATCGGCTATCGCTACGTTGCAGCGGCGGATACTGGGCAATCAGTTCTGACGGCAGATCAAAATGGAAATCCTGCCGCCTTAGCGAGTGAGCCGGCGTTCCGGGAGTGGATCCGGTGGGCTTTTTCACTGCAACTGGGGTCACCGTGGAACCCTGATCACTGTCTAAACTCTGATTGATCATTCCGTTGCCATCATGTGGATATTGAAATGCATAAGACCTTTCTGATTATCGCCGCACTGTACGCCGCCAGCAGCTTGGCTGCCGAAAATCAAAGCTCCGAACCGGCTGCGCCCGCGCCGAGCGTGGCTCCGATGACCCTCAAACAACCCGATCTGACCAAACTGCAAGCCGCGGTTAATGGCGAACAACCGGACAGTGTTGCTCCAACGGCTATCCCTGGTTTGTTCGAGGTCATTCTGGGCGGCCAGGTCTTCTATCTGAGCGCGGATGGCCGTTTTGTCTTGCAGGGTGATCTGCTGGACCTGGACTCCCGCGCCAATTTGACCGATCGCCGGCGTGGCGAATTGCGAGGCAAGGCGATCGAGACCATCAATGAAAAGGACATGGTGGTATTCGCGCCAGAGGCGGCGGTACAGCATACGGTGACGGTGTTTACTGATATTGACTGCGGTTATTGTCGCAAGATGCACAGTCAGATAGCTGCTTACAATAAGGAAGGCATCAAGATACGCTATCTGTTGTTTCCGCGCGAGGGAATTAACTCCGATTCCTTCAATAAGGCGGTGGCGGTTTGGTGCGCCGACAATCGACAGGAAGCGATGACCAAAGCCAAACGTGGCGAAGAGATCGAGCGCAAAACCTGCGACAATCCAATCCAGGCGCAATTTGAACTGGGCCAGAAACTGGGTGTGCGCGGGACGCCGAGCATGATCCTAGAAAATGGCGAACTGATTCCCGGTTACGTGCCGCCAACCCAATTGGCGCAACTTCTGGCAAAAGGTAACAATTGAGAATTCATGTTCTACAACCCTTTGGAGCCGTCACAGAAAATCCCATCTCCCGGTGGGATAGGGCCTACAATTAGCGCCGCCTGCTATGCTGGTATCCTCTCCCCGGCCTTGCCTCCCGGATCTGCGCTATGCGTTTTTTCAACGCTAGAGTCCGGTTCGACCTGAGCGTCATTACTGCCTGTCGCCTCTACAGCGTTGAAACCTCGATGAAATTATCAGGTTGATCAATCAGGAAAAATACTTTTTGCTCCACGCCCTGCGCCAGATCGGCAAGACTTCCTGTCGGCTGGGGCTGCGGGACTTGCTGAATCAGGGTGGACGCTACCAGACTGTTTACGCCAATCTGGAAACTGTCCAGGTAGCCCGCGAAGATGTCGCGATGGCCATGGCGGGCATTGTGCAAACACTGTTGTTAGGGCGTCCCGCTGTTTCATGGGTTTTGGCAAATATGAGTTTGCCTATTCCTACTCATTATTTTACCCAATTCTATTATATGACATTACAGCTATTGATCTTATTATGAATAAGCTATTAATTATTTTTTAATATTTAAAAAATGATCATGTAAAAAATAATTCAAATAAAAATTAAACTACGAAACCGTATTCGCGATTAAGTAGAGATGGGCATAATATTTGTAGCTTTAGGCAAGCTATTTCTCTCCAAAAATTTATCATGAAGGCCCATTTCAACAGGCCATCCGCCTGAATTTTTAAAGGAGAAAGATTATGCGAAAACGCATTCTAGGTAACAGTGGACTCGAAGTTTCCGTACTGGGTCTTGGATGTATGGGCCTGAATTTCGGTTATGGATCGGGTATCAGCAAGGAGGAGTCGATCAAGCTCATCCGCCATGCTTTTGATTTAGGCGTGACGTTCTTTGACACAGCAGAGGCGTACGGCCCCTTCACCAATGAAGAAATTGTGGGTGAGGCGCTCCAACCGGTACGTAACCAAGTGGTCATCGCTACCAAATTCGGCTTTCAGGACGGCCTAGCGGCCAAAGGGCTGGACAGCCGCCCAGAACGCATCCGGCGGGTGGCCGAAGAATCCTTGAAACATCTGCGCACCGACCATATCGACTTGTTTTACCAGCACCGTGTCGACCCATCTGTGCCAATGGAGGACGTGGCTGGAACGGTGAAAAACCTCATCGCGGAAGGCAAAGTCCAGCATTTCGGCCTGTCCGAAGCAAGCGTACAGAGCATCCGCAAAGCGCACGCCGTGCAGCCGGTCACCGCCCTGCAAAGCGAATATTCGCTGTTCTGGCGCGAACCGGAACAAGAGATTCTGCCGACACTGGAAGCATTGGGCATTGGCTTCGTGCCATTCGCCCCCCTGGGCAGAGGCTTTTTGACGGGCAAAATCGACGAGCGTACCGCCTTTGCGGACAACGACATGCGCAAGAGCGTGCCGCGCTTTACGGAAGAAAACCGCAAGGCCAATCACGCGCTGGTTACTCTGATTAGCGGTATCGCCCAGGAAAAGAAAGCCACGCCTGCGCAGGTCGCCCTGGCCTGGCTGCTTGCGCAAAAGCCGTGGATCGTCCCGATCCCTGGCACGACCAAAACATCCCGGTTGGAGGAAAATCTTGGCGGCGCAGCGCTGGAACTAACGCCGACCGACCTTGCGAACATCGAGCGGGCCACCTCGGAGATGACTCTTCACGGCGACCGTTACTCACCGGCGATGCAAAGATACGTTGATAACCAATGATAGAACCGGATGAAGCGATTAAGATGATGAAAACCCTTGGATACGCCACACATTCCCCTACCGGCGCGTTGAAACCGTTCACGTTCGAACGCCGCGAACCGCGACCCGAAGACGTCGTCATCGACATTCTGTATTGCGGGATCTGCCACTCGGACATTCACTCGGCTCGCAACGAATGGGGCTGGACGCAATACCTGTTCGTGCCCGGCCATGAAATCGTCGGCCAGGTCCGCACTGTGGGTGGCAAAATCAAGAACGTCAACACGGCTTACGACCGTACCGTCAAAGGTGATGTGAAGTACCGTTTCGTTATCGATATGGCCACACTCAAACAGGACGCCGTATAAGCGACTGAATTATTGAGAAGGTGAATCGATCAATGACCCACGGCATCGCCCCACGGCGCATCCCTATCCTCGCGATCGTCCTGGTCAGCTACCTGATGATCATCCTGGATATTTCGATCATGATTACGGCGCTGTCGAAAATTCAGGATGCGCTCGGCTTTCCGGACGAATCATCCCATTTGATGCCGTGAGAACGGGTGGGTTACAAATACCGCCCGGGTCGAATGGCCCGAGCGGCGAGGCAACGCTGCAACGACGAACGGGACACAATCCCCCGTTCGCCGCGAGTCGCTTACTCGAACTCGACGATGGCCTGATCAACCGCTAGGCTGTCGCCGGGCGCCGCGAGAATCTTAGCGACCTTGGCGTCATGATCGGCGCGCAATACGTTCTCCATCTTCATCGCTTCGATCACCGCCAGATCCTCACCCGCCTTGACTTCCTGGCCGACCTCAACATTGAGTTTGGTCAGCAGCCCCGGCATCGGCGATAGCAAATATTTTGACATGTCGGGCGCTTCCTTGACCGGCATCAGGGCCTGCAATTCCGCCACGAGTGGCGACATGACCATCACGTCGGCTTGCGAACCCCAGTGGAACAGCCGGTAAATCATGTCGCGACGCTCGACCTGGATGCAGATTTCCGTGCCATTCAACGTCCCCTTGAACAAGGGATAACCGAATTGCCATTCGCTGCGCACCTGATAGGCCTCGCCCATATAGACCACGTCATAACCACCCTCGGCAGGATCGATATGAACTGGGTGCTGTTCGTCGCCCATCAGCACAACCCAGTCGTTTTTGACAACCCGTTCGTGGCCCAGCAACTGACCGCTAACTTTGGCGGCGCGATCCATATACCGGCGATGCAGGAAAGCAGCGACTGAAATCAGCAGCGCCGGATCATCGTGCGGCACATCGGTCGCATGGAAACCGTTGGGATATTCCTCAGCGATCATGTTGGTGCTGATGCGCCCGGTCATGAACCGGGTATGCACCATCAGCGCCGCCAGGAAGCTGATATTGTGCTGGACGCCGCGAATGAAAAATTCGTTCAGGGCGTCGCGCATGTGAGCGATGGCGCGGTCGCGGGTCGATCCGTAGGTGATCAGCTTGGCGATCATCGGATCGTAGTACATCGAGACTTCGCTGCCTTCGTAAATGCCGGTGTCGACCCGCACCACTTCGTTTTCCTTGGGCGGCAGGTATTTGACCAACCGGCCAATGGAAGGCAGGAAATTGCGGAATGGATCCTCGGCGTAAACGCGCGCTTCGATGGCCCAGCCCTTGAGCCGCACATCGTCCTGGGTGAAACCCAGCTTCTCTCCGGCGGCCACGCGGATCATCTGCTCGACCAGGTCGAGGCCGGTCACATATTCCGTGACCGGATGTTCGACCTGCAAGCGAGTATTCATCTCCAGGAAGTAGAAGTTGCGCTTGGCGTCAACGATGAATTCCACCGTACCGGCGGACTGATAATCCACTGCCTGGGACAGCGCCACAGCCTGCTCGCCCATCGCCCGGCGGGTCTTCTCATCCAGGAACGGCGAAGGCGCTTCTTCGATCACTTTCTGATGGCGACGTTGCAGGGAGCATTCACGCTCGCCCAGATAGACGATATTGCCGAAACTGTCGCCGAGCACCTGGATTTCGATGTGGCGCGGCTCCTCGATGTATTTCTCGACAAACACCCGGTCGTCGCCGAAGGAGGAGCGCGCTTCGTTGGTGGCGCGTTCAAAACCATCCCGGCACTCAGCGTCGTTCCAGGCGATGCGCATGCCCTTGCCGCCGCCGCCCGCGCTGGCCTTGAGCATCACTGGATAACCGATGTCGCGCGCAATCTCCACCGCCTGGTCAGCGTCCTTGATGATTTCGGTATAGCCGGGCACGGTGCTGACGCCGGCTTCCTTGGCCAGTTTTTTGGAGGTGATCTTGTCGCCCATGGCGTCGATGGCGCGCACCTTGGGGCCGATGAACACGATGCCTTCCTTTTCCAGCGCTTCGCAGAACGCGGGCCGCTCGGACAGGAAGCCATAACCGGGATGGACCGCTTCCGCGCCAGTGTCCTTACAGGCTTGGAGGATGCGCTCCATGACCAGATAGCTCTGGGCGGTCGGCGGCGGGCCAATCAGCACGGCTTCGTCAGCCATTTCCACATGCAACGCGTCCCGGTCGGCCTCGGAATAGACAGCCACGGTTTTAATGCCCATTTTGCGGGCGGTCTTGATCACACGGCAGGCGATTTCGCCGCGGTTGGCGATGAGAATTTTTTTAAACATGGATCGCTTCCCCCTTTACAGCGGAATGTTGCCGTGCTTGCGCCACGGATTTTCGAGTTCCTTGTCCCGCAACATGGCCAGCGAGCGGCAAATGCGCTTGCGGGTGCCGTGCGGCATGATGACGTCATCGATAAAGCCGCGATGGCCGGCAATGAACGGGTTAGCGAATTTTCTGCGGTATTCTTCGGTGCGGGCTTCGATCTTGGCCAGATCGCCGATATCCTGGCGGAAAATGATTTCCACCGCGCCTTTGGGACCCATGACCGCGATTTCGGCGGTCGGCCAGGCGAAGTTGACATCGCCGCGCAGATGCTTGGAACTCATTACGTCGTATGCGCCGCCATAAGCTTTACGGGTAATGATGGTGACCTTGGGCACCGTGCATTCGGCGTAGGCGTAGAGCAACTTGGCGCCGTGCTTGATAATGCCGCCGTACTCCTGCGACGTACCTGGCATGAAGCCGGGCACGTCGACGAAGGTAATGATGGGAATATTAAAGGCATCGCAGAAGCGCACGAAACGAGCGGCTTTGATCGAGGACTTGATGTCCAGGCAACCGGCCAGCACCATAGGCTGGTTAGCGACAATGCCTACCGGCCAGCCGTCCATGCGCGCCAGGCCGACGATGATGTTTTTGGCGTTGTCCGGCTGAATCTCGAAGAAGTCGACATCATCCACAATCTTCAGGATTAGCTCTTTGATGTCGTAGGGCTTATTGGGATTGTCGGGAATCAGCGTATCCAGCGAATAGTCCAACCGGTCCGCCGGGTCGGGGGTCGGGCGGAATGGCGGCTTCTCCTTGTTGTTCGCCGGCAGGAAATTAATAAAGCGGCGCAGCATCAACAGCGCTTCGATGTCGTTCTCGAACGCCCGATCACACACGCCCGATTTGACCGAGTGTGTCATAGCGCCGCCCAGTTCTTCGGCAGTCACTTCCTCGTGAGTGACGGTTTTGACCACTTCGGGACCGGTCACAAACATATACGAGGTATCCTTGACCATAAAGATAAAGTCGGTCATGGCCGGGGAATACACTGCGCCACCGGCGCAAGGCCCCATAATCATGGAAATTTGCGGAATGACTCCGGAGGCCATGACGTTGCGCTGAAACACGTTGGCGTAACCGGCCAGCGAATCCACTCCTTCCTGGATGCGGGCACCGCCAGAGTCGTTCAGACCGATGACCGGCGCGCCGACCTTGATGGCGTGATCCATGATCTTGCAGATTTTTTCGGCGTGAGGTTCGGACAGCGAACCGCCAAATACCGTGAAATCCTGGCTGAATACGAAGACGATCCGACCATTGACCGTACCGTAACCGGTGACTACCCCATCGCCGGGAATGGAGGTATCGGCCATGCCGAAGTCGGCGCAGCGATGCTCGACGAACATGTCCCATTCTTCAAAACTGCCCGGATCGAGCAGTACTTCGATGCGCTCGCGGGCGCTGAGTTTGCCCCGCTTATGCTGCGCGTCAATGCGGCGCTGACCCCCGCCCAGACGGGCGCCGGCGCGCTTTTCTTCTAATTGATGAATAATGTCATGCATGAACGCTCTCTCCTTACTGATATCGGACGCCGCGGCTGAACCAGCGGCGACGGGAGCTTGAAGGCCCGCCCGGATGAGGGGGCAGGCCGGGTGAAAACCGGGTGACGTTTTGGAAGGGAATAACCAGGATTTTGATATTTTTCATATTTTTTATTCAGATAGACGGCAGGCGAGATTGCAAACCGTGAAAATCAGTTTCGCCGATTATAATAAGGTTTTTAGGCGATCAACGCTATGCGCCCCTGGATATTTTCACTCAGCCAAGCGCAAAAAAACATCGAATCCGATTCCAGCGTTAGTCTGGTTCTGGATTGTCAAAGACTATAATGATCGCTTGTTTTCTTTCCCCCGAATTATTGTCATTCCATATTGGAAACCAGGTTCATTTATGATCAACCTATTGTTATTCTTGTGAAATATTAAATCTAATGCCTGAAACCTCTCTACAGGCCCGCCCTACTACATACTTTCGAGGCGCGATGAACATTCCGCAGAATAGCCTGGTGCTGTACAAGAACGGTCCAGCCCGAGTTGCCGAACTCGGCGACAAGCTGGACATTGAACTGGAGGATGGCCGATCGCTCAGAGTCCGGCTCAAGGATGTTCTGTTACTGCATCCAGGTCCAGTGCGTAACTTGAGCGAATTGACGATGCCGGCTGGCGAGGTTGAAGCGGCTTGCGAGTTGCTGGACGGCGGCCAGACGACTTTGCCGGAATTAGCGGAATTGATTTATGGCGCTTATACCCCGTCAGCCGCCTGGTCGACCTGGCGATTGGTGGATGAAGGACTGTATTTCCAGGGAACGCCGGAAGCGATCAATGTCCGACCTCTGGCGGAAGTCGAGCAGGAACGGGCGATTCGGGAGGCGAAAGCCGCTGAACGGGAAGCATGGAATGGCTTTTTACAGCGGGCGCGAGCAGGTCGCTGTAGTTCGGAGGACGCCGCTTATTTACAGGAAATCGAGGAAGTAGCCTGGGGGCAGCGTGAGCAAAGCCGGGTCTTGCAAGCGCTCGATTGCCAACAGCATCCCGGCAGCGCCCATGCCCTGCTTTTACGGCTCAATCACTGGAGCGAGTCGATCAATCCCTGGCCGCGCCGGATCGGCGCGATTCTGGAACCGCCCGCTATTCCCTTGCCTGATCCACCGCATGAATCGCGCCTGGATTTGACGGGATTACCCGCTTTCGCCATTGACGATGAAGGGAATCGCGACCCTGACGATGCGCTAAGTCTGGATGGCGACCGCTTATGGGTGCATGTCGCCGACGCCACGGTGCTGGCGCCGCCCGGCAGTCCCGCCGATGAAGAGGCGCGCGCGCGCGGCGCAACCCTGTATTTGCCGGAAATGACGATTCCCATGCTACCAACGGCGGCGATTGAACAGTTGGGGTTGGGACTGGCCGAAATTTCGCCGGCGCTGTCTTTTGGTCTGAATCTCGATGCGGAAGGCAAGGTCACTGACGTGGAGATTGCGCCGACCTGGGTGCGCGTCCAGCGGGTGAGTTATCAGGAGGTCGAGCAGCGACTGGACGAGGAGCCGTTTCGCACCCTGCATGAACTGGCTCAGCGGCATCGGCATCGCCGCCAGGCGAATGGAGCCATCTTTATTGACCTGCCGGAAGTGAAAATCACTGTGTCCGATGGGCGGGTGAGAGTGGAGCCGCTGACCCGCTTGCGGAGTCGCTTGCTGGTCGCCGAGGCTATGTTGATGGCCGGGGAGGCGGCGGCCCGCTTTGCCCTGGAGCGTGAATTGCCGTTTCCATTCACGACCCAGGATATCGTGGCCAATGTGGCGGAACGTGAACCGTCCAGCCTGGCGGCGATGCATACCCTCCGCCGCAGCCTGCGCCCCCGTCAGTACAGCAGTCAGCCGAGTCCACACGGCGGGTTGGGGCTGGAGGTTTACGCCCAGGTGACCAGCCCGTTGCGCCGTTACCTGGATCTGGTGGCGCATCAACAGTTGCGCGCCTTTCTGCGCGATGGCGAGTTGCTGGACGCTCAGGCGATTGTGGCGCGGGTTGGCGCGGCGGAACTGGCCGCGCAAGGCGTGCGCCGGGCTGAACGATTGTCCCGCGAACACTGGACCTTGGCCTATCTGCAACAGCATCCGGGCTGGAAGGGTGAAGGCGTGTTGGTGGAAAAGCGAGCGCCACGGGGTTCGGTGCTGATTCCACCGTTGGCGCTGGAGGCGCGCGTGAAAGTCAGCGAGAACGTTGCGCCAGATAGTGTATTGCCGTTGCGGTTAACTGGCGTCGATTTACCGGCGCGCGAAGCGTATTTCCGGGTGGGTTGAGTCAGGCATCCCGATTGCCATAAATCCGCGCGATCGCCAGCGTAGCGTCGGCGTTTTTCTGTTTGGGGATGAGCAGTTCCGCCGGAAAATCGCGCCTGACCAGGCGTTCAGCACAGGCCAGCGCCGCCGCTTCTGCGACGCCATAACAACCGGTTTCCCGGAACACGATCTCGGATTTGCGGCTAAGCCGGTCGCTGTATTCGTTCAATACTGTTGCCGGATAGAAGCGGATCGGTAAGCTCAGTTCCGCTGCCAAGGCGTGCAGTCCGATTTCATCCTGTTTCAGCTCAATGCTGGCCAGGGCGGATAAATGACTGCGCTGCAAACCGTGACGGATTAGAGTCTCATCCAGCAACGCCAGCAGTGTTTCCAGAGGACAGCCGCGATTGCAACCGACACCGGCGACGAGTAGGGGCTGGGTATAGCGTTGCGCGCCAGTGATGACTGGTTGCGCACCGAGAAATTCAGCAACTTGTCGTGCCCACTCATTGGCGCCGCCTTCATGGCCGGACAGGATCGGCACTACGAATCGCCCATGTTCGTCCAGCACGAGCACGGCAGGGTCTTGATATTTGTCGCGTAACGCCGGCCCCAAGGTGCGCACGACAATGCCGACTGCGCACAGCAGGATCAGCCGGTGACCGGCCAGGAACCGGTCGCGGACGGTGTCCCGAAAGGGTTGCGGTCGATGGAGATGCTCGGCGTCCGGCATGAGCGCCCGCAAGCGTTCCGCCAGCGCCCGGCCTGGTTCGGTCAGACTGATGAGGGCAACGGGGCGATGGGTCATCAGGCGTTCGGATTCGCAGGACGAATCACCAGAAACAACGCAAAATAAGGTCCTGGCGTGCTGGGAATCTCCTCGAAGCGCCTAACAATGCGCTGCGCTGGTCGGCTGGCTTGTTCGATGTACAGAGTATCTTCGGTGCGCCCCGTTTCCCTGAGCAGTTCCAGCAACCGGGGGCGATGCCGACCGGGTTTGAGAATCGCCACGCTGTCGCTGCTCAGCAACGCTTGCCGGATAACCTCATCGCCGGCGGTGGCGGGAATCACGGTTAACCGTTGTTCGCCGGTGATCAATGGGATCGCCGCCGCCGCGGCGCTGGCGCTGACCGAATTAATGCCGGGAATCACCACGCAGGGAAAGCGGTCGCCGAGGCGGTGCAGCAGATAGCTGAAGCTGCCATAGAACAATGGATCGCCTTCGCAGAGAATTGCTACATCATGACCAGCGCTCAGTTCGTCAGCGATAACAACAGCCGCTTCGTCGTAACCCTGATTCACCGGCCCGCGATCCAGCATACAGGGCATGGTAATCGGAATTTCCCGTTTGCCCTCCAGCCACTGCGCGGCGATGTCGCGGGCCTGGGCACTGCCTTGCGGCGTCGCGGGGTAGGCAACGACCGGGACGCTTCGCAGAATCCGCACCGCTTTGAGCGTCAACAACTCCGGGTCGCCGGGACCCACGCCAACGCCGTAAAGACAACCGCTCCCCTCGCCCGTTGGCGGGAGAGGGGCTGGGGGTGAGGGGGGAGCGACGTTGTTCATCCCGTTTTCTCCATCTTCATCAGCAATACGGGTAAATAGGGACGCATCACGCGCTGACCGGCCAATCGCTCGCCACGGGCGATGCTCAGTTCCGTCCATTCTGCCGATTGGTCACCGGCGAAGCCATGCAAATCGACCCGGCTATCCTCAGTGACCGCGCTGGCGACCAGTCGTCCACCGGGTTGTAGCCGCGCCCAGACTGCTTCCAACATCGCGCGCAGGTTGCCGCTGCTGCCGCCGATGAATACGGCTTGTGGGTTCGGTAACTCGGCCAACGCCTCCGGCGCGACGCCTGAAGTGATATGCAGGTTATTCACCACGCCGAACCGCTCGCGGTTAATGCCAAGATGCTCCAGCCGCTCCGGGTGACATTCGATAGCGTACACCTCACCGTGTGGATTCCAGCACGCCCATTCTACGGATACGCCGCCGCAACCCGCGCCCACGTCCCAACCGATGTCGCCCGCGCGGGGACTGAGCAACGAGAGAATGGTCAAACGCACTTCGCGCTTGCTTAATAAACCCTTGCCCGGTTCGGCGCCCGTGCTGAATCGTTCGTCGGGAATTCCGGGAAATTCTGGTAAAACACTGCCTGGCCCACGGGTTTCCAGAATGACGACATTCAGCGGTGAAACCTCGATCTCCATTCCAGCCAGATCATGCGCTTGAAAATGTCGGAACCGCTCGCCGGGCATCCCCAAATCCTCAGCGACCCACAGATTGGATTCGCCAAAACCGGCGTCAACCAATAATTGAGCAATGGCTGTGGGCGAATTTTCCCGGTCGGTCAGCAGCGCATAGAATCGGTTGCCTTGCAGGACGGCGCGCAAACTAGCCAGCGGTCGTCCGTGCAGGCTCACCATCTGCGCCTGTTGCCAAGGTCGACCCAAGCGGGCGAAGGCGGCTTGCACGCTGGAAATGTTTGGATGAAAAATCAGATGTTTGGGTGAAAAATGGCGGAGCAGGGTAGAACTAATGCCATAAAACAGCGGATCGCCTGAAGCCAATAACGCAATGCGCCGCTCGGCATGATTCAGCAGCAGGTCGCGAAGGCCGCTCATCGGGCTGGGGTAGGGGATTTTCCTGGCAGCCAATTCAGGGAAAGTCGCCAAATGCGCCGCAGAGCCAATAATCAATTCCGCCTGCTCCAGCGCCGCCCGCGCCGAGGCGCTCAACCCGCCAGGCTCAATACCCATGCCGATGACATGAATGGGCGGGCCAGGCCAGTTCGATAGCTCGATCATCAGAAACGAATTCCATTGGCCATACGCGCCAGGGCGTTGAGTGTTGCCGCCGCCAGACTGCTGCCGCCGCGCCGACCGAGCAAAGTGATGCAGGGCGTTTGAAACTCGCTGGGCGCAACATCCCACATCGCCTGTTTGGATTCAGCCGCGTTGATGAAACCGACCGGCATCCCGATGATCAGCGCCGGACGGGGCGCACCTTCGTCCAGCAGATCCAGCAGGCGGAATAAGGCGGTTGGGGCGTTGCCGATGGCGACGATGGAACCGGCCAAGTGCAACGGCCATTCGCTCATGGCGACCATGCTGCGCGTTTCCCCGGTTTGGCGGGCGCGTTCGGCGACCGTCGGCGAATTCAGGAAGCAATGCACCTGACCTTTGAGATAGCGCTTGCTGATGCCATGGCTGACCATTTCGATATCACACAACACATTCGCGCTTTGTTGCAGGGCGGCGAGTCCTGCCTCGACCGCGCCGGGACTGAAATACAGATCGTGGACAATGCCCGGATCGCCGGAGGTATGCACCAGACGCATGGCGACTTGTTGCTGGTCGGGATCGAAGCACGATAGATCGGTCAGTTGACGAATTTGCGCGAATGACTGGCGCTCGATTTCATCAGGATCGCGAAGATAGTCAAAACGGGGCATGGGCATCAGGCTCAAGGTTGAAGGCGAAAGGCGAAAGAGAGCGGCTTGGCTAATCCGCGGTCTGCGGCGCGCCCTGCCAGTCTTCGCGACCGACAATCGGCGTCCGGTAGGGGCAGAATTGGCAATTCATGTGCGCTGCGCCGCGCTCGGCTTCGGCCAGCCGTTCCACGAAGGTGGCCACGATCAGCGGATGCGCGTTCAGATAAGGCGCCATCAATGCGCGCACATCAGGATGACGGCTTTGATAATCGGCAACGGTGGCCTGCACTTGTTCGATCAGCCGACCCGTGAACAGCAGATAGGGGAAGACAATCGTCTGCTTAAAGCCAAGGCGGTGCGTTCGCTCCAGCGCATCCGCCATCAGCGGCAGAGCTACGGCGGTGTAGGCGGTTTCCGCCCAGCCAAAACCCATGCCTTCCCATAAAATGCGGGTGATCTTGCTGATGTTGGAATTGGCGTCAGGATCGGAGCCGCCGCGTCCGATGACCATCAGCAGCGTGTCCCTGCGGTCGTAACCCAGCCCAAAGTCAGCCTCAATGCTTTCGATCCGTTCGCGGGCGACTTGCAACAGGTTCGGATGAATCCCCAAATCCGCGCCAAAGGTGATTTGAACGTCGGGATGTTCAGCCTGGAAGTTGTGAAGTAGCGCCGGAATGTCATTTTTGATATGGCCGGCGGCCATCAGCAGCGCAGGCAGGGCGGTAATGTGGCGGAAACCTTGTTGTCGCAGTATCTCCAGCGCTTGCGGGATGCCGGGATCAACCAGTTCCAAAAAGGCGGACAGGCAGGTTCGGTCAGGAAGAACCTGCTGCAACTGATGGGCTAAATTCTGAAATTCCGCGACGCCGGCAGCGCGCCGGGTGCCGTGGCCAATCAGTAGTACGGCGGAAGAGGATGATAGCGTTTGATCCACTGGAAATAGACGCCTTGGGTTCGGAAATCGGAAACAGGAACAAGCAGGATGGAATTATAGGCTTAAACCGGATCGAAAGGGCCGCGGCCTTTGAGAGTCTAGACAAAAACTCCCCTCTCTCGATGAGAGAGGGGTTGGAGATGAGGGCTTCGTCTAAAGCCCGAGCGCCCGCATGAAATCGGTAAATTCCTGGGAAAACAGGAACCCGGCCATCGCCTCATTTCGCGTAACGCCACTTGCCAACTGTTCCAGCCAGAACGTCAATCCACCCGCTTCCGGCTCACGTTGAAAGAAGGTGAGATACAGGTTAGTGATGAATTCGACGTTGCTGGTATTCCGGTTCAGATATTCAGAACTGTTGAAGAAAAAGCTCGCCATATCCCGAAACACTGGCTTCACATCCAAACCTTGCGCTCGTTTTTCAGCAATTAACTGTTGCCAGAAAACCAGCCCGTCCGGTTCGGGCTGGCGGCGCAGAATAGAGACATAATAGTGGGTGATAAGCGTCGTCGCGGCGTCCCCACTGCTGACCACTGGCAAGGATACGCTATCGATCCAGGCGGCGTCGCTGCCCAGGGCTACCGACTCATCCTTTTCATAAGCCCAGCGCAAGGTATGGAAGCCTGCTGTCAATGGGAAACTAACCGATCGCTGACCCTCGCCGCTCCAGCCATTCTGTTCAATCCCATCAATAGAGAACGTCAACCAGTCATAGTCGATTTCACTCGAAATGTAGAAGGTAAAACTAACCACGCCTGCTTGAAAATTGCCGCTGATTTCCACCTGGGACTGCTGGTTGTCGCGAATCGCCCCGGAACGCAAGCTATACCGCCCCTCTTCGGCCCAGTCGCTGGCAAGGCTCCAATCTACGCTGGAGGTGACCGGCGTCGTCCAGCCAACGGGCCAGACCCCATTGCGCGGAAAGACCTCGGCGCTGGCGGTCGTGCTGAAGATCGCCGTCGCGTTCCGGTCGGTATCCAAAGTAATCAGACAACTCCCGGCGCTGGCGGCGCAGTCGCCATTCCAACCGATAAAAGTAGAACCCGGATCGGGAACTGCGGTCAGCGTCACTACTGCGCCAGTGGGAAAATTGACATTGCACTGGCTGCCGCAATCAATGCCGACCGGGTTGCTGCTGACCTTGCCGGCTCCCGTACCCGTTCGGGTCACCACTAGCGAAGAGACGCTGTTGGCAATGGCGATGACGTTATCCGCGGGCAATCCATTGTTGGTTTCATCGCTTTCCGTGACTTCACTCCTGAAATCGGCATAAGCGCCCAGATAATAGGTTCCTGGCGCCAGGGTCGAGGGAATGACGATTTCGCCGCTACAGGTATTAGTTGCGCCACCAGCCAGGCCCTCGTTGAAAGTACATCCCCAACCGGTATCCACATCGCCGGGAGCGATCGCTGCATCGCTCGACAGTAAAAAAGCCAGCCAAAAACTGCCCGCGGCGACATCGCCCTGATTAGTGACCGCTGCCGATACTTCAATCGTTCCTCCCGGCATCCCATTAGCGGGACTGATGACTTGAGTCACGGTCAAATTGGGCTGGTTGCTCTGCGTCGGTGTAAAGGTCACCGCGTCGACCCAGCCAGCGTCCTCGCCCTCGGAAACCGACCCATCCTTGCGGTAGATCCATTGCGCTTGATGAACGCCCGCGCCGATGGTGACCGTTCGGGTTTCCCATCCTTGTATGCCGCTGATCTCAAACTGGGTTACGCCATCGACCTGGAATTCCACGAAGTCAAAATCTAGTTCCGATGAGACCCGCCACTGAAAGGTCAGGGTTCCCGGTCCGGTGATGGAAGTTTGCAGCACCGAACGCTGATCATCACCGATAGCGCCGCTGCGGGCCGCATCCCGATTGCTCAATTGCACGCCCTGCCAACCGGCGGCGCCCGTCGTGTTCCAATTCAGAGTGGTGTTATCCAGGGCCTCGCCCAGCGAGAGTGCGCTAACCGCGGTAAAAGCCGCTGTTACGTTGCGCGCCCCGTCCATACTCACCGCACAGGCAGCGGTTCCCGTACAGGCGCCGCTCCAACCGTCAAAGACCGATCCAGTATCCGGAATCGCCGTCAGATTCACCGTAGTTCCTTCAGCAAATTCAGCTTGACACTGGTTGCCGCAATTAATCCCCGCCGGGTTGCTGCTCACGGTACCGCTGCCTGCGCCGGCCTTGTCTACCGTAAGTGGGTAAGCGGTGCGGTTGGCGGTAAAGGCGCTGAACAGGTCGATGCGCGGCTTGGTGACGCCATTCGCAGCATCGGTGACAGGAACGCCGGTGTTCGTGAGTCGAGCAATCGTGGCGTCCAATGACTCATTGGGATAAGCGGCGCGCAATACGGCAATCGCGCCAGCCACATGAGGCGTCGCCTGGGAAGTGCCGCTCATGCTAATGCCCGCCGCGGTAATCGTTGAGCCCGGCGCCAGTAGGGTCAGAAAACTGGCGCTGTTGGAGAAACAGGTGACCTGATCGGCCTGGGTGGGACGATCCGCACAGTCGCCCCAAGACCGGTTGCCTTGCGCGCTATCGTAGACCGCCCCCACGGAAACCGCCGCCGGAACGCAAGCCGGGCTGCCAAGGGCATCCTTGAGATTTTCGTTACCCGAGGCGATCGCGGCCAGAATGCCGGCGGCGCGAGCATTAGCAATAGGAGTGGCGAACAGATCATTGGCACAGGGCGAGGACGATTCGCCGCCGCCCAGACTGAGATTCATCGCCACGATGTTATAGGTATCCCGGTTGGCGATCGCCCAGTTGATCGCATCAATAATATCGTTCGAGTAAGCAAACCCGTCGCTTCGGAACACATCGAGAGCAGCGATCCGGGCGCTGGGCGCAACGCCCAGCACAATGCCCGCCACATTGGTGCCATGATCGTTATCATCCAGCGCTCCGTCGTCAGGCGCGAAATCCTGCGCGTAAACCACCTTGCAGACTCCGCCCGGCGCTGCGCAACTGCCGAAATCCTGTTTTGAATAATCCACGCCAGTATCCAGCACGGCGACCGTCGCTCCGGCCCCGCCTCCGCCTTGAGCAATTACTTCCGGTTGCCGAATGAGGGGCAAGCTTTCCCGCAACATGTGACGTAACCTGATATTGGAATGCACGGCCTTGACGCCATCCTGGCGCAACAAAGCTCTCAAAGCAGCTGGAGAACGCACTCGGGCTGTAAACAGAGGCAAGTATTCGTAGTCGTTTTGTATGGTCAGCGCCTCTGCCGCCAGCGCGGCCAAAGCTCTCTCTTTTTGCCGCCGATAACTTCGCGCGCGCTCGGCCACAATGGCGGCGTCCTCGTAGCGTAATCCAGCGAGTCGCTTGTGCTCCGCAGCCATGTTCGCCGCTTCGGTCTGGTCAAACTCGACGATGACCTCGATGGCGTGACCCTGATTGAGCGCCGCACGATCTTCGGGCGATAAGTCTTCGATGGTGGGCGTCTCCGCCCATGCCGTAACGACCGTTAAGGCCAGAATGACGGCCAGCAGTCTGCTCCACAGCGCCGTCGTTGGGGGTTGATGATGTCCCATAAGTCATTTCCTCCAGCTTCAAAATCAAATATCAATGATTCAGACAATTCAGGACCGGCTATGCCATCAATCAGCAAAAATTTAATTAATGCATTAGGTTTGCCAAACTGCTTCAGACAAGCGGTGGAGATGAGCGTGAGTGGTGGAGATGAGCGTGGGTATAATTGGCTTCATCCTACCCCGCACACACGATGCTTGAGGATCAACACGGATTCAATCAAACTGGCGTTCAAGAGTCCAATCCCCGAACGATAAGACCCCGTAATGGAGATTGAATGGTGGCGACGGTCAAAAAAAGCGCGCTGGTGATGTATTCAGCGGCGGAAATGTATAACCTGGTCAATGATATCGAAAGCTACCCCCAATTCCTGCCCTGGTGTCGCTCCGCTCATGTCGCCCCATGCGGCGAGGATGCGCTGCGGGCGACGATTGAAATGGCCAAGGGCGGTGTGCATAAGACCTTTACGACCAGCAACCGGATGCAGAAATACAAAATGATCGACATCCGCTTGTTGGAAGGCCCTTTCCAGCGTCTGGAAGGCTATTGGCGCTTTGAACCCTTACGCGCCGACGCCTGCAAGGTATCGCTGGATATGGAATTCGAGTTTTCCAACGCCTTGGTGCGCAAGGTTGTTGAACCCGTCTTCAAGCAAATCGCCAATTCGCTGGTAGATGCTTTCTGCAAACGGGCGGTTGATTTATATGGCAAAAGATAATCTTCCCAATCCAGCGACGATCCGGGCTGAAGTCGCTTATGCCCGGCCCGATCGGCAGGTGATTATCCCGGTCGAATTGCTGGAGGGCGCCACTCTGGAGCAGGCGATCGTTCAGTCACGGATTCAGGAGCAGTTTTCGGAGATTCAACTCCAGACTGTCAAGGTCGGCGTCTTCGGCAAGCTCAGCAAATTGTCAGCGCCCGTCCGTACCGGCGACCGGATCGAAATTTACCGTCCCTTGCTGGCTGATCCCAAGGAAGTGCGCAAGAAACGCGCTGCCGAAGGCAAGCGGATGCGCCGGGGCGGCGGCGATCTGGAGCCGGAAAACGGTTAGTCGTCAATCTTCAGCGTCAATGCGATCCAGCGCATCGCCGCTGAAAAACAGAGTAACGCGCTGTTGCTCGGCAATTTTGTTGCCCTTGCCGTATTGATAGTAGTAATCCCAGCGATTCTGATGAAAGGGATCAGTGACCAAAGGCGTTCCCATAATGCGCTGAACCTGCTGCCGGGTCATGCCGGGGCGCAACTCAGTAACGAGCGCTGGGTCAATGTAATTGCCCTGACGAACCGGGACGGTGTAGAAGCTGGGAACGAACGATTCACAACCAGCCATCAGCGTCAGAAGCAAGACGATGGTGGCGCGCAGGGAAAGATCAGACATGGAAAACAGGATCCGGGTTGCTGATGAACGAGAATCACATCATAACGTACAACGGCAACGGGTGGGTAAGCGAAATCCCGGGAGAATTCCGCATGGGGTCTAAAGAACTCAAGCAGGCCGGCCTGAAGGTCACCCTGCCGCGCATCAAAATCCTCAATATGTTGCAACATCCAGGCAATACGCACCTGACCGTGGATGCCATTCACCAATCACTGGCCGATTCCGGCGAGGAGATCGGTTTGGCGACCGTGTATCGGGTGCTTACCCAGTTTGAAGCGGCTGGCCTGGTCAAGCGTCATCACTTTGAGAGTGGCCAGTCCGTGTTCGAACTCGATCAGGGGGTGCATCACGATCATATTCTGTGCCTGGAATGCGGACGGATTGAGGAATTTTGTGACCAGGAAATCGAGCGGCGACAGAAGGCTATCGCACAACAGCTCGGTTTTGAACTGGCTGAGCATCGGCTGATTCTTTACGGTCACTGCGTCCGTGCGGAGTGTCCCCATCGTCCGGCGGATGAGGGTTGAAAAAACGCCTTCTCCCTCCTTCGGGATAAGGCTCCCGCTTTGAACAGCCTGGAGATTTCAGCCTCCGCTATGGAATGTCGCTCCAAACACACCTTGCCTTGTCTGCGACTTGTCCGTATCTTTGCGCGCTTGTTTTCACTACTCCCCACAGGAGCGCATCGCCGTGTCGAGTCAGGATCAGCACATCATGTTCATTTTTCCCGGACAGGGCTCCCAGTATGTTGGCATGGGCAGCGACTTGATCCGCGATTTTCCATCCGCCCGGCAACTCTACGAGCAGGCCAACGATATTCTGGGCTACGATCTTGTCAAACTTTGCCAAGAAGGACCGGAAGAAGAACTCAAGCTGACCCGCTACACACAACCCGCCCTGTTGGTTCATTCGCTGGCCTGTTTAAGCATCTTCCATGAGTTAACCGATCACCAAGTGCAACCTGTGCTGGCCGCCGGCCATAGCCTGGGCGAATACTGCGCGCTGGTCGCCGCTGGGGCTTTGAGCTTTGATACAGCCTTGCGATTGGTGCAAAAGCGCGGCGAATGCATGGGCGACTACGGCAACGGCGAAATGCTAGCCTTTCCCCTGCACTTGGATAACATTGGCCCGTTGGCTGAAAAACACTATTGTGTAATCGCCGCGCGTAATCTGCTCGATCAAATCGTGGTCGGCGGACTGAGCGAAGATTTGGATCGATTAACCGAAGATGCGCATACGCATTTCCCGCGCAAGCGGCCCACCCGCCTCAAGACCGAAGGCGCGTTTCACACCTTCTATATGATTACTGCGGCCCTGCATTTCCGTCCAGCGCTGGATAGCGCCGAGATGAACGTCCCAACCATTCGCGTTCTGTCCAACAATACCGGCGCTTACCATGACCCCGATCCGGCGGCCATCAAGACCCGGCTTTTCTTCCAATTGTTCCATCCGGTCCATTGGATCGATAATCTGGAAACGGCTTTTCACGATGGCGTCACTTGCATTGTCGAGTTTGGCGGCGGTCTGGGCAGTGGCCCGAATCCCGAAGACAAGCGCCCCAATCTGGAAAGCATGATCAAAAAGGCGTTGCGCGGCTCGGATTTCAGCGCCCACTATCATGCCGCCATCAACAGTCAAACCCTGCGGGAAACTGCGCAGGCCCTGTGCTCGTAAATTCCCCGATGACACAGGACAGGCATTCACATTTCAACAACGCTGGCTCTCGCGTTTGTCGGGATTTCAGCTACCCTATATCAAAATGTTTGGCTGGAACGGGTCAGCGTGGATGGCGGTGAATGCTCTGCCATCATCAGCGCCTTGCCCAGGCCGTTCCCCCGCGTCTCACTGAAGAAAGATAACCAGCCCCGCGCGGCCCGAGCGCGGGACGCGGATTATTGACCGTCAATTTGTCGATCGACTTGAACCATCACGAGGACCGTTCATGCTCTCCGAAAAACAGCTTGAAATTTTGCGGGAACGCCGCGCCAAAGTATTAGCCGGCGGCGGCGAGGACAAACTCCAGGAGCGACACGCCAAGGGTCTGATGGGCGCCCGCGAACGCTTGCTGGCCCTGTTTCAGCCGGACACCTTCCAGGAAATCGCAACTCACGCCAAACACGCCGCTAAGCATTTTGGCCTGGCCGACAAGGAACTGCCCTCCGACGGCGTGATTGTCGGCACCGGCTTTGTTGACGGCCGGCCTGTCGCCGCGTTCAGTCAGGACTTCACGGTCATGGGCGGCACTCTGGGGAAGATGCACGCCAAGAAGATCGTGCAGTCCATGCAACTGGCGTTGAAAATCGGTGTCCCGGTAGTGGCTTTCAAGGACTCCGCCGGCGCGCGTATTCAGGAGGCGGTCGACGCGCTATCCGGTTACGGTGAAGTGTTTTACCAGAACGTACTGCTTTCAGGCGTAGTGCCGCAAATCGCTATCATCGCCGGTCCCTGCGCGGGCGGCGCGTCGTACTCGCCGGCCCTGATGGATTACATCATCATGACCAAGCAGAACGCCTATATGTTTATCACCGGCCCCGAGGTAATCAAGGCGGTCACCGGTCGCACGACCAGTCTGGACGAAGTCGGTAGCGCCCAGATGCACGCCACCGTCAGCGGCAACGTGCATTTTGTCGCCGACGATGACCGCCACGCCATCCAGATCGCCAAGGCCCTGCTCAGCTATTTGCCTTCCAACAACACCGAGGACCCGCCGCATCGGCCCTATCCCGATCTCGATCTGTCCTCAGATGAAGGCATCAATGCGCTGATCCCAGAGACCTCCTCGGAACCCATGGACGTGCAACCGGTCATCAAGCGTCTGGTGGATAATGGTCAGTTCCTGGAAGTCCACGCCGGTTGGGCGGGCAACATCGTGGTCGGTTTCGCTCGCATCCAGGGGATTGTTGTCGGCGTCCTCGCCAATCAGTCAATGGTCAAAGCCGGGGCCATGGATATCGACTCTTCCGATAAGGGCGCCCGGTTCATCCGGTTCTGCAACGCCTTTAACATCCCCCTGGTGACGCTGGTCGATGTACCCGGCTTCCTGCCCGGCATCGAGCAAGAGCGCGGCGGCATTATCCGCCACGGCGCGAAGATGCTCTACACCTACGCATCAGCGACCGTACCCAAGATTACCATCATCCTGCGTAAAGCTTACGGCGGCTCCTATCTGGCGATGTGCGCCCAGGAAATGGGCGCCGATCTCGTGTTCGCCTGGCCCACCGCTGAAATCGCGGTAATGGGCGCAGAAGGCGCGGTCAATATTCTCTATCGCAACGAACTCAAGGCTGCCGAAGATCGCAAGGCCAAGGCGGCTGAGCTGGCGGCGGAATATCGGGCCAAGTTCGCCTCGCCGTACATGTCGGCCTCACGCGGCTACATCACAGACGTGATTGAACCGGCTGACACCCGGGCCACGATTGCCCTGGCGCTGCGCAAGTTGCTGACCAAGCGTGAACTGCGGCCCGCCAAGAAACATGGCGACATCCCGCTTTAATCGGCGCGCTGACCACTTAACGGAAATTTATCGATGAACACCTACACTACGATGGACGCCATTGGCGACATCCTCGTGATCTACGGCATCGTGATCGTCGTCTCGATGCTGGTTGCTCTGGTTATTCGCGGCATTGTTTGGGCCTTATCGCAACAAACGACCGCGCCTGCGCCCGCGACCGCAGCCAAACCGGTTGCGCCGCCGCAACCGGTGGCGGTCGCCGGTATTTCACCGGAACACCTGGCGGTGATCACAGCGGCGGTCGCAGCGATGTTTGGCGCACACCGCATTGTCCGTATTGAAGCGCCCGCCCGAGGCTACAGTTGGACTGCCGAAGCGCGCTCGGTTCATCACACATCGCACGCGCCACGCTCCCGTTGATTTCACCCGAATGATTTTCAATCGCCCTATCCCTTACCCTTTCCTGCGAGAAAACATCCATGGAGAAGAAATTCCGTATCACTGTTGAAGGCAAACAGTACATTGTTGCCGTCGAAGACCTTTCAACTGAAGGCGCTCAGAGTTTGTACCCGGAACCCGGCAGCATGAGCGTCGCGCCACAACCGGCAGCGCCGGTGCCGACTGCACCGCCACCCGCCGCTGCACCGACGCCTGGAGCATCTGCTGGTCCGGGCGACGAGGTCGCGCCGCTGGGCGGCGTGGTGCAAACCGTACATGTCAGCGTCGGTCAGGCGGTCAGCGAAGGCGACAAACTGGTCTCCCTGGAAGCCATGAAAATGGTGACCCACGTCGTCGCCCGGCATGGCGGCAAAGTAACCCATGTCGCAGTCAAGCCGGGCGATCCGGTGGATGCCGGACAGGTCTTGTTAACCATCGGCTGATGGCCGGGAGCGTTCCATTATGGAATCCCTGAATTTTCTCGATATCTTCCAGGGCATTAACACCCTGGTGCAAGGGTTCTCCACGGATCCCAAGATCGCCTTTGGCCGTATTTTTCTCATGGCGCTGGGCGTCGTCCTGCTGTATCTGGGACGCAAGGGAGTGCTGGAAGCCCTGCTGATGATTCCCATGGGCCTGGGCATGGCTACCATTAATGCGGGCGTCATGTTCTTCTCGGCCTACGATCCGGCGACCGGCATGAGCATCGCCGCTGGGCAGGCGCAACAGTTGCCTGGCACCCTGTTCGTCGCACCGCTGGCTTCGGACACGGGGGCGCTGGTCAATATCCTGCAGATCAACTGGCTGCAACCGATCTACACGTTCATGTTCAGCAACGGTCTGATTGCCTGCCTGGTCTTCATGGGCATCGGTACGCTGCTGGATGTGGGCTTCGTGATGGCCCGCCCCTTTCAGAGCATGTTCGTCGCCCTGTTCGCCGAATTGGGTACGGTCTTTGTATATCCAATTGCGGTAGCGCTGGGGCTGACGCCGGGGCAAGCAGCGGCGGTAGCGACCATCGGCGGCGCCGATGGGCCGATGGTGCTGTTCACCTCGCTGCAACTGGCGCGGGATTTATTCGTGCCGATTACGGTGGTGGCTTACCTGTATCTGGGGCTGACTTACGGTGGATATCCGTATCTGATTAAGCTGATGATTCCTGAGCGGCTTCGCGCATTACCGATGCCTATGGAGAAAACCAAACCGATCAGCTCCAATCAAAAGCTGGTGTTTGCCGTGATCGCCTGTGTGTTGCTCAGCCTGCTGTTTCCAGTCGCTTCGCCATTGTTCCTGTCGTTGTTTATCGGGGTGGTGGTTCGGGAAAGCGAATTAACCTATTTCTTTGAACTCTTCTCGAACACCGTGCTCTACGCCTCGACATTCTTCCTGGGGCTGTTGCTCGGCGTCTTGTGTGAAGCCGGTACGATTCTAAATCCGATCGTGGTGAAACTGTTGCTGCTAGGCATCCTGGCGCTGCTGATTTCCGGGATTGGCGGCGTTATAGGCGGCTACGCGATGTATTACCTGTCCGGCAAGAAATACAACCCGGTGACCGGTATCGCTGGGGTGAGTTGTGTGCCTACCTGCGCCAAAGTCGCGCAGAAGTCGGTCGGTCCCGGAGTCGTCGTCCTACCGCATGCTCTTGGCGCCAGCATCAGCGGCGTCATTACCAGCGCGATCTTTGCGGCGACTTTCATTGCCCTCTTGTTGCCGAAAGGTTCATAGCGGATTATCTTGAACCGAAAAAAGGCCGCAAACGCGGCCTTTTTTACATCTGCGCTGCTACTCCAGGCTATGGCGTGGTCTGTTCCGGGTACCAGCAACTCTGCTGCCAATAGAAGTACTGGTTATTCATAGCCTGCCGGCGCACTCGTCTATCGGTGTTGTTGACCCGGCCATCCCTGTTGACATCGCCACAGTCTGCCTGCGTAGACCAGCACTCTTGCAGCCACTGCCTGAACTTATCTCTGACTTCGGTGCGTTTTTGATTTTGATCCTGCGCGTCGACTGCATTGTCGCCATTCATGTCGGCGCAGGCGAAATAATCGCGATGCTGGCTGTCCTGAATGAAGGCCGAGAAATTGGCTACTCGCGTATAGACTCCATATTTGCCGGCCCGGCCACAACCGATCCCCCAACTGGTGATGCCCGCCAATTGGTACTCTCCCAGATTCACCAGCAACGGTCCGCCACTATCGCCTTGACAAGTATCCGTGCCGCCTTTGGCATAACCAGCGCACAACATGTTGTCAGTAATCTCTTCAGAGGCCAACGCCGTCTCACAAACCGGGTTAGCGACAATCGGCAAGAAGGCTTCCTGCAGCACCGCTGGATATTGCGGCCATCCCCGGCGTTGAGTATTCCCCCATCCCAGAATCAACGCTTCTTGGCCAACCAGGGTATCCTGACCACTGTAAACCGGGATGGGCGCATCATTAGCGACCTTCTGCAATTCCAGAAGAGCGATATCGAAATCGCTCGATCCTGCATCGTATTGCGAGTGAATAACAATGCGCTTGACGCCAAGGCGTTGCCCAATTCCATTGGCTAAATCCTGCTTCAGGTCGCGCACGCCCAACACGACATCCAGCTCGCTGGGCAACTCAGTCTCCACACAATGCGCGGCGGTGGCTACCCAGTTTGCAGCGATCAATGATCCGCCACAAAAGAACCCATCGTAAACATCCGGTTCTGAGGCAAATACCAGAACCGCCATCCACGGATAAAAATCAGTGGCTTCTCGGCCGCCAATAATCCGAGGCTCAAGTTTTTGACTCGCACCTGAAACCAGACCAGGAATCATCATAAAAATCAACAACAGACTACTGAAGGCGATTCGCCAGATTCGAGTCATCATTACTTACCTATCACTACCGGTTGCTTTCTAAATCAACAAAATGATAAACGACCCTGGGACAGTCCCCGTTTAGGCTGTGCCTCTCTTGGCCTTCACAGGTTCTGGATTGGGCGCTACGTCCACCGACACTGTGAGCGTGTGCGCGCCGCCACCGGTCATTACCCCCTGCAAGGGCGCTACATCGCCATAATCGCGTCCCCAAGCCACAGTGACATGCTTTTCGCGAGGCATACAATTATTGGTTGGATCGAATTCCGCCCATCCCGTTCCGGGGACGTACACCGCCAACCAGGCATGCGAAGCATCGGCGCCGATCAACCGGGGTTGGCCCGGCGGCGGAAGGGTTTCCAGATAACCACTCACGTAGCGAGCCGCCAGTCCCAGCGAGCGCAAACAGGCAATAGCCAAATGCGCGAAGTCCTGGCAAACCCCTCGCCGTTCGCTTAGCACTTCGTTGAGTGGGGTAGCGACCGTGGTGAAATGCGGATCGTAGGTAAAATCTTCGTAAATACGTTGGTTTAAATCAGCTACAGCCTCAAGCAACGGGCGATCTGAAGTAAAACTGGGTTCTGCGTAGGCGCGAAAGTCGCGATGGGCAGCTATAAACGGCGAATCCAGCCGAAACAGCCGGGCTTCGATAATTTCCGGATCGGGGTCTTCCCGCAACATTTGACGCGCCTGCTCCCAGGGTGGCGAGGGGCTGAATTCATCGAATAAACGCTCATCGAGGACGCGCACCTCGGTCGCGACGGTGACTTCCAATTTTTGGTGAATGTCCTGAATCGCAAAGTACAGCACCCGGTTACCGAAAAAATCCTGGCGTTCGACCGATAACGCCGGTCGTGGTTTGATCCGGATCTGACTGGGCCGGCACAGTTGCCAGTTGGTTTCCCTCGGCAGCAGCCGCGCTTCGTTATGACAGAGCGCTACACCGCTGCTGTATTGGTAAATCGTGCGGTGGGTAATGGTGTACCGCATATTTATGGTCACATGGTAATCAATTGCTGAGGCACTTCAGCATGGCTGAAATGACTATGGGTCAAGGCGTCGGACAGACCCGACAGGGGTGTGTGCAGGGCGTCCAGCAATCGATCCAGTTCGGTGCTGGAATGGGTGCTGTCATGGGAGAGGGTCGCCAGCGCCGCGATATCCGCCAGTTGCAGGGTAGACATCGCTTCCAGAATCAACCGTTCTTCGGCGCTGCGATAGGGAGAGCCGTCCGATTGTTGCAGGCGACCGATATGCCGTTGCAGTCGCCGCAGTTGATAACCGACCGAGCGGGGATTGCCCTCATCAAAAAGCAGTAGATCGATGATCGCCGTCGGGTGCAATGCGGACCGATAGCGCCGCCGATAAACCGTCAGATTGTCGGTAATGGTCAATACCACTTCCCAGAGCGGCACGCCGGGATGACGAGCAGTGATGAACGCCAGCTTGAACAACTCCAGCGTGCGCAGCACCCGCTCCAGATAGCGCCCGATGTCAAAAAACAGCCACCCCTGATGATGCGGCATGGTTTCGTTGTTCAGTCCGCAGAATGCCGCCACCAACATCAGTTGTTCTTCCAGCAGTTCCCGCGCCTGTCGGGCGCCCAATCCCGGCGACGGTTCCTGCACCCAGTGTTGCAAGCGATTCAACAACCGCCAACCGTCATCGCCCAGGTGATTGCGCACCGCCCGCCCCGTGCGCAACATGCCGTTGAAAATGGTCTCCATGCTGCCGGGATGTTCGGACGCCAGTAGCAGACTCAGCAAGGTCTGTCGCAAGGCAAAGAACCGGGCGCGCGGCGATTCCGCCACCGGCGGCACTGGGATATCCAACGCTTCAAATAAATCGTCCAGACAACGTTCATCAGTATTATCCTGCTCCCACTCCAGCAATCGACCGAGCGCTTCCCGCAACAACCGCGCGGTGCCATCGAACCGTTCACAGTAACGGCCCAGCCAGAACAGATTGTCGGCAACCCGACTGGGCAGATCGCTGCCGTCACGAGTGGCTACAATCGGACCGTGAGCCTGACGCAGCAGGCTGACATGCCGCTGTGGAGTCTCCGCCAACACCCACCAGTCCTTGCTGATACCGCCTTTTTGCAGAGCCGCTTGCAAGGTATCCAGTCCAGAGGACACGCGGGCTAACCCTCCGGGCATGACTCGATAGCCATCGTCTTCAGTTACTACAAAACCGCGCAACATCACTGGGCGCGGCAGCAACTTGCCTTCTTCCAGCACCGGCGCGGTCGATAGCGGCTGAGGTTCCTGGGCGACAAACAGGTAAGGCTTAGCCTGTATCTGTTCGATTAATTGGGTCCGTAGCGTATCGTCGAGCTGATAACCTTCCCAATAGGGTCCGTTGGGCAAAATTGAACGCACCACCAGACGGTCGAGATGACTCAATACATAATCGCGATCACTGGGGTTGCCGCACCACCAGGTGGGCAATGAAGGTAACTTGAGATCCTCGCCAAGCAATTGTCGGCACAGCAACGGCAGAAACGCCGCGAGCCCAGGATTTTCGATAATGCCGCTGCCCAAAGCGTTGGCCAGAACCACATGACCGCCGCGCACGGCTTGCAGGAGTCCCGGCACCCCCAACAAGGAATCGCCGCGTAATTCCAGGGGATCGCAAAAGGCGTCAAGCACTCGCCGCAAAATAACATCGACAGGTTGCAATCCACCCAGGGTTTTCAACCAGACTCGGCCATCGCGCACCACCAGATCCTCGCCTTCGACCAGGCTGAGCGACAGATAATTGGCCAAGTAGGCATGTTCAAAATAAACGGGACTGTTCGGACCCGGCGTCAACAGCACCACATGCGGGTTTTCCGAATGGTGGCGCGCTAATCCCGCCAAGGTGGCGCGTTCGGTTTCCAGGAAACTAGCTAGGCGGCGCAGCGGGGCGTCGCGATAGAGCATCGGTAGCGCCCGCGCCAGGATAATGCGGTTCTCCAGCGTGTAACCGGCGCCGGAGGGTGACTGCGTGCGGTCACCGTAGACCCGAAACACGCCGTCCGGTCCACGCGCCAGATCGATGCCATGAAAAATCAGCTCACGTTGTCCAGCCGGCAACGATTGATGACAGGGCGCGAGAAATCCAGGATGTGGATAAATTAATTCCGGAGGCAGCCAGCCTTGACGAATCGCCAGTCGCTGGTCGTATAAATCCGCCAGCAGCGCATTCATCAACCGGGTGCGCTGTTCCAGTCCAGCCGCCAGCTCGCTCCATTCTTCACCTGTCATCAACAGCGGAATGGGGTCGACCAGCCAATGTTGCTGCGAACTGCGTAGATCATCATACGTGTTGTAGGTGACGCCGTCGGTTTGTAACAGACGTTGCACCTCACCGTGACGGCGCTCCAGTTCCTCGCCGCCGATTTCTTCCAGCGATTTAGCGATCGCTTGCCAATGAGGACGCAATACGCCCGGCGCTGAACACATCTCGTCATAACCGGTTTCGTCGACGGGATAGTTGGCGACCAGGGTTTCGTTGGGCGATTCCAGCTCGTCCGGGTAGGCAATCGCGGCTTGGATCATGAATGCCTCTGTTGTTGTGTGGTGCGGCGCAGGCGATTCGCCAGAGTGCGCATCACCTGAATAGCAAACAGGGGGGTGCGTTGAATAAGGGTGAGGAAATGCTGACGGGTGACGGGAACCAGCAAACAGTCGGTGGCAGCGATGGCGCTGGCGCTGCGCGGGCGATCCTCGATGAGCGCCATTTCACCCAGGATATCCCCGGCGCCAAGGGTTTCAATGACTTGGCTGTCCACCCAAATATTGACCTGGCCTTCAGCCACGATATACAAAGTATCGCCCGGTTCGCCTTGCTGGAAAATCACTTGGCCAGCGGAGAAGGGCAAATGTTCTTCGGCTCTGTTAAAAGGTTCCTGCGTTGACATGGAGCTTCTCGTCATGCGGGGAATCAATCGGTGTTAAGCGCGCTGGCGCTGGTCGGTTCGCAGATACGGATTGGCGACAGTGTAGCCGACTTTGCCGCATTCGGGGTAGCGAGGAGATTGTAGCTTTATTCCCGCTCCACAGCAGACTCTACTATCTGGCCAAAACTGATGGCGGCGTCGTTGACCGGAAGACGCCCGGGTAACAGCGTCTCGAACCCGGCTTCTGAAAGCAGCAATATGCTCTGTTCGGTCAGAAGGCGGTTCTGGAAAACGCCGCCGGCGAAACCGACCTGCTGGACGCCATGCGCCTGCCGGATTCGTTCAGCTTGGCGCAGCATGAGTTTGGCCAGGCTGGCGTGGAAACCAGTCGCGCGTTCCTCGCGGGTTCTTTCTCCATCCATTAACATTGGTAAAAGCGGCGACCAGTCAGCACGCCAGACTCCTTCATCGCAATACAACGGCATCTCGACGAATTCCCGAGAGGCCATACTGCACGCTTCCAAAGCCATCGCGGCTTGCCCTTCATAGCTCTGTGTTTGTGCGATGCCGATCAATGCGGCGGCAGCGTCAAACCAGCGGCCAACCGACGAAGTCACCGGACAATTGATCTCGCGCTGCCAAGCTGTCCGCACCAAACCGCTTTCAACAGGTCTGTCCGGCCAATCCAGACCGGCTTCCCAGCACATCGCCAACGCACACCGCCAAGGATCGCGGCTCGCCTGGTTACCGCCAATTAAGCGGAACGGGCGCAGGCTGGCGACCCGCCGCCACTGTCCGGGCATCCCCAGCAGCGCCTCACCGCCCCAGAGCGTCTGGTCTTCGCTAAATCCCAATCCATCCCAAGTGAACACCAAAATCGGTTTTTTCAGGGTGAATTCGCCGAACAGCGCCGAAGCGTGGGCGTGGTGATGAAAAATGCGCTGAATCTCAATGCCCCGGCCCCGCGCCCAGCGGCTTGAGAAATAGTCAGGATGGGCGTCGCAAACGATTCGTTCAGGGGTAACCGCATAAAGCCGGCACAGATCTTCGATGACTTGCTCGAACACATCCAGGCTGCGGGGCGCGCCGAGATCGCCAAGATGTGGCGAGATCAGTGCGCGGTCTTCTACGGCCAAGGCAATGGTGTTCTTGAGATCCGCGCCCAGCGCCAAAGTGGGGCGACTGACCGGCGTCTTCAGCCGTAGTTCGACCGGCGCCAGACCTCGGCCCAGACGCAGCGGCCGGGGAATGCCGCCGATTATCCGAAACACCGAGTCGTCGGCGGGACGACGAATCGGCCGGTTGTGATGCAGGAAAGCGTCAGCCACCGCACCAAGCCGTCTTTCCACGCTTTCAGCGTCGGTCAACACCGGCTCGCCGCTGATATTCGCCGAGGTAGCGACCAGTGGCCCGCCGAAATCGGTTAGTAGCAAATGGTGCAACGGGCTGTAAGGTAGCATCAGACCGATCTCCCCCAATCCGGGCGCGATCGATGGGGTAAGTACGGCAGTGGGCGATTTCGGTGCAAGCACAATGGGGCGTAACGGCGAACGCAGGCAGGCCAGCGCCACATCGTTGGGCGCGGCGATCTTCGCTCTCATACTGTCGTTGAATAGCCAATCTTCGGGAACCAGCACCGCCAACGGTTTCCAGGGCCGATGCTTGCGTTCCCGCAGCCGTTGCACCGCTGGGTCGGAGCGCGCGTCGCACATCAAGTGATAGCCGCCGATACCCTTGACAGCGACAATCAGGCCCGCCTGCAAAGCGCAGATGCAAGCCGTCAGCACCGCCTCGTTACCGGTTACGGGCGCTAATCCCTCTCCTCGGAATTCCAGCACAGGCCCACAGCGGGGACAGGCCAGGGGCTGGGCATGATGGCGGCGATCGGCAGGATTGTCATATTCCGCCTGACAATCGGCGCAGAGCGGGAAACAGGTCATCGCCGTATTGGGTCGGTCGTAGGGCAACCGGTCGATGATCGTGTAGCGCGGCCCGCACTGGGTGCAGTTGGTGAACGGATAACGGTAGCGACGGGCAGCGGAGTCGGCCATTTCCCGCAGGCAATCCGCGCAAACAAAATAATCGGGCGGAATGACGATCGGTCTGGATTCGCCAGCTTCACTCTCGCGGATGGTGAATTCCGGGTAGCCAAGAAACTCCGTATCCTCGACAGCAGGTGTTTCGGGACAAGCTAAGGGCGGCGCTTCCGCGCACAGGGCGCGAACGAATTCAGCGAGTCGAGCCGGTTCGCCCTCGACATGAATGTCAACGTCCCCACTGCGATTTCGCACCCATCCTCGCAGTCTCAGCCGCTGGGCCAATCGGCCAATGAAAGGACGAAATCCAACGCCCTGAACCCGGCCCTGAATCCGAATGCGTTGCGCAATCCCCGATCCAGTCATATTGCCCGCGCTTTAACCATGCGCTCAGGCTGCGACGGACTCGGCGGGAGATGTTGCGCGTTCACGAATACCCGACGCCCACCAGATGCGGCAAGCCCCCTCGTCCGAGACCATGCACGGGCCGATCGGCGTGCGCGGCGTGCAAGGCGAACCGTAGATGCGGCACTCCGGGGGCGTGACTTTGCCCAGCACGACGCGGGCGCAATCGCAACCGGGCGGCATGTCCCCGACCCGGCGGCGGCCTGTATCTTGCTCTTCAGGAAAGTGTTGCCGGGCGTCGTGCGTTGCATAACGCGCCTTGAGCGCGTAGCCAGAACGGGGAATCGTTCCAATCCCGCGCCAGTTCGCATCGATCACGTCGAAACACTCGCTCAGGCAGCGCCGGGCCACGGAGTTACCGCCGGGCTTCACCGCCACCGTATAACAATTCTCCAGCTTGGGTTCGCCATCCAACGCCTGTCCAAGTACTGTGTAAATCGCCGCCAGTAGGCTGTCCGGTGTGAACCCGGCAATCGCCGTGGGAATATGATGGCGCGTCGCCACGAAATCCCACTCCTCGGGTCCCATCACCGTAGAGACATGGCCCGGTGCAATCAGAGCATCCAAACCGGCATCGCCCGATTCCAGCAGCATCGCCACGGCTGGCCAGGTCAGCCGACCGCTTATCAGTAGAAACAAGTTGTCCGGCAGCCCTTCGGCGATCAGGGCTGCAATCGGCGCTAGGGTTGTTTCAAAACCGACGGCATGAAAAATGACTGACCGCTCTGGACACGTTCTGGCTATTTCCAGCGCATCCCGTGGCGAAGCAATAGGCCGGATATCTGCGCCCGCCGCCTTGGCTTCCTCCAGCGAACGAACCTCGCCATGCGGCGCATTCACTGGCACCCGCAGCATATCGCCGAAACTGACCAGAGTCGCTGGTTCCCGCAAAGCCCATTGAATTATCTGATAAATGTCTTCTTCGGGACAAATACATACCGGGCAGCCCGGCCCAGGGATTAGGCGAATGTTTTCTGGCAGCAGGCTGCGCAGGCCCGCCATGGCAATCGAGCGCTCGTGGCCGCCACAGACATTCATGATGCGAACGGGGTGGGGTAATTCGAGGTCCCGGATTTTTTCCAACCAGTCCTGGGCGCGATGAGACATGAGCGACTCTCCAACAGTGGATTTTCAGGTCGTCGCGGCGAGGGGCCTGAAGACGATTTGGGGACCCGGCGCATGGAGCCTGCGACCTTCGGATTCAACCCGTGGCGTCAAGGTCTGGCGCTCTTTCAGCAACTCGCGGTAGTGATCTATTTCCGCCGCCAACCACCCGAACCAGTCGGCCAGCCCTTCTCCCGATCGGGCCGACAGATGCAAAGCAGGCGCAGTCGAAGCCAGGCGACGCAAACAGTGTTCCGCCCGGACCGGCGAGAACTCGGTAAGATAAGGCAAAAGGTCGGTCTTGCTGATCAACATCAGATCGGCGGCGCGGAACATGACCGGGTACTTGGCCGGCTTGTCATCGCCCTCAGTCACTGAGAGCAGAATTACATTGCGGTGGTGGCCCAGATCAAAGCTGGCCGGACATACCAGGTTGCCGACATTTTCGATGAACAGAAGATCCAGTTTGGTTAAATCCAGTCGATCGAGCGCGCTATGAATCAGGTGCGCGTCCAGATGGCAGGCCGTGCCGGTCGTAATCTGGTGGACTGGAACATCCAGCGCGCGGATGCGGTCGGCGTCATTCTCGGTTTCCAGATCACCCTCGATAACGCCGATGCGCAGCTTGCCCTGCAACGTGCGAATGGTGGACTCCAGCAGCGACGTCTTGCCGGAACCAGGCGAAGACATCAGATTGATGGTTAACACGCCTTGCGCATCAAGCCGGGTTCGATTGATCCGGGCCTGCTGATCATTATGGTCCAACAAACCGTTCAGAATCTTCTCCGGGGTGGAAATCTGCGCGGCGCGATTTGGAGGAGGACTCAGCAGATGGCGATTGCCGTCAGTGATATTACATCCACAGGTATTACACATAGCGATCAGTCTTCATTTCTGACAAGTTCAACCCGCGCGAGGATCAGTTCATACCCGTCAATCAATTTCGTATCAAGATTCCCGCAGACCGGGCAACTCAGGTTATTGGGCAAGGTTTCGGATTCCGCGCCGCACGTGCGACAGGTCACGCGGGGCGCTGTTTCTTCTGTAATCAGTTCCGCCGTTTCGGCAATGGTTCCCGCTTGGATCAGGGTAAAAGCGTTGCGCAACAACTGCGCTTCGACTCCGGAGAGCGCGCCCACTCGGACCTCGATCCGCGCGACTGCGACTGCGTCATGGAGTTTGGCTAAGTCGGTGAGCTGATCGATGATATTCTGGCACAGGGAGAGTTCATGCACTCATTTCTTCCCCGGCCAGCAGTTCATCGAACAGCTCCCAGGATTCCCGGGCCTCTTCAGCGCTGATTTTCTGAATGGCGTAGCCTACATGGATCAGCACCCAATCCCCAATGCCGATCGGCTCATCCTGCAACATGAAGAGGCTGACTTGGCGCATGACGCCTTTGGCGGAACAGCGCGCCTCGAAACCGTTGATTTGCGTAATCTGCATGGGAATGGCCAGACACATGATCGGTGACTCCTCAAGTCAAATGCGTGTATTCTTAAATTTATTATAGTGACCTGCAGAGTGGTTGGCATCCATGAGCAAAAACAGAACCCCTACTGGCGCGCGCATCACCTTGGCTCATGGCAATGGCGGACGCTTGATGCGCGAGCTGATCGACGAGATTTTTGCCCGAGCGCTAGGCAACCAGTTGGATACCCATGTGGATGCGGCTCGACTGCCGCTGAATGCGCCCGGATCGGACTGGCTGATCACTACCGATGGTTTTACTGTCGAGCCGCTGGAATTTCCCGGCGGGGACATCGGCAGTCTGGCGGTGCATGGCACGGTCAACGACCTGGCCGTTTCCGGCGCTACGCCGCGCTATCTGAGCTTAAACGTCTTCATCGAGGAAGGTCTGGAAATGGCGGTGCTGGAGCGCGTCAGCCGCTCCATCGCTCACGCCTGCGGGAACTGCGGCGTCCGCATTCTGGCGGGAGACACCAAGGTGGTTCGGCATGGCCAAGGGGGCGGTCTATATCTGGCGACGACGGGCATCGGCGAGCGCCGTCGTGGAATCGAACTTGGCCTCGAACGCATCCAACCGGGCGATCGGCTGATAGTGAGCGGTACAGTAGGCGATCATGGAACGGCGGTTATGCTGGCTCGAGAACAATTCGGGCTTTCCGGGAGTTTATTGTCCGATGCAACGAACGTAGCGCCGGTCACGGAATCCTTGCTGCAATGGCCGGGATTGCGGTTCATGCGCGATCCCACGCGCGGCGGCGTCGCCACGGTTGCGCATGACATCGCTTCAGCTACGGGCGCTACTGTGCGTCTGTTCGAGAAACACTTGCCGGTGCGCCAGGAGGTGCGGGGAGTCTGCGAAATCCTGGGCTATGACCCCTATTATCTGGCCTCGGAAGGCCGGGTTGTGGCCGCATTAAGTCTGGAAGACGCCGAACCCGCTGTTGCAGTGTTGCAACAGATCGGCTTTAGCGATGCCTGCGTCATGGGCGTGATCGAACTGGGCGCAGCGCGCGTCATTCTACAGACGAGTCTGGGCGGTGAGAGAGTTCTCCCGGAATTAGAGGATGATCCCCTGCCGCGCATCTGCTGAGTTTTCCCAAAGACCCAGGATAGTGCTCCCCTCGCAACAGGCCAGCGAAGCGGATGAATATCTAAAACCAATTAGGATAAGATACCCGTTTTCCAAGTGTTCAGACCCGGAGTTCCGTCATCATGAGTCAATCCCTTGCCGAACTGCGTCAGGAATATTCCCTGGGCGCTTTAACCAAAGCCGAGGTCGATCCCGATCCCATCCGGCAATTTCAACGCTGGCTGGACGAAGCGATCAAAGCCGAGTTGCCTGAACCGAACGCCTTGACGCTGGCTACCGCTGATCGCACCGGACGTCCATTTGCACGCGTCGTGCTGCTCAAGGATTGTGATATTGATGGTTTCGTGTTCTACACCAACTATCGCAGCGACAAGGGCCAGCAACTCGCGGAAAATCCCCATGCCGCGCTGGTGTTCCTGTGGCTGGAGCTGGAGCGGCAAGTGCGCATCGAGGGGATCGCTAACAAAGTTTCACCTTCTGAATCAGAATCTTATTTCATAACCCGTCCGCGTGAGAGCCGCCTGGGCGCGCTGGCTTCGCGGCAAAGCCAGGTGGTGGCCAACCGTCAGATTCTGGAGGAGCGTTATCAGCAGTTGGCCGCCCAGTACTCCGACGACAATATTCCAATGCCGAACCAGTGGGGCGGCTATCGGGTGAAGCCGGAAATGCTGGAATTCTGGCAGGGTCGTCATGGCCGGATGCACGACCGCTTGCGCTATCGCCTGCGGAAAGAGGGGGGTTGGTTGCTGGAGCGGTTGGAGCCTTGAGGCGGGTATTAGGCAGACACCTAGATTCGGCTACTGCCTGATCACGGGTCGGAGGCAAGGGCGTTTTTCAAATGTCCAACATGCTGCAAGTAATAGGAAAAAATTGTTTTAACCGGGTTGCAACTGGATTATTGCCGGGTTCGCTGTTGTTCTGTCTGGCCGTGTTCGTCCAAGCAGATCTAGCCGCCCCGGAAGAGTGGTGGGTTACGCGCACTGCGACTGATCAACCGCGCATTCAGTTATATTTCTTCTGGACGCAAACCTGCCCCCATTGCCGCAAGGCGCGACCATTTATTGAGGCATTGCCCGCTGATTATCCCTGGCTGGATTTACGCAGCTATAACCTGAACCGCGACATGGCAGGCGGGTTGCACTACAGCCGGATGGCCAAGGCGCTGGGTGAATCCGCCCAGGCCGTGCCAGCATTCCTGTTCTGCGGGAAGATATTCACCGGTTTTGACCCAGATACTACCAACCGTCTACTGCGCCAGCAACTGGAAGAATGCCACCATCGTTACTCACAACCTAACGCCTCTGCGGAAACCCGCGAAATTTTAACGCCTGGCATAACGACTGCCGATGAATCACCTCTGGATCTGCCGTTGATCGGCGCGCTCGATCCGAGCGCATGGTCGCTGCCCGCACTGACGGTGGTATTAGCGGGTCTGGATGCTTTCAATCCCTGCGCGTTCTTCGTCCTGCTGTTTTTGCTCAGTCTCCTGGTTCATGCCCGCAACCGCCAGCGCATGTTCCTGATCGGAGGCGTGTTCATTTTCTTTTCCGGGATTATCTATTTCATGTTCATGGCGGCCTGGCTGAATGTCTTTCTGTGGCTGGGCGAATTGCAATGGATCACCCTGCTGGCCGGCTTGCTGGCGGTGGTCATAGGCGGGTTGAATATCAAGGACTTTCTGACCTTGCAGCAGGGACCGTCATTAAGTATTTCCGCTCAGGCCAAGCCAAGACTGTTCAAGCGAATGCGGGAACTGGTAGGGGGCGATCGTTTGCCGGGACTGCTCCTTGGAACTGCAATGTTGGCTATCGTCGCCAATAGTTATGAGCTACTTTGCACTGCAGGATTCCCGATGGTGTATACCCGGACCCTGACCCTGAACGATTTATCCGCCAGCGCGTATTATCTGTATCTGGCGTTTTATAACCTGATCTATGTCCTGCCCTTGCTGGCGATTGTTCTGGTGTTTACCTGGACGCTGGGTTCGCGAAAACTCCAGGAACGGGAGGGGCGGTTGCTGAAATTGCTGTCGGGAACCATGATGACTGGACTGGGATTGATGCTGCTCATTTATCCCCAGGGGTTAAGTGAACCGGGGATTTCGCTATTGCTCATTATTACCGCGCTGATAGTAACCGGGTTGGCGGCAGTGCGGCGTAAGCAACTGCGTAAAATGTCATAATCAAGGTAACTTCGTTATGAAATATTGACGAATACAATTCAGTAGCCAAAAAACTTGCAGTATCAAATATACCCTGTATAATGTACCGTCATTCTTGGTTCGCGTTAACCTTAATTAAATTGCAGCGATTAGAGTCAGCAAAGTAATTTCGAGGATTTACCCTCAAGGCTTTTGCGAATTAGCGATCTGGAATTTCAAATGTTAAATAATATTCGAAATAAAAAGACCGGGATTACCCGGCCATAACCACCAAAGGAGGGGCGTGCGATAATGAATAAAGGTCAAAAACCTGCCGCATAGCGCCTATCCAGGATTTCGGATCAGAGCCACCCCCCCAATCCTAATCCTGTTTCCCAGACCGGTCCCCAAAGATCGGTCTTCTTGTTTCTGATTCTTATAAGAGTTGGGGAATAAACGTGGTGCGATTGACCGAGCTTACGCCAAGTAAGCGAATGGAGGGAATTGCTAATGTTAATGACGATCGCGAAATTCGAGGCGCGTCCCGAGTTCAGAATGAAATTGCTGGAACTGGCGCTGGCGTTGGTTGAACATTCGCGCAGCGAGAACGGCTGCTTGGAGTATGGTTGTTATCAGGACATTACGAACGCGGACCGATTACTGATGGTCGGCCGCTGGACCAACCAGGAAGTTCTGGAAAATCATTATGAAAGTGAACAATTCCGCCAACTGGTTGCCCAGTTTGCGGATTTAGTGGTAGAGGCGCCGCCTTCGGTCAGCCTCTACGAAGTCGTGGAAATGGATCGCCTTTGATGCCAGGTTAGCCCCTACCCAGCGCCCGCAGGGATCAGTGAGGCGCACGATCACGCCCCTCCCAACCGTTCAGTCAGGTAATGCTCACAGCCTTTTAGCGTAGATAGCTTTGGGTAGTCAAAGTCAAAGATCGTAACATTGAGTTCCTTTTCCAGGCTCATCATCAGCCGGAGAAAATCAATGGAATCCAACTCAAGTTGATCATGAAAGCTGATGTCAGGATGAAGCGCCTGGGTATCGGCGTTCGGGATGACATCGCTCAGGGTGCGCAGAACCGTGTCGCGAATCTGCTCGTTGCTTATGGCATTCATTACAATTTTCCTCTCACGAGTAATGGAAGCTTAAATTCCAATCTGGTTTTACCGCTTCGGCATGTTGCGCCGCAACATGAAGTCTTACATTGATTCTCTGAAAAAGCAAGTAATCTTGCATGCTGCACAAAATGCTAACAATGCAATTTTCCAGCCAGATAACCTTTCACTCTCCATTCTACCCATGAAAATTAGAATAAACTGCCTAAACACCAGAATTTTGCGAGCGTCCTCCCTCCAAAGTAGACATATCGCCCAGTGGCAATCCCAGTTCGCGCGCGCGCAAGAGTCGCCGCATGATCTTGCCGCTACGGGTTTTGGGCAAATCCGCTGCAAATTCCAGTTCGCGCGGCGCCACTGCCGGCCCTAAATGGGTGCGTGCAAAGCCCAGCAATTCTTTGCGTAGCGCATCGCTAGGTTCGTAGCCGGCTTTTAATGCAACAAAGACCTTGACGATCTGTCCGGCAAACTCGTCCGGTTTGCCGATCATGCCGGCTTCCGCCACCGCCGGATGTTCCATCAGCACATTCTCGACCTCAAATGGGCCGACCAGATGGCCCGAGGTTTTAATAACGTCGTCGTTGCGGCCCACGAACCGGAAATAGCCATCGGCATCGCAAGTCGCCAGATCGCCGCTCAGATACCAACCATCGGCGAAGCACTGCCGGTAGCGTTCCTCATCCTCCAGATAGCCCCGGAACATGGAAGGCCACCCCGCCCGCAGCGCCAGCTCACCTTCCACACCCGGCGGCAGGCGATCCACGCCGCCATCGGGCCGGCGCTGAACAATGGCCGCTTCGATGCCGGGCAACGGCTGGCCCATCGAGCCGGGTTGGACAGGGGCAGCGCGATAATTGGCGATCATGATGGCCCCGGTCTCGGTTTGCCACCAGGTATCATGAAAAGGTCGGCCCAGCGCCGCCATGCTCCAGTGAACCGCTTCGGGATTCAGCGGCTCGCCGACACTGGCCATGAAGCGCAAGGCGCTTAAATCATGTCCACATAGAGCTTCAGCGCCCATTTTCATCAGCATACGGACTGCAGTCGGCGCGGTGTACCACACATTGACCCGCTCCCGGTCCAAAATGGCATACCAGCGCCGCGCATCGAATTCTGCCTCATCGACCACCAGGGTCGCGCCATTCACCAGCGGCGCGATGATGCCGTAGGAAACGCCGGTGACCCAGCCCGGATCAGCGGTGCACCAGTAAATGTCCCCAGGCCGCAAATCCAGCACCCAGCGGCCAGTCAACCCATGAGCGACCACGGCTTCGTGAACGTGGATCGCACCCTTGGGCGTTCCAGTGGTACCGCTGGTGAAATGCAGTAGCGCCCAGTCTTCGGGCTGGGTGCGCGGCGGGGGACGGTGGTCGGTTTCGGCCTCCAGCAGAGTGTGGAACGAGCGAGTGCCGGGTTCGTCGCCATTGCCGTCGGTCAGCAACACCTGCTCCAGATGCGGCAATTCGCTCCGCTGTTCCCGCACCTTGCGCTGGTGCAGCAGTGTCGTAGTAATCAGTACCCGCGCCCGGCTTTTCACCAGGCGCACCCGCACTGGCTCTGGACCGAACGCGGAAAAGAGCGGGCAAAAGACCGCGCCTGCTTTCAGCGTTCCCAGCGCCGTGATATAGAGTTCGGGAATCCGTCCCGCCAGAATGCAGACCCGGTCGCCCGGTTGAATGCCTAGTCGTTGGAGAGCGTTGGCAAAGCGGTTGCTCAGACGGGCCAATTCGGCGTAGCTGAAATCCCGTCGCTCACCGTTCTTGCCCAGCCAGCGCAACGCGACCGCTTCACCGCAACCGGCGGCGACCCAGCGATCCACTGCTTCAAAAGCAATGTTCAGACCGCCGTCCGGCAAACCGGCGCATTCAGCGCGGGCGGCGTCCCAAGAGAACGTAGCGCGCATGGCTTCAATGTCTGTCAGATTCGGGACCGGTTCGCGGTCATTTAGAGTTTTGGGTATCATCTTGATCTCTCCAAGCGTCGCTCGCTGAATCAGGCTATTATTAAACGATCCAAGTTCAATCCGCCGGCTCTGTTCCGGCGCTGGTCCCCGCTCGAGACCCGCTCATGACCATTCGCAATCTTGAATACCTGTTCAAACCCCGCTCCATTGCGGTGATCGGGCGTGGCAAACAGCCTGATGGCCCTGATGCCGCCGTAGAATTTAACCTGATCGAAGGTGGCTTCAAAGGCCCGGTGATGCCGGTGAATCCCGATCAGCGGTCCATTGCCGGGGTGCTGGCCTACCCAAATATCGCCAGTCTGCCGGTAAGCCCAGACCTGGCCATTTTAACCACGCCGCTCGATGAGGCGCCGGCCCTGATCGATGAACTCGGTCAGCGCGGGACGCGGGCCGTGCTGTTACTCAGCCGCGAAGTATTGCAGGATCATCGTGGGGCAAAGGCGGCGTTGCTCAGCCAGGACATGTTGCGCAAGCACCCGGATGATGGGGAAGTGCTGAAGCAGAAAATTCTTGATACGGCAAAGCCTTATTTGTTACGGATCATGGGGCCGGATCACTTAGGCTATATCGCGCCATCGGCGAATGTCAACGCCAGTTTGAGCGGCAATCGACCCTTGGCTGGCCATATCGCGCTGCTCTGTCAATCGGCGGCGGTGATGCGCAGCGTGATCGACTGGGCCACCAGCCGCAATATTGGTTTTTCTCATGTGATCTCCGTAGGCATTCGCTGGGATGTCGACTTTGGCGATCTGCTGGATTACCTGTTACGGGATTATCAGACTCGCGCCATCTTGATGTATATGGAGAATACCCGCAATCGTCGCAAGTTTGTCTCCGCCGCTCGCGTCGCCGCCCGGGTCAAACCGGTAATCGTGCTGAAACCGCACGATTTTCGCACCGGTCCGGTCGAAGACGCGGTTTACGACGCCGTCTTCCAGCGCGCCGGCATCCTGCGCGTAGACAGCATCGAACAATTATTTAGCGCGGCGGAGACCCTGGCCACCGCCAGGCCGGTTTACAGCGACCGGCTCACCATTGTCAGCAACAGTTACAGCCTGGCACTGATGACCAGCGATACCTTGCTGCGCTACGACGGCCATCTGGCGGAAATCAGCGCGGCGACCCGTGAGCGCGTAGCGCAAACCTGCCGGCCCGGCCATGTCATTGAAAATCCGGTCGATCTTGGCGATACGGCTGGCCCTGATCAGTATGGCCAGTCGCTGGATCTATTGTTGCGGGAACCCGGGGCCGATGGGGTGCTGGTGATCCACGCCCCGGCCTCGACCGACCGCTCCCTGGACTGCGCCCAGGCCGTGACCGAGCGGGCGGCCAAGAGCCGGCGGTTGGTGATGACCTGCTGGCTGGGTGAATCGTCGGCGGAGCCGGCGCGCGAATTATTCAAAAATGCGCAGATTCCTACCTATGAAGCGCCAGACGAGGCGGTCGAGGCGTTTATGCGGCTGGCTCAGTATCGACGTAATCAGGAACTGCTGATGGAGACTCCGCCCTCGGTGCCCGAGGAGTTCACAGCAGATGCCGAGACCGCCCGCCGGATTATCCAGATCGCGCTGACTGCAGGCCGTCGACGGCTAAACGCCTATGAAGCCAGCCAGGTGCTCAGCGCCTACGAAATCCCGGTCGTGCCCCTGCAATTTGCCTCCACCCCGGAAGCGGCAACCGATATAGCGCTGGAATTGGGGATGCCGGTCGCTCTCAAGATTCTTTCACCAGACATTGTCAATAAATCCGATGTCGGCGGCGTGGCGTTCAGCCTCAAGAATCCACTGGAAGTGCTGGTGGCGGCGACCGAGATGTTGAACCGGGTGCGCGATCTCGCTCCCGAAGCGGTCATTGACGGTTTCGCGGTGCAACCCATGCACTATCGGCATAATATTTATGAATTGATGATGGGCGTGCGGACCGGCAAACGGTTTGGACCCGTGATCTTTTTCGGTCAGGGCGGCACCGAGGCCGGCGTTATCGATGATGTCGCTTACGCCTTGCCGCCACTGAACATGCAGCTGGCGCGCGATCTGATCTGGCGAACCCGATTGTATCGTCGACTGAGCACGAATCGTGGCCGACCAGTCGATCTGGACGCCATTGCTTTGACCTTGCTAAAAATTTCGCAAATGGTGGTCGATTTAGCGGAAGTAGTGGAACTGGATATTAATCCCATCTGGCTCAGTTCCGACGGATTGCTGGCGTTGGACGCTAATGTAGTGATCGAACCCAGTGCGGAACCCGCCGCCAAAAGGTTAGCCATTTTGCCCTATCCCAAACAGATGGAGCGCCGTTATACCCTGCCTGATGGCCGTTCTTTCCTGATGCGGCCTATTCTGCCGGAGGATGAACCGGAGTTGCAGAATCTGGTGAAACGGATGCCAGCGGAAGATGTCCGGATGCGGTTTTTCCAGCCAATTCATGAGTTATCGCATGAAATGGCGGCCCGTCTGACGCAACTGGATTACGAACGCGAAATGGCGATCATTGTCACCGATCCGGATGCCATTCCCGGTAAAGGCACAATTTGGGGGGTGGTGCGTTGTAATGCAGACCCGGACTTGGAGAGGGCCGAGTATGCAATCCTGGTGGACCGCGCCATGATCGGAATCGGGCTGGGGCCGATGTTGATGCGTTACATTATCGAATACGCCAGGCAACAGGGCATCAAGGAAATTTATGGTGAGGTTCTGCGGGAGAATGAATCGATGCTCCGGCTCAATCGGGCGCTTAATTTCAAAATTGAGGCAACGCTCGACGATCCTGGAGTGCTGCATGTGAAGTTGTCATTGGTCTAAAGCCATCAGTGCGGTTTTGCACATTAACGGCGGCGGCCATGATTTTTCGGCAATTGTTCGAACCGGTGTCCTGCGCCTATACCTACCTGCTCGGTTGTCCAGCAACCGGCGAATGCGCATTGATCGATCCGGTCATTGAAACCGCGTGTGGTCAATGTCCGCCTAATGTGCCCGATGAAATGCGTCGCTTGTGCGTTCAGGGTTGAAGGCATGTTATGTGAGGTCAAACAAACCGAGTGAACCGCCCCGGGTTTTGAGGAGGCTCCAACCTTTGAGAGAATGGAGCCATGAAGAAACGAGTGGGAGAGATTGCGGCGTGCGTAAGAAAGGTCACTTGAATGGTTATGAACTCGTGTTCAACAAGAAGGCTTATCAACACGAGTCGGCAAGAGCCAACATTCGTTATGATGAATATTTTGAACACATCCAGAAAGGCTATGAAGAACACAGGTTTGATGTCGATATTCTAAATCAATCATTTTCCATTATATATAGGAATAAAGGCGATGAAGCATCAACCGATTGAATGGAAACACGATTATGAACTTGGTATTGAAGATGTTGATTTCCAACATCACTGTTTCTTAAATCTGATTAACCGACTTTTCTATGAACTGGAAAAAACCAAGGATGCGAATTATCGAAATGCGTTAATCAATGAACTGAGTGCCTACGCGAAATTTCATTTCATTAGTGAAGAAAATATGATGTACCGAGCAGGTTATCCTGGTTTAGAAGAGCATCAAAGAATTCATTGCGAATTAATCGAAAAGATTTCAAATAAAGAAAGTTATTTTTGGGTTGAACAATCGCTACATAATACAAGGGTATTGATGAATTTTTTATTAAATTGGTTCTTTCATCATACACTGAATGAAGATAGATTGTTTGCGAATTATTTAAATAGTAATGAAAAGCCTGATTGATGGACTAAAGCTGTTTATCCGCTAAAAATCTGTTATTAAATTATGTCAATTTTGTTCATTTAATTTACCATTCATTATATCAAACTCCCCTGCTCCTTCGTCTGTTCACTTTTCGGAGTCGTCTTAAACATCATATTGGACGGCGACATCTGAACGGTCTTACCATTTAATAGTTCTTCAATTGTATAGATTTTTATCACTACGTTAAAATGACTACAACAAGAAAAAATAATGAAAATAAAGAAATCCATTCTTATTATTCACACTCAAGAGCTTGGCAAACAGAAACTTGTTTCAAGAATATATCTGTCAAGATTATTGAATTTTCTGTATTTTATGCGTTTCATCAGTTGTTTTGTTCATTGAGTAACATAGAAAAAGCAGTCAAGAGCGCATTTACTAACACTGATAAAAAGAAGGAAGAGACTAAAATCAAACTTGAAAGCCATTAGTCAACAAAAAGACAGATTAAAGAGAAAGATAGACTTGTAAAACACGTCAGAATGGGTACACTAACTGATGAACTAAACATTCGATATTGTGTCAACAAGCGATGAATTCAGGAGCATCATTGGCGATTTATACACAGCAGATGAAGCAAAAGATTTTGTCCTCACATCACAAGCCAGAGGAAGATCGAGTGGACGAAATCCGCGAGGATCCACTGGAGAGCGGGACTGACGATAACGCACCATCCGACCGCCGCGCACTGGCCCGGCAACACACAACTAAAATGTTAAAGATGCTGCGTGGTTACGGCCCCAGGGAACCATCTCCCGTAGCTGAACCCCAGATGGCGGTGGTGACTGAACTGGCCAGTGTCCGTCCTTCATCCATTATGCGGGGGAATGCTGAGTCTGCAGCAACTGCTGAATCGCCGCCGAGAATCGTGGCCGACGCTAGGGCTTCTTATATCCGACGGGTGGAGGCGCCCCCCGAACCACCGCTGCTTTCCCCCGTCGCGCCGGCGGTGTCGCTACTGCGGTCAGCCGAGCGTTCTGCTGCTCCTGTAAGCGTTTACTCCTCTCGCCTACAAATAGAAGAGGAGTTGTCTGACAGCAAGCGAGCGCTGAGAGAGAAAACTAAAATTCCATCTCTTGGCGAGGGTTTATCACAGCAGCCCGGCGTACTGGGGCAGATCATTGCGCGGGGCAAGGAGTTGGCGCAACTCAGCCGCATTTTCCAGGCTTATCTGCCGCCGCATTTACGTAACCACGCCGTCCTGATTCGCATAGATGAGGAAGCATGGACAGTGCAAACCGATTCCGCGGGTTGGGCAACTCGTTTGCGTTACAAACTCTACGACATCCGCCAGGCGCTCGGTCAACAACTGGGCATCGCGCTGCCCAAACCTCATATCCGCGTGGAGCCGCTGGCGACTGCCCCGCAATCGCGGTGCCCGTTGTTAACGTTGACCCAGGAAAACGCCCAGATGATCGAACAAACCGCCCGGAATGAACCCGATCCGCGGTTGAGCGCCGCACTGCGGCGATTGGCGCAACATGCCGCGTCGGACGATCCATAGTACGACTTACCCATGTTTCATACCCATCAAGGCAATCGCCTCGAAAACCTCACAGACCAATTGGCGGAATCCTTGCGCCACCCCCTGCATTCCCCACTGGCGCGCGAAATTATCGTGACGCAGAGCAATGGCATGGCGCGCTGGCTGTCCCTGCAACTGGCTAACCGACTGGGTGTCTGCGCCAACATCGCTTTCCAGTTTCCCGCGCCTTTCCTGTGGGAGATGAGTCGGGCGGTGCTGCGCTGGCTACCGCCAACCTCAGCGTTTGACCGGCCAGTGCTGAACTGGCGAGTCATGGCGTTGTTGCGGGATCTGGAAGCAGTACCTCGTTTCGCGCCGGTGCGCGCCTGGCTGGGCGATGGCGATGACGATTTCCGCCGACATGAACTGGCCTGCCGAATTGCTGACTGCTTCGATCAGTATCTGATTTACCGGCCCGACTGGATTACGCAGTGGGAAGAGGGCCAGGAGGATCACTGGCAGGCAGAATTATGGCGGCGATTGGCGCGAGGCGATGAGGCCCACCGGACGCGCGTGCAGAACCAATTACGCACGGTGTTGCGCCAAGGCCAGGTTGACCCGCGCCGTCTGCCGGAACGGGTCGCCATCGTTGGGGTATCGGCTCTACCGCCGCTGTACCTGGATTTGCTGGCGGAACTGGCGCGCTATGTCGAAGTGCATTTGTTCCTGCTTAATCCCTGCCGCGAGTATTGGGGCGATATCCGCGCCGAACGCGATCTGGCTCGTTTGGGCGAGGACATTGATCCTGATGCTGAATATCTGACGGTTGGCAACCCCTTGTTGGCCTCGCTCGGCAAACAGGGACGGGATTTCATTGATCTGTTGCCGGGGTATCCGCGCGTTGAATCGGATCACTTCGTAGAGCCTGGAAGCGATAGCCTATTGCACTGTTTACAGGCTGACATTCTCCATTTGCGGGAACGCGGGACCGATGAACATCCTCCCCTTTCACTGCGTCCCGATGATCGTTCCTTACAGATTCACGTCTGCCATGGTCCGATGCGCGAGGTCGAAGTCTTGCATGACCAATTGCTGGACTTGTTGGCTACTCAGCGTGATTTGCGACCCTCGGATATCATGGTGATGGCGCCGGATATTGCGCGTTACGGGCCACTCATTGAAGCCGTGTTCGATGCGGCTCCCCGCGAACGGCGGATTCCATTTAGCGTCGCGGATCAGGGCTTGCCGGTAGAAAACCCGCTGGTGGAGGTGTTTTTTGAACTGCTCGATTTGAGCGGGGAGCGCTTCGACGCTGCACAGGTCTTGAGTTTGCTGGAACCCTCGGCGGTGCGGCGGCGATTCGGGTTGAACGAGGATGATCTGGAGCGCATCCGCCAGTGGGTGCGGGGCGTGGGCATTCGCTGGGGCATCGACGCCTCCGCTAAGGATGCCTGGGCCTTGCCGGCAACGACTGAACACACCTGGCGGGCAGGACTGGATCGCTTGCTTTTAGGCTACGCGCTGCCGGGACAGGGCCGGGATTTGTATGCAAGTATTTTGCCTTATGACGAGATCGAGGGCGGCGAAGCGCAGGCGCTGGGCGGTTTACAGAGTTTTCTAGCGGCGCTATTCGAGTTGCGCGACGGGTTGCGGGAACGGCACCCACCCACCGATTGGATCGTTATTTTGCGCGCCTTGCTGGAGCGGTTTTTCGAACCTCGCGAGCGCGAAGAGAACGAGTTGCAATTGATTCGCAAGGCGTTGGATGCCCTGGGGGAGCAGACGGAACTGGCCGGATTTGCCGAACCGGTGTCCCTGTCGGTGGTGAAAGCAACGTTGCGCGAATTGTTGACTACGTCCGAGAGCGGAGCCGGACGGTTCCTGAGCGGCGGGGTGACCTGTTGCGCGATGACGCCGATGCGCAGCATTCCCTTCGCGGTCATTTGCCTGATCGGCATGAACGACGATGCCTATCCGCGCCCCCATCAACCGGTCGGTTTCGATCTGCTAGCGAAGCGCTTTCAGCGTGGCGACCGTTCGCGCCGCCAGGATGACCGTTACCTGTTCCTAGAAACGCTGCTGTCCGCCCGGCGCGTTCTGTATCTGAGCTATGTCGGTCAGAGCATTCGCGATCATTCAGTGCTGCCGCCGTCGGTGCTGGTCAGTGAATTGCTGGATGTAGTGGATCGGGGCTTTCAAACCACAAACGGCGAGCGAGCCAGCGCGCAACTGGTGACGCGCCATCCCCTGCAAGCCTTCAGTCGCCGTTATTTCACCGGCGACCCGCGCTTGTTCAGTTACGCACGCGAATGGATCGAGGCCAGCCGTCAGGCCGGGCGCGGCGAGTTGGACAAACCGCCGCTGTTGACCGGCGAGCTGTCGGAACCGGAGCCAGCGCTGCGCTGGGTGACGCTAGAGACGCTGACGCGGTTTTTCCGAAATCCAGCCCGCTGGCTGCTGCGGGAGCGCCTGGGCGTCCAGGTCGGCGAGGGTGAGGAAGCACTGGAGACTCGCGAACCGTTTGTACTGGACGGATTGGAGAATTATCAATTGCTTGACCGGATGCTAGATTTGCATCGCGAAGGACGGTCCGTGGCGGATATTGAAACGATCATGCGCGCTAGCGGAGCCTTGCCGCATGGTCAGGTCGGCGAATGCCTGTTCGCCGGCGCCAGCGAGCGGGTGGCGCGTTTTGCCGGACGGCTGGGCCGGGTGTTGCCCCGCCGGGATACGAAACCGCTGGAAGTCGATTTAATGCTGGGCGATTTCCGCCTGACCGGGCGCTTGACCGGTATGACGGCCAGTGGCTGGGTGGGCTACCGGCTGGCGAAGATCAAGGCCGCGGATTACCTGAATCTGTGGTTGCATCATTTGGCTCTCAACGTAGCGGCCCCGGAAGGCGTTGCCCGGCAAAGTCATTGGGTAGCGGAGGATCAGGATGTGGTGCTAGATGCGTTGGAGCATCCGCAGGCATTACTGAAGACCTTACTTGATCTCTACTGGCAGGGATCATGCCGATTATTGCCGTTCTTCCCCAAAAGCGCCCTAGCCTATGTCGAAAGCTTCCGCAAAGCTCAGGAGAAGGGGAAAGAGGCTGACCCGGACAAAGCGCTCTGGGCGGCGCGGCAAGTCTGGGAAGGCAGCGAACAACAAGCGAGTCTAGCGGAGCGCCGGGACGCCTATTATCAGCTGGCGTTTGGCGATGTAGACCCGCTGGATAGCACATTTACCGCGATGGCAATGGCTGTTTTCGGGTCGTTGTTTGAAACGATGGACGCTAACTCTCAGTAATTGTTTTTGATTAAAACCGCGATATGTCCACACCGGGTTTAATCAACATCCCTGTGACCCCCGGCGAGCTGCTCGACCGGCTGACCATTCTGGCCATCAAGCGCCGGTGGATTACCGCATCGGAAAAATTACTGAATATCAATCGTGAATGGACGCGCCTGGATGCCCTGCGCCGCCAGCAGGTCCCTATGGATACCTATTTGGAATCGCTGATCATAGCCCTCGAAACAGTCAATCAAACCCTGTGGGACATCGAGGACGCTATCCGTGAACATGAACGGCGGCAGGATTTCGGCGCAACCTTTGTTGAACTGGCGCGTCAAGTCTACCTCAACAATGATCGCCGGTCGCAGTTGAAGCAACAAATCGACAGCCATCTGCGCAGCCCCTGGCGTGAAGAAAAATCCTATGTCGCCTAGCGATGGTTTCTGCGGCGCTCCCTTGTCACCGGCATCGCCGGAATCCCAGTCTCCCCTGCCGCACGATGCCAGTACCCGCGCACACGGGCGATTGCCCTGGGAAATCTCCGCCAGCCTCTGCGTCCACCGGGAAAGTTATGGTATTTTAACTTTTTTCGTTTCACCGCCAGCTATTGCCAGGAAACTGCCGTGATCGCCGAGTCTTACCAGCCACAAGTTATTGAAGTGGAAGCACAACATTATTGGGATGAACGCCGGGTCTTTGCCGTGCGCGAGGAACCGGGCCGCGAGAAGTTCTATTGCCTGTCCATGTTCCCCTACCCTAGCGGGCGGCTGCACATGGGTCATGTGCGCAACTACACCATCGGCGATGTGATTGCACGCTATCAGCGAATGCTCGGTAAGAATGTTCTGCAACCGATGGGCTGGGATGCGTTCGGCTTGCCAGCGGAAAACGCGGCAATGGCGTCCAACGTCGCCCCGGCGCAATGGACCTTTGATAACATCGCCTATATGAAGAAGCAACTCCGCTTGCTGGGCTTCGCGCTTGACTGGGAACGCGAAGTGGCGACCTGTACGCCGGAGTACTACCGCTGGAATCAATGGCTGTTCCTGCGCATGTTGGAAAAAGGCATCGCCTATCTGAAAACCGGCGTCGTTAACTGGGACCCGGTCGATCAAACCGTGCTGGCCAATGAGCAGGTCATCGACGGGCGCGGCTGGCGCACCGGCGCAGTCGTTGAAAAGCGCGAAATCCCCATGTACTACCTCGCAATCACTCAGTATGCCGAGGAATTGCTGGCGGAGATTGATCAATTGCCCGGCTGGCCGGAGCAAGTCAAGCTGATGCAGAAAAACTGGATCGGCAAGAGCCACGGGGTGCGAATTGGGTTTCCGTACCCACTGCCTCTACCCTCCGGGAGCGAGGTTGAAGATGAGTACCAGGCGGAGAGCGACTCCAGGATTCTCTGGGTCTTCACCACTCGCGCTGACACCCTGATGGGCGCTACCTACGTCGCGGTCGCTGCTGAGCACCCACTGGCTTTGTACGCAGCCCGGAATAACCCGGCGCTGGCGGCGTTCATTGAGGAATGCCGGCACGGCGGCGTTACCGAGGCGGAACTGGCGACCCAGGAAAAGAAAGGGATGCCAACGGGCCTGACCGTAACCCATCCCTTGACCGGCGAAGACTTGCCGTTGTGGGTCGCCAACTACGTCCTGATGGGTTATGGCGAGGGCGCGGTGATGGCGGTGCCGGCTCATGACGAGCGCGATTTCGCTTTTGCCCGCCAGTTCGGGTTGCCCATCAAACCGGTGATTCACACTCGCGCCGGCGACGAAACCCCGGCGCCCTGGCAGGAGGCTTATGCCGATTACGGGACCTGCATCAACTCCGGCCCCTACAATGGACTGGATTTCGACCAGGCGGTGGACGCCATCGCCGCCGATCTGAGCGCCAAAGGTCTCGGTGAGAAAAAAGTGACTTGGCGGTTGCGCGACTGGGGCGTTTCCCGGCAGCGTTACTGGGGAACGCCGATTCCCATCGTGCATTGTGCGAGTTGTGGCGCGGTTCCCGTGCCTGATGAACAACTGCCGGTCGTGTTGCCAGACCATCTGATCCCGGATGGCTCCGGCAATCCGCTGAACAAATATGCGGAATTTCTGGATTGCGCCTGCCCAAAATGCGGTCAACCGGCCCGGCGCGAGACCGACACCATGGACACTTTCGTCGATTCGTCCTGGTACTTTTTCCGCTACTGCGCCCCTGACGCTGACGTCATGGTCGATCAGCGGGCCGATTACTGGATGCCGGTCGATCAGTACGTGGGCGGCATCGAGCACGCTATCCTCCATCTGCTTTACTCGCGATTCTGGACCAAGGTCATGCGCGATCTGGGTCTGACCCCCGTTAGCGAACCGTTCAGTCATCTGCTAACCCAGGGCATGGTGGTTGCGCCCACGTTCTACCGCGAGAACGCTGAGGGCCGCAAACAGTGGATCAATCCCGCTGATGTCAAGGTGCAAACCGATGAGAAAGGACGACCGCTCGCCGCAACTCTGAGCAGCGATGGACAACCGGTGGCGATTGGCGGCATCGAAAAGATGGCCAAGTCCAAGAACAATGGCGTCGATCCGCAGTCGTTGATTGAAAAATACGGCGCTGACACTGCCCGCCTGTTCATGATGTTCGCCGCGCCGCCCGACCAGGCGCTGGAATGGTCGGATTCCGGCGTGGCGGGCGCGTACCGTTTCCTGCGCCGGCTGTGGCTGTACGCTGCGGAGCATCAAGAGTCGATCCGCGCCGCCAGCGAGTTGGACGTTACCCACCTGTCCGAACCTTTGCGCCTGGTGCGCCGCGAAGTGCATGAAACGTTGCAACAAGCCTTATACGATTTCAGCCGCCACCAGTTCAACACCGTGGTTTCTGGCGGCATGAAAATTCTGAACGCGCTGAGTCGGAGCGAAGTGGCTGAAGATGCCGCGCTGGCCGCGGTACGTCGCGAGGGCTTGAGCATTCTGCTACGCTTATTGTCGCCCATCACCCCGCATATTACCCATATCCTGTGGCTGGAACTGGGGTATGGCGAGGATGTGCTGAACGCGGACTGGCCAACGCCCGACGAGGCCGCGCTGGCTCGCTCGCTGGTGACGCTGGTGGTGCAGGTTAACGGCAAACTGCGCGGGCAAATCGAAGTTCCGGTGAACGCCAGGCGTGAGGCGATTGAGCAGGCTGCTCAGTCCGAATCTAATGTCCAGCGTTTTGTCGATGGCAAACCGATTCGCAAGATCATCATCGTGCCCGGCAAACTGGTCAATGTGGTGTGTTGAAAAATTGACTCCTCTCGTCTGCTGGCGTGAGAGGGTTTGGGGGAGAGGGCGGTCATGCGTTGGATGACGGGAAGTGGCGTTGGCTTGATATTGCTGGCCTTGGCGGGTTGCGGCTTTCAATTGCGCGGCCAAGCGCAATTGCCACCGGAAATGCGGGTGACTTATGTGCAAAGTCACTCGGGTCTTTCCCCACCCGGTTCCATAAGCCGCAAGCTCCCGCTGTTGCTGGCTAACAATGGCGTGACTATTACCCGTAATCCCGCACAAGCGACCGCCACGCTGACCATCCTGCGCGAGGGCAGCAGTCGTCGCGTTGTAGCTGCCGACCGCTTCGATATCGAGCGTCAGTATATGATAGCCTACGACGTGACTTACCAGGTGACGCTGGCCAATGGGCAAACGCTGATTTCCCCTGAAGCATTCAATGCGAACCGCACGGTCCTGTTCGATGAAAACCGGGTGCTGGGCTTTGAAGCCGCGCAGGAGTCTTTAGTCGACAGCATGGCTGAGGACCTGTCCTGGCAAATCGTCCGCCGCCTGCAAGCCGCTGCCGGTTCCTGAGATTCCCTTGCGCCTGCCTCCCGACAAACTCCCCGCGCATTTGCGTAAAACGCTGGCGCGCATCTATCTGGTGTTCGGTGAGGAAATCCTGCTGGCCCAGGAAGCCGCCGACGCCATCCGCGCCGCTGCCCGCGAGCACGGCTATAGTGAACGGGAAGGTCTGACTGTGGAAACCGGTTTCGACTGGAACGCCCTGCAGCAACTGGCTTCCAGTCCTTCCCTGTTTGCCAGCCGCCGATTGCTGGAATTGCGGATAGGCGACGCCAAGCCGGGCGACGCCGGTTCCAAGGCGCTCATCGCTTATGCAGCGCGGCCCGCCGAGGATGCCGTGCTGCTGGTCACCGTTGGCAAAGTCGATTGGCAAGCACAAAAAAGTCGCTGGTTCGCGGCGCTGGACGAAGCCGGAGTGGTCATACCCGCCCTGCCGGTTGATGTGCGCCAACTTCCAACCTGGATTGAACGCCGGTTACGCGATAAGGGTCTCCATCCCGCGCCGGAGGCCGTAACGCTGCTTAGCGAGCGAGTCGAGGGCAATTTGCTGGCGGCGGCCCAGGAGATTGAGAAACTGGCGCTGACGGTGAACGACCGGTCATTAACTGTCGAAACCATTCTGAGCGCTGTGGGAGACAGCGCCCGTTTTAGCATCTATGATTTTGTGGACGCTGCCCTGCTGGGCGATGCAGAACGGGTGGTGCGCATTCTGGACGGCCTGCGCAGCGAGGGTCTGGAACCGGTGTTGATCAACTGGGCTTTGCATCGAGAAGTTCGTACTTTACACAGTCTGGCTTTTGCCCGCGCTGGGGGGCAATCCCTGGAAGCGGCGCTGAACGCCAACAAAATCTGGGAAAAGCGCAAGCCACTGGTTCGCCAGGCTCTGCAACGATTGACGTTGCCCGATTGTCGACGCCTGTTGCGTGAGTGTTCACGCATTGATCATTGCATCAAGGGCGCAGAAATTGGCGCACCCTGGGATAAATTGCTGACAGCAGGTTTGCGGCTGGCCGGTCGGGAGTTATTGCCCGGTGAAAAGTCCCTCTAAATGGGCATGAAATACACGCCGATGCGCGAAGCGACGGCTATGAGGTTTTGCTTGATGAATGACATGAATCAGGACATGACGAGCGCCATAGAGGCCCAGATGACGGCGATTGGCCAGCGCGCCCGCACGGCTTCCCGCATTGTGGGGCACGCAGAAACCCGAACCAAGGACGCTGCCCTGCTGGCGATTGCCGACGCCCTGGAGGCGGATGAAACCACATTGCTGGCGGAAAATCGGCTGGACATGGAAGCAGGCCGCATCGCTGGCTTGGAGTCAGCCCTGCTGGATCGACTGGAAATCACACCCAAAGGCGTCAAAGCCATGGCTCAGGGATTGCGAGAGATCGCCGCCCAAACCGATCCAGTTGGGGAAATCACCGATCTCAAATACCGTCCTTCCGGCATCCAGGTGGGGCGGATGCGCGTCCCGCTGGGCGTCATTGGCGTCATCTACGAATCCCGGCCCAACGTAACCGCTGACGCTGCGGCGTTATGCCTGAAGGCGGGCAACGCTGCGATCCTGCGCGGCGGCTCCGAGGCGCTGCATTCCAACCGGGCCATTGCCGCCTGCATCCAGCAGGGGCTGGCGGTCGCCGGTCTACCGGCGGATGCCGTACAGGTCATCGATACCGCCGATCGCGCGGCGGTAGGGGCGCTGATCCGCATGGCCGAGTATGTGGATGTGATCGTGCCGCGCGGCGGCAAGGGTCTGATTGAGCGCATCAGCCGCGAAGCGCGCGTCCCTGTCATCAAGCATCTGGACGGCGTGTGCCATGTCTATATTGACGACCGTGCTGATCTGGAGAAAGCGATTACCGTCGCTTACAACGCCAAGACCCAGCGTTACGGAACCTGTAATACCCTGGAAACGCTCCTGGTCGCGGAAGGTATCGCTGATCGAGTGTTGCCGCCGCTGGGTCGGATGTATCAGGAAAAAGGCGTGGAATTACGCGGCTGTGCGCGGACCCGCGACCTGCTACCGGGTATCGCCGCAGCGACCGAAGACGACTGGTATGAAGAATATCTGGCGCCGATCCTGGCGATTCGCGTGGTCAGCGACATGGATGAGGCGATGGATCACATCGCCCGCTACGGTTCTGCGCACACCGACGCTATTGTAACCGAGGACTACAGCCGGGCGCGGCGTTTCCTGCGCGAAGTGGATTCCAGTTCCGTGATGGTCAACGCTTCGACGCGCTTTGCCGACGGCGGCGAATACGGATTGGGCGCGGAAGTCGGCATCAGTACCGATAAGCTGCACGCGCGCGGTCCGGTTGGCGTAGAAGGCTTGACCACTCAGAAGTTCATCGTGTTGGGCGATGGGCATATTCGCCGTTAGCTCAGCGCCTCCAGGATTTCAATCAGTCGCATGTTGCCTACGCCTCGCCTAATCGGCATTCTGGGCGGCACCTTTGACCCCATCCATTACGGTCATTTACGGCCAGCACTGGAGTTGCTGGAAACGCTGGAACTGGCCGAAATGCGTTTCATTCCCTGCCGGATTCCCGCGCATCGAGGAACGCCGCAAGTGACCGCCGAACAGCGATTGGCGCTGGTGCAGGCGGCTATCGCTGGACAACCTGGCTTTACCGCCGATGACCGGGAATTGCGCCGCGAGGGAACCTCCTACATGGTGGATACGCTGGCGTCGCTGCGCGATGAGTTCGGTCAGGAGACGCCTCTTTGTCTCATCATTGGCACCGACGCCTTTCGGGAATTGTCGACCTGGAGTCGTTGGCAAGATCTGGCCAAAGTGGCGCACATCGTCGTGATGCAGCGGCCCGGCGCTTCGCAAGCATTGCCGCTGATGCTGGAAGAATGGGCAGCGCCTCGCATCACGCCGGATGCATCGTTCCTGCGCACGCAACCGGCAGGGCGCATCCTGTTTCAACCTGTGACTCAACTGGATATTTCCGCTACCCAAATCCGCGCCTTGCTGGCGCGCGGCCAGTCACCCCGCTATCTGTTGCCAGAAGCGGTGCTGGCCTGCATCCACGACCAGGAATTGTACCGGTCGCCATTTGTTGAAAATTCTTTTAATTCATGAGGATATGCGAAAATTCATGCAACTTGAGGTTTTAAAAAGGATCGTTGTTGACGCCCTGGAAGAAGTGAAAGCCCAGGATATCCGGGTGCTGGACGTGCGCAATGTAGCCAGTTTCACCGATCTGATGATCATTGCCAGCGGCTCATCGACCCGTCAGGTTAAAGCGCTGGCCGACAAAGTCATTGAGAAATGTAGGGCGGTCGGCATTCGTCCGCTCGGCGTCGAAGGAGAACGCGAAGCTGAATGGGTGCTGGTCGACCTCGCGGACATTGTGGTGCATGTCATGCTGCCGCAGACCCGAGATTTTTATAATCTGGAGAAACTGTGGTCGGTGGATGTAGCCAGGGCGCTGAAGGTTTGATGATGTTTAGACATGAAAATCCACCTGCTTGCTGTAGGCGTTCGCATGCCCGACTGGGTCAAAGCCGGTTATGCGGAATATGCCGGACGCCTGCCCCGGGAATGCTCATTGAATCTGGTGGAGATTTCCGCCGGTAAACGCGGTGGGCATGCCGATATAGCCCGTCTGGTGCGCGCCGAGGGCGAGCGATTGCTGGCGGCGGTTCCCTCCGGTTCCCGGATCATTGCCCTGGATGAACGAGGCCGGGAATGGAGCACCGTGGAACTGGCGGAGCGGCTGGCGGGCTGGCTACAAGAGGGCCGCGATCTGAGTCTGCTCGTCGGCGGCCCGGATGGGCTGGATGCGGCCTGTCGCCAGCACGCTGAGCAACTCTGGTCGTTGTCTCGTTTGACCCTGCCGCATCCTCTGGTGCGCGTCGTAGTCGCCGAGCAGCTTTACCGGGCCTGGAGCCTGCTCAATCATCATCCTTATCATCGCGCTTGACGCTCGACTTTTGCGTTGCCCGCCGCGCCAACGATAAAACACCGGGCGGGCCGGGAGAGACAACCCCTAATGCTCATGCCGTCAAGCCTGCGGGCAACGCACGCCCGTGCCCCCCAGACCACAGTAGCCGCCAGGATTTTTCGCCAGATACTGCTGATGATAATCCTCGGCGTAATAAAAGGGCGGCGCTTCAGCAATTTCAGTTGTGATCCGCCCATGACCGGCAGCAGTTAGCCATTGTTGATAGGCATCGCGGCTGGCTACGGCGGCAGCATGCTGAGCTTCACTGTAAGTGTAGATCGCTGAACGGTATTGGGTTCCCACATCGTTACCTTGACGCATGCCTTGTGTGGGATCGTGTGCTTCCCAAAACGTCTGAAGCAGCTGCTTGTATGAAATAACTGCCGGATCAAAAATCACCCGCACCGCCTCGGTGTGACCGGTCAGGCCACTGCACACCTCTTCATAGGTCGGGTTCGGAGTAAAACCTCCCGCGTAACCAACAGCCGTGCTGTACACGCCAGACAGAGTCCAGAATTTACGCTCCGCGCCCCAGAAACAACCGAGGCCAAAAACAGCTTCCGCCATATTGTTTGGAAAAGGCGATTGTAAGGGATGACCGTTCACATAGTGACGCATCGGGACCGGCATCGGCGTTGCCCGACCGGGCAATGCTTCTTCAGGACGCAGCATCTGAACTTTGCGTTGCAACCATAGCATAAACATTTCTCCTGATAATAAGGGAACGGTAATTTGACTCTTTCAGAAATAGTGCGTTTCCAAAAACCGACTTGCGACTTGATCCATGACGGTTATGCTATGCACTGGAACTATCCACTAAAGATGAGGAACCCACTATGCCTAAATCATTTTATCTGGCGCTGATCTGTGCGAGTCTGTTACCGCTCCCAGCGCAAACCGCCAGCTATGATTGCACACAAGCCAGCACTTCAGCCGAAATCGCTGTGTGCTCTAATCCCGGTCTCAACCGTCTGGATGAAGACATGGCGGTTCTCTATCGCTCCCTCTTAAACGAATTGCCCCAGCGTCAAGCCTCACGATTGCGCGAAGATCAGCGATCCTGGCTGACTGCGCGCAATAGTTGCGGCGCGGATGTTCGCTGTTTGCGCGCGCGCTATCAGGAGCGCATGAGCCGACTGAATGAATATTGATCGAGTACGCGACTAATGAGCGATGAACGGCTGCCCTGGCACGAGGCGCAATGGGGACAACTCCAACAGCGCCGGGCCGCTGGACGGCTGCCACACGCCCTGTTACTAACCGGACCCGCAGGATTGGGCAAAAGCGTCTTCGCTCGTCGACTTGCGCAAAGTCTGCTATGCGCCTCGCCCGACGCTGAGGGTAATGCCTGTGATCGTTGTCGGGCCTGTCACCTGTTCCAAACCGGTAGCCACCCCGATTATCTGGCAATCTGTCCAGAAGATGACAGCGCCGACAATGCATCGTCCAAAAAAAAGAGCAAAGTGATCAAAATTGATCAAATTCGTGATTTCTGCATACTTCTTGGGTACACCCCCCACTATGGCGGCTATAAGATCGCCCTCCTGGAACCGGCTGATCGTTTGCATGTCAATGCAGCTAACAGTTTGCTGAAAACCCTGGAAGAACCGCCTGGCAACAGCCTGTTACTGTTAGTGACCGCCCAACCGGCGCGCCTGCCAGCCACCGTGCGCAGTCGCTGTCAGATCATCAGTTTTAGCACACCTTCCCGGGAAGTTGCAGGAACCTGGCTGGCATCGCGGCTGTCTCCCCCACTGGAGCCAATGGCGCTGCTTGACGCCGCTAATGGAGTCCCCCTGGCGGCCTTAGCTTACGCCGATGGGGAACGCTGGCACCGCCGTCAGGCATTAATGGAGGGCTACGAACAGGTTATAGCAGGTCAGCTCGACCCCATTCGGGCAGCGGAAAATTGGGGGCAAGACAATCTGGTTGAAAATTTATGCTGGCTGATAAGTTGGCATACCGATTTGATTCGGCTTAAGATGAATCCCGG
>JAGRHQ010000001.1:71437-73612 GCA_020444905.1 Candidatus Competibacteraceae bacterium
GTAACCCAGGTTAATACGCAGATGCTTCTGGAAGCCTTTCTCAGTGGCGCATCAGGGAACGAAAAATCGAATATTCTTTAGAACATGCTTATATAAGGCTGAACCCATGGCAGGTCCACGACAAGGCGTCATCGCCCTTGCCATCAAGGACAAGGTGATGTTGCAGACCAACTATATGCCCTTTATCAAAGGGGGCGGAGTTTTTATCCCGACGGAAAAAACCTTCGAGCTGGGTGATGAAGTCTTTCTCTTGCTGACTTTGCTGGAGGATCCGGAACGGTTTGCCATTACCGGTAAAGTCATTTGGATCAACTACCGGACGACGCCGGGCGGTCGACAAATTGGGGTTGGCATCCAGTTCGGGGGCGCTGATGGCGAGCGACTTCGGAAAAAAATCGAAGCACTGCTGGCCGGCTACACCCGGATTGACCAGCCCACCAATACGATGTAACGATGGCGCCTTATGTTGATTGATTCCCATTGCCATCTGGATCGACTTGATCTGACCCGGTTCGGCGGCAATCTGACAGGAGTGCTGGAAGCCGCACTGGCCAATGGCGTCACTCGCCTGTTGAGCGTGGCCACTGATCTGGAAAGCTGGCCCGCGCTGGCGCGGTTGACCGAACCTTATCCGCAAATCGCCTTGTCCGTAGGGGTACACCCCAGCGAAGAGAGTCGCCGAGCGCCGACTGTGGCGGAATTGGCGACATTAGGTTGTAAAGAGCGGGTCGTCGCCATCGGCGAAACCGGCCTGGATTACTACTATGGTCACGAGAGTAAACAGCGTCAGCAGGAATGGTTTTGCATCCATATCGCTGCCGCGCGCGAGCTGGGTAAGCCATTAATCGTCCATACCCGTGACGCCCGCGAAGACACCTTGCGCATTCTGGCCGATGAAGGCGCAGCCGAAGTAGGCGGGGTGTTGCACTGCTTTACCGAAGACTGGGACATGGCGGCGCGGGCGCTGGAATTGAACTTCTATGTCTCCTTCTCCGGCATCGTCACCTTCAAAAACGCCAAACCGATTCAGGACGCGGCGCGACGGATGCCGGCTGACCGGATCCTGGTGGAAACTGATTCGCCTTATCTTGCGCCGGTTCCGCACCGAGGCAAGCCCAACCACCCGGCCTGGGTTCGGCATGTTGCGCAATTCATAGCGGACCTGCGGGGTGAATCGCTGGAACAGGTGGCGGCCATGACGACCGCCAACTACAGCCGGCTGTTCGGCGTCGACGTGGGGTATGCATGAATCACGCAGCAATGCGCGATCGGGTGCGCCGCTGCCTGCGTTCCACACATCAGGTGGAAACCTTTGCTGGCGACCATGCCGTTGCCGGCACAGCGCGTGAGGAACGGACGTTGATGCCGGCGGCGGTGCTGGCGCCTCTGGTCGAACGCGCCGAGGGCTATACGGTGCTATTGACCCAGCGCACCGACCATCTTGAGCATCATGCGGGACAAATCAGTTTTCCCGGTGGCCGGACCGAGGCGGAAGACACCAGTCCGGTGGAAACGGCCTTGCGCGAAGCCGAGGAAGAAATTGGCTTGCATCGTCGGCATATCGTCGAGATTGCCGGATTTCTCGATCTGTATCAAACGGTGACCGGCTTTTTGATTACGCCGGTCGTCGGATTCGTAACGCCGCCCTTCGAACTGACCCTGGATGCCTTCGAGGTTGCGGAGGCTTTTGAGGTGCCGCTGGAGTTCATTCTCGATCCCCGTCATCACGAACGTCACAGCATGCTCTACAAGGGTCAGCAACGGCAGTATTACGTCATTCCTTATGAAAACCGTTTTATCTGGGGCGCGACCGCCGCCATGCTGATCAATTTCGCCCGGCGGCTCACGGGTAATCCTCCATTGCCCTGACGAAGATTTTTCCGCCGTGAAGCGGAGGCAACTACTGGCCCAGCAAAATTTTTCATTAGAGGCGCTCCACCATGCCCGCCGATACCGCGACGATCGAACTGCCGGCGCCCACTCCCGGTACGCAACACACCCTGCGCGTCCACCGCTATGGCGCGCCGGGCGCTCGGCCTAAAGCGTATTTTCAGGCGGCGCTGCACGCGGATGAGATTCCGGGCTTGCTGGTGGCGCAGCGCCTGTTGCGTGAATTGGAACAGGCCCAAACGGAAGGGCGCATCCTCGGCGAAGTCATCGTGGTTCCGGTCGCTA
>JAGRHQ010000200.1 GCA_020444905.1 Candidatus Competibacteraceae bacterium
CCAATCGATCACGGGCTTCCCATGGATCTTAAAGGCTTTGGCAAAGAGTTAATACTTTTTTGACCGCAATTTGGTATAAGATTAACATTATAACATTGATCGTCTTGCCGAACATATCGAGCGCCGTTTGGATTTGGCCGAAGGCTGAACCACCATGACTCTTGGATCTGCGCTTTCTTCATCCATTGTACGGAAAATCCGCCATGCGCTTTTTCAATACGGCTGGTCCAGTCGATGCCATTCGACATTACACCTTACCGCCGCTCTCCCGCATTGATCTTGAGGATGTGTTGATGCTGATTGAACAGCAGAAATATTTCGTCCTTCATGCGCCCCGCCAAACCGGTAAAACCTCGGTGCTGCTGGCATTGATGGAACGCCTGAATCGCGAAGGGCGCTATTGCTGCTTGTATGTCAATGTTGAAAGCGCGCAAGCCTATCGAGGGCATGTCGACGCCGCGATGCGCACGATACTGGCCACGCTGGCTGACCACGGCGACCGCTTTTTGGGTGAACCGCGACTACCCGGATGGGCCAAAGCCGCCTTTGAAGCCGCGGGCGGTGGCGGGGCCTTGGAGTTACTGCTGCGGCAGTGGGCGCAACAGAGCGACAAGCCAATTGTGTTGTTGCTGGACGAAGTCGATGCTCTGGTCGGCGATACCCTGATTTCCCTGCTGCGGCAAATTCGCGCCGGTTATGCCCAACGGCCCCACGCCTTTCCACAGACTATCATTCTGTGCGGGGTGCGCGATGTGCGCGATTACCGGATCCATACAGAAAGCCAGGCGATTATTACTGGAGGGTCGGCCTTCAACATCAAGGCGGAATCTTTGCGCTTAGGCAGTTTTAGCGCCGCTGAGGTCACCCTGCTCTATCAGCAACATACTGAAGCCACGGGCCAGAAATTTGCGGAGGGCGTGTTGGCGCAAGTATGGGACTTGACGCAGGGGCAACCGTGGTTGGTCAATGCCCTGGGCTACGAAGCTTGTTTCAAGATGAAAGCCGGGCGAGATCGAACACAGCCGATCACGGTGGAGCAGATCGTCCAAGCGAAGGAGAACTTGATCTTGCGTCGTGAAACTCACCTGGATCAATTGGCCGACAAACTGCGTGAGGAACGGGTGCAGCGCGTGATCGAACCGCTGCTAACCGGTCAGGACAGCGCGTTGGACCTGCCGCTGGATGATATTGACTATGTCCGGGACCTGGGCTTGGTCGCCCTGGACAAACCCTTGCGCATCGCCAACCCGATTTATCGGGAAGTGATCCCCCGGCAACTGACCGCCAGCACCGAAGAGATGACCGTTCAGGAGAGCGCCTGGTATCTACAACCGGATTATCGGCTGGATATGCATAAATTGCTGACCGCATTCCAGCAGTTTTTCCGGGAACATGCCGAACATTGGGTCGAGCGTTTCCAATACAAAGAAGCCGGGCCACAACTGCTGCTGCAAGCCTTTCTGCAACGGATCGTCAACGGTGGCGGGCGGATTGACCGGGAGTACGGGCTGGGGCGGCGGCGCACTGACCTGTTGCTGCAATGGCCGTTGGATGAAACGCAAGGCTTTCTCGGCCCGATGCAGCGGGTCGTGCTTGAGCTGAAACTGCTGCATAAATCGCTCGACGCCACCCTGCAACAAGGTTTGGAGCAGACCGCCGCTTACCTGGATCAAGTGGGAACGACTGACGGTCATCTCCTGATTTTCGACCGGAGACCGGGCGTCTCATGGGAAGAAAAAATATTTCAACGCCGCGAATCCTATAGCTCCCACTCTATTCAAGTATGGGGAATGTAAGGTCATAAAGGGAGGATTAGCCAAATTGAGAAAGCCGGGACGCATTCCCGGCTTTATTTTTTAAACTCATGACTGCCCTAACGAGGATTTCAACCCATGACGAGTGCCGCATCGATCCGCCGGGTGGCGATTCTGGGCGCAGGTGTAATGGGCGCGCAAATCGCCGCCCATCTGGCCAACGCCGATGTGCCAGTAGTGTTGTTCGACCTGCCGGCCAGGGACGGCGATCCCAATGGAATCGCCACCAAAGCCATCGCTAACCTGACGAAAATGAACCCCGCGCCGTTGGCCGTTTCGGAACGGGCAGCGCTAATTCAACCGGCCAACTACGATCAGCATCTGGAGGAATTGCGAAGCTGTGACCTGCTGATTGAAGCGATCGCCGAGCGCCCGGACTGGAAGGCCGATCTCTACCAGCGCATCACGCCCTATCTGAATAACCGGGCGATTCTGGCCACCAATACCTCCGGTCTGCGCCTGAATCTGTTGGCGGAATCGGTGCCGGAGAATGTGCGCTCGCGCTTCTGCGGCATCCATTTTTTCAACCCGCCGCGCTACATGGCCCTGGCCGAGCTGATTCCCTGCGCCACGACAGATTCGGCGATCCTCGATCAGTTGGAAACCTTTCTGGTCAGCACCCTGGGCAAGGGCGTGGTGCGCGCCAAGGACACGCCGAATTTTGTCGCCAATCGCATTGGCGTTTTTTCCATGGCGGCAGCGATGCATCATACCCAGGCGTCTGGCCTGGATTTCGATCTGGTGGATGCGTTGACCGGTCCCGCGATTGGTCGACCCAAGAGCGCGACTTATCGCACCGCCGATCTGGTCGGCCTAGACACGATGGGCCATGTCATCCAAGGTTCGGCGCTGGCGCTGCAACACGACCCGTGGCGGTCGTATTTCACCGCGCCCAACTGGCTGAAGGCGCTGATCGAAAAAGGCGCGCTGGGGCAAAAGACCAAAACCGGCATTTACGCCAACAAGGGCAAACAGGTGCTGGACCCGGCGACCGGGGATTATCGGGACGCCGGCGCCAAACCAGATGAAGCTGTGCAGGCGATCCTCAAGATCAAGAACCCGGCGGAAAAATTCGCCGCCCTGCGCGCCAGCGATCATCCCCAAGCACAATTCCTGTGGGCCATTCATCGCGACGTCTTCCATTACGCTGCCGTATTGCTGGCGGAAATCGCCGACAACGCCCGCGATGTCGATTTCGCTATCCGCTGGGGCTTTGGCTGGAGTATGGGGCCGTTTGAAATTTGGCAAGCCGCTGGGTGGAAACAGGTGGCCGCCTGGATCGAGGACGACATCGCCGCCGGCAAGGCCATGACCAAAACGCCGCTGCCGGCCTGGGTGCGCCAGGTCGATGGCGTCCATCGCCCGGAGGGGTCGTATTCGGCAGCGGAGGATGCCTACAAGCCGCGCTCCACGCTACCGGTCTACCAGCGCCAACTTTATCCCGAGCAGGTGTTGGGCGAAGCGCCGCATCATTACGGCGAAACGGTGTTCGAGAATCCTGGGGTACGGTTGTGGACCACCGGCGATGACATCGGCGTCGTCAGCTTCAAGACCAAGATGCATGTCATCGGCAACGATGTGCTAAGCGGCGTACAGGAAGCGCTGAAGATCGCCGAGCAGCGGTTCAGCGGCCTGGTGCTGTGGCAGACCAGCGCGCCGTTCAGCGCCGGAGCGAATTTGGCGGAAGCGGTGCCAGTAGCGCTAGCCGGGGACTTTGACGCCTTCGAGCACATTGTCGCGCAATTCCAGCAAACCACCGCCGCCTTGCGTTATTCCGCGATTCCCGTAGTCGCGGCAACGCAGGGCCTAGCGCTGGGCGGTGGTTGCGAGTTTTTAATGCATTGTGACCGGGTGGTGGCGGCGCTGGAAAGCTATATCGGGCTGGTGGAGGTCGGCGTCGGGCTGATTCCGGCGGGCGGCGGCTGCAAGGAGTTCGCTCTGCGCGCTATGACCGAGGCCAAGGGCGGTGATTTGCTGCCGTTCCTGCGCCCGTACTTTGAAGCGATGGCGATGGCCAAAGTCTCGCGCAGCGCCGAGGAGGCCAAGCAATTGGGTTATCTCAAACCGTCCGACATCATCATCTTCAATCCCCATGAACTGCTGCATGTCGCCAAGGCCCAAGTCCGGGCGTTGGCGGAAGCCGGTTACCGCCCACCGCAACCGCGCCCGATTCGTGTGGCCGGTCGCACTGGCATCGCCGCCTGCCAAATGGTGCTGGTCAACATGCGCGACGGCGGGTTCATCTCCGCCCACGACTACCGACTGGGCCTGGACATTGCCGAAGCGCTGTGCGGCGGCGACCTCGATCCCAACACGCAGGTCGATGAAAACTGGTTGCTGGGACTAGAGCGCCGCAACTTCGTGGCGCTGGCCAAGGCCCCGCCCACCCATGCCCGGATCGAGCACATGCTGCGCACCGGCAAGCCGTTGCGCAACTGATTGCAGGAGAAATACGTCATGAGCAAACCAATTCAGGAGGCTTACATCGTTGCCGCGGTCCGCACCCCGGTGGGCAAAGCGCGCGGTGTCTTTCGCAATACCCGCCCGGACGACTTGCTGGCCCATGTCCTGCGCGGCGCCATTGCGCAATGCCCAGAGGTCGACCCGCAACAGATTGGCGATGTCATCGTGGGTTGCGCGATGCCAGAGGGCGAGCAGGGCATGAATGTCGCTCGCATCGGTCTGTTGTTGGCCGGACTGCCGGACAGCGTGCCGGGCATGACGGTGAATCGCTTCTGTGCTTCCGGGGTGCAGGCGGTGGCGCAGGCCGCTGACCGCATTCGTTTAGGTGAAGCCGACGTCATGCTGGCCGCCGGTACGGAAACTATGAGCATGATTCCAATGGGCGGCAACAAGATCGCCTTGAATCCCGCAGTATTCGCAACGGATGAGAATGTCGGCATCGCCTACGGCATGGGGTTGACCGCCGAGAAAGTGGCGGAACAGTGGAAAGTGTCGCGCGAGGATCAGGATGCCTTTGCTGTCGAAAGTCATCGCCGGGCCGCCGCTGCCATTGCCAATGGCGAATTCCGCCAAGAAATTCTGCCCTACACCGTGCTGGACCGGTCACCCGATATGAAAACCGTGCAGGTGCAGACGCGGGAACGTGTGGTCGAGAATGACGAAGGGCCGCGTCCCGACAGTACGCTGGAAGCGCTGGCCAAATTGAAGCCGGTATTTGCCGCGAAAGGCAGCGTCACCGCCGGCAACAGTTCGCAGATGAGCGACGGGGCGGCGGCGGTGCTGGTCATGAGCGAGCGCATGGTCAAGCAGTTAAATTTGAAACCGCTGGCCCGCTTTGTCAGTTACGCGGTCGCCGGAGTGCCGCCACAGATCATGGGCATCGGTCCCATCGCGGCGATTCCCAAGGCGCTGGAACGGGCGGGATTGCGCCAAGAGGATCTGGACTGGATCGAGTTGAATGAAGCGTTTGCCGCACAAAGTCTGGCGGTGATCCGTGAGATGAATCTCGATCCGGTGAAAGTCAATCCGCTGGGCGGCGCGATTGCGCTCGGTCACCCGTTGGGTGCGACCGGGGCGATCCGCGTGGCGACACTGGCGCATGGGATGCGCCAGCGTGGGGGCAAATATGGCATGGTGACCATGTGCATTGGCACGGGCATGGGTGCGGCGGGGATTTTCGAGGCGCTGTAGCTCAGGCGTGTTAGCAAGAGGTCCGTCGATATGAGTCGGCGGGCCTTTTTACCTTTTTGGTTACCACTCAATCCTGGCAACGCCGTCGCTGCTCCAATCGCTAGCGACCGGACGATATCCTACCCTGCTGAAATCGGCATATAGTCAAACAGTTTTATGTTAATTGATTTTCATGAAACAAGTGATTGAAATTAATTGAAAATTTGTAAACTAACCAAAAACGGTTTGACTATAGCAGCGATCTGTCTTTAGCAGCGATCTGTCTTGCAACCATTCGAAATGCGAAAAATCCTGATGCTTTTTATGGGATTTTGTGCTATATAAATGATACGTTAAAAGCTAAACCTACTGTAAGGTAGGGGCGGAAAGTCGCGGATCCTGACGCGATGCCAGGATAGCCGGATTGCCGTGGGCGGCCTGTGAAGGGTGGCTCTCGATGATTCGGCTTTTTTATCGGGCGAATGATGGGAGCGACGGAGCAAGGAATCCTCTGCCGGGTTAAAGGACGCAAGACGAAACCAACCGGCAGGGCCAGGTCGAAATGCGCTGATTTCATCCCCGGTGGTTCTGACGAGCGTTCATAGCCACGGTGGAAGCCTGCTGATGGAGGATGGGTCATGAAAACAGTTTCCGGTCAGTCACCTCAAGAAAAGCGTCTTTGCGCATCCCATTTGGCGCGTCTGCTAACAACGCTGCTCGCGGTCGTACTCGTTGCCGCTCCGGCCGTAGTGGAAACGGCAGGGGTCGGTGAATCGATCGCTTCAACCCGGATGGAGGCGTCCATTGCTACGGGATGGACGCATACGATTGCCTTGCGTGCAGACGGTACAGTCTGGACCTGGGGCGGTAATGACAGGGGCCAACTCGGCGATGGCACGACGAACAGTCGCGTGATCCCCGCGCCTGTAGCCGACTTGCAGGGGATCGTCGCGGTCTCGGCAGGCTCTGGATCTCACCACCTATCAGTTCTGAGTTAGACTCTAAGGCGAGTTTAACTGAAATGGCGAGGAGACGATGGGAACGGTTCG
>JAGRHQ010000201.1 GCA_020444905.1 Candidatus Competibacteraceae bacterium
CGAAACCACGATTTCCCCCTGGCAGGCGACGGCTCCGCCGCTCAGGCCAGTGCGTCCTCCGGATGGAACCAGCGCCAGTTGATGCGTATTAGCGTAACGGACCAGCGTTTGCGCCTCTTCAATCGTTCCCGGCAAAACTATGGCCAGCGGATTGGGCGTGTGCAGTCGCGTCCAGTCGCGACCATAATTCAGGCAACTGTCGGGATCGCTGCGCACATAAGCAGGTTCGATGAAGGTTTGCAGGCCGTCCAACAGGGCGGCGGCGGCATTCGGGTCATGCAAGGTCATCGGCGGTTGGTGCTCCGAGGTAAAAGTACTGAATTGACCAATCCCAGCCAAAATGGCTCTGTTTGAATCCGTTAAAATTTAACCCTTCAGCTTCTCCATCAACAATTCGTTCACCTGCTGCGGATTGGCTTTGCCCTTGGACAGCTTCATTACCTGGCCGACGAAGAAGCCAAACAGCTTGTCCTTGCCGGCGCGGTACTGAGCGAGCTGATCCGGATTCGCGGCAATCACATCATCAATCACTTTTTCAATCGCCGATGTGTCGGTAATCTGCCGCAGACCGCGTTTTTCAATGACCGCGTCCGCATCGCTCTCGCCAGCCCACATCGCTTCGAAGACTTCTTTAGCGATCTTGCCGGAGATGGTGCGGTCCTGGATCCGGCGCAGTAAGCCCGCCAATTGCGCGGCGTTGACCGGACTGTCGGCAATCTCCCGGTTCTCCTTGTTCAGGAACGCCGAAAAATCGCCCATCACCCAGTTGGCGCACAATTTCGGTTCACTGCCCAAAGCCGCGACTGCGGCTTCGTAATAACCCGCCAACTCACGACTCACGGTCAATACGGTGGCGTCATACGCCGATAATCCATACTGCTCCATAAACCGCTGTTTCTTGACATCCGGCAGTTCCGGCAATTCGGCGCGGGCAGCATCGATAAACGCCTCGTCCAGCACCAGCGGCAACAGATCGGGGTCAGGAAAGTAACGATAGTCATTCGCTTCCTCCTTGCCGCGCATGGAGCGGGTTTCGCCCTGGTCTGGATCATATAGCCGGGTTTCCTGCATGACCTTGCCGCCAGATTCGATCAGATCAATCTGCCGCTCGATCTCGAACTCAATCGCCCGTTCCACAAAACGAAACGAATTCAGATTCTTGATCTCGGCGCGCGTCCCGAATTTCGGATCGCCCTTGGGTCGCACGGAAACATTGGCGTCGCAGCGGAACGAGCCTTCCTGCATGTTGCCGTCGCAAATGCCGAGATAGACCACTAGTTGATGCAGCTTTTTCATGTAGGCCACCGCTTCTTTCGCCGAACGCAAATCCGGCTCGGAGACGATTTCCAGCAATGGCGTCCCGGCGCGGTTCAGGTCAATCCCGGATTGGCCGTGGAAGTCCTCATGCAACGACTTGCCGGCGTCCTCTTCCAGATGTGCGCGCGTGACGCCGATGACCTTGCTGGCGCCCTCTTCCAGGTCGATGACCAGTTGGCCTTTCTGCACCACCGGTAATTCATACTGGCTGATCTGATAACCCTTGGGCAAATCAGGATAGAAATAATTCTTGCGGGCGAAAACCGAGCGGCGGGCGACTTCCGCGCCAATCGCCAGTCCGAACATGGCCGCCATGCGCACGGCTTCCCGGTTCAAGACTGGCAGCACGCCCGGCATCCCGAGATCAATCGCGCAGGCTTGCGTATTGGGTTCCGCGCCATAAGCCGTCGCGGCGCTGGAGAAGATTTTGCTTTTGGTAGCAAGCTGGGCGTGGATTTCCAGCCCGATGACAGTTTCCCATTCCATATTTATTGACCTTGATGAGACCTGAATTAAATCGCTATGGGGCGATTACGATTTACTAAGAGGATATTCAGCATATACTTTTCCTATCAAAAGATTGCGAAGATCGACATAAATATGTGCTTTGTCACCACGGCATTCTCGATCAGTGAGATGATGCCTTTACGCTCTATCCTTCATATACGCCAGTTGCTCTAGCACTAGCGCTTCTTGAGCCACGACCCAGTCAATCGAAGCGTGAACGCTCCTCGTCGATTTCCGCACGTTCAATCCTTCGATCTAAATAATCAATCTCAACTTCGATCCATTGCGTTATCTCGATTTCGAAACCAGCCGCCAGCCATCGACGAAGCTCCTCCCGCTTCCGCTTTAGGAAAGCATTTGTTGGGCTAGTCCAGTCTCCAGAGTGAAAGGTCGCGCTGATGCCACTTCGAACACCATCGAATTGCCCGTACCTATGTAACAACTCCCGAGTCAGTCGACCACCTTGCGCATCATCAAGCGTTGCAGAAGCAGCGTGAGCTATCAAGCTCGCTCTGGATTTGGAGTCCTGTTCAATCCATTCGAGGATTTCAGGGACAGGCAGATTACCGACCGCTCCTTTGAAATCTTTTCCATCGAACGTGGATAGGCCCCCATTAAGCCAATGCAAAAGGTCGCCACGCCATTTTGGGAGCGTCTTTTCGAGATGCGTTTTTACAACCCCCCACGCTCCGACCGGGTCGATTCGTACAAGCTCATTGGCCAGTGGCTCGACGTTACAGTCATAGCTTAGGCGGTAAGCTTTGCCCCTGTTTGTTAGCAACATATCCAGCAACGGTAGCACGAAGCTCGGGTCCCATCCGATCAATTTTAAGCATACGTTCTTCCAATGGTAACCATGCATTATCTCTTGATGTTCCTCAGTCGGGACGGCTCTTGACACCACCTCGAATACAAATTCTGAATTGAACGGAGCGGAGTTATCGAATGGGATCGAGTTCAATAAATCGACCAACAGGAACAACGATTCTTGATCTTCGTCCTTGTTAAGCAAGCGGAGTAGCCGCCCGATTCTTTCAGGAGGAACTGATTCAATGGCCTTCCCAAACTGAAGCACTACAAAACGCAGCGGGTCGATCCACCGCCTCTCCAGTGCATCCAGACACTGTAGGAACAGCCCATCTTCATAATCAGAGCCAAGCGCAATGGTTGCGCCCAGCCATGCTGTGTTCTCTGCGTCTAAAAAACCTTTGACTGTGGAGAGATAGAACTTGGGGTCGTTTGCCCGTACCGCTGAAAGGTAACCGTGCAGACATACTTGGTGCTTTGTTTCCAGCGTCAGCCCGGTAAGGGTTGGCAACAACACTCGTGCGCTATCCTTCAACGCAATCTGCTCGCCAAAATACCATAGCGCAGGAGCATTAGCTTTCGGTGAAAGAAGATACTGGATTTGATTTAACTTCTCGGGGCGCCGTGCGATACGATGAGCCAATGCTCTCACAAGAAGCCTGGCGCGGTTTTTGGGTTTGTTATGACGTTCGCGAAAGTCTTCACACCATTCCATCCAATCCACATCAATTACATAGCGTTGGAACCGGTTTGCCAGACTGCGTCTTGTGTAGCGACGCTCAAAGTCTCTCAGCCTCTTCGCGGTTTCCGGATGTTGGTGACCATCTTCATATTCTCGCCAATGCCAGAAAAAGCCGTTCAGCTTTTCAGGCAACATTGCGCTATCTTCCACAAGAACGCTCAGCACTTGGAATGCCAACTCGGTACATGGAGGTGTTTTGATCTGCTGCTCAACAGCATCCAGCAATGCTTGGCAGATTTCACCGCGCAGAGCGGATGGCCAATTCCGGGTTTCATCAACCAACGTCTGAAAATATAGAAGTTTGGCTTGCCACCACTCGCCGTATGTCGCGGGTATCCAAAGCTTAGCTCTTTCCTTAAGTCCTTGATACTCTGGGCCGACTATTCGAAAACCCATGTTGCGGTTGTCAAGTGCGGCACCCATTGCCTTGAGTCCAAGGCAACGTTCCACATCTTCGGGCGCACGGAGAAGCTTCAGCAATGCTACAAGCCGAGTTTCGGGAGTCGATTCGGTAGCGGCTGCTTCGGGACCAATGCGGAGCAATCCAATCAAAGTGCCTGTAGAGCTGTTGGAGAAGTTGGCATTCTCGTTGACAGCGAAACGAACCAGCACTTGGATTGCCCTAACCGTCAGAGTTGGCCAAACCGCGATTTTTTCGAGCGCCCATACAAGATTTTGCCGATATTCCTTGAAATCCAGGAGTTCCTGGTCTGTCCATTTGCCAATGGTGGTTTCTAGGAGCCTCAGTACTGCTGCTGGATTAGCTTCAGCCAGAATAGACAGGAATTCAGAACCTTTTTGAGATGTTAGCGCGGCGCGCTCGGAAAAAAAACCGTCCGGTCTAAGAATGTCATCAATGACGTGAGCCGTTGCTGCGTGCCCTGCAAACTTGAACATTTTCATGAACCAGACGTGCAAGGACGATGGCATATCTATGAAGGTCTGCGTGAAGTTAAACCCGCGTCCATAGCGTTCCCAGAACTGCTTCCACAAATAGATGTGCAGGGCCTTTGGCACGAAGAAGAGCGTCCTGCTTCCCTGTAATACTCTTGACTTACGAAGATTTTGAACGATCTCCTGGAATCGCGCCCAACCAATCGTCGAATCCACTTTGTGAATCAATTCGGCAATGTACTTTGCTTCATCTCCTACCGGAGCTTCATAACCAAATCGACTGAACAAGGCCAAGTGTTGAGTGACACAATCAATTTGCCTTGCAGAAACCTCGTCATGCCTGCCATATCCATGCAGAAATCTCGCCCAAATTGGCACCGTGGACGGTGACTTGAGAATATCGTCTGGGTTTGCGCGCAAGTTATCTGCAACCGCCTGGGCCACTCGTGGAGAGCCTTCACAGATTGCGACCCATCGATCGAGCTCATTCGATTCACCGATACGATCAGCAAGTATCTTCTTAATAGTTTCATCAGGTAGGCGTGGGGCGATGAGTCGTTCAATTTCCTCGTCGTAGGTTTCGTCTCTCCCGTAATCCAAGGTCACCAGCTTAAAACTACCGCAGCGTGGCTTCAAGTGCCTCCAAATATCGGCTAACTCGGATTCAGGGAGTTCGTCGATAACAAGCACAAGCGGCTTGCTATAGCCAGATTTCAGCAATTGGCGGAAGAGTTTCGTTTGCCCAAACTGCGAGCCGTGCTGTATGTACAATACGTAGGGCGCGATACTCATATCCTTAACAGACTCAAGGACAATGCGCGTCTTCCCTACACCTGGTTCTCCAAGGACACGGATATGTTTGGCCTCACCCCGCAATCCTGCCTGAATCCGAGCAATCATCTGAGATTGCTCTGGAGACGCCTCAAAGCTGTTTGTCATATGAGCGTCATGCTGCCATTCTTCGAGAATCCAAGCTTCCTGAATTGGATCGACTGCTAACAGGGACGCTGTACCCGGATAGCGTTCGGCAAACTCCGCAACCTGACTCGCGCCAAGGACTTCGATAAATTCTTCGTATCCCCCAAATCCGATTTTGGTCAGAACCGTGGCAATCTGCTGCCGCGAATCGTTGCGCTGTTTCGGGGTCAGGTCATGGCCGGTGCAAACAAGTGTATAGCGTCCACAATGTTGAACAAGGCGCTCTACTTCGGAGTCCAGTTTCCCATTTCTGTCTAACAGCTCATTACGAATAGCGCTCGGTGTCCAGGGTCTGAACGTTGTTCCTGACTTGATCTGAAATCCTGTGAGTCCGGGTTTAAAGATGCAATCTGTTGGAACTGTAGATTCGCGAGGTGCATTGATTTCCGCGTCAATGCCGCCGTCCGCAATTGTGAGCCGACTGGAGATGGTCAGCACGGCTGGGCTTAGCTTGGCGTAGTCACATTCGGCTCGAAGAATAGCGCGCACTACGGCCACAGACTGCTCGATAGTTAGAGCAGTTACCGAGGCAATCGGAACGTCCAAGAGATTGTTCACAGATGCGATCTGGCTATATGAGATTATTTTGGTTAATGCTGTTCAAGACCCTGCTTGTTAAAGAGCCTATCTTTGAAAAACAGCAAGAGGTTTCATGTCTCTCCTGTATGAATGCTGTCGTGAGATTTTTAAATAAACGACGACCGTAAGCATCATCCACCGTTTACGAGTTCCCGACTCAAGGCGGGTTATAGCCTTGCCGCCTAACCCGCTTTAAATCCGCCGCCGAGTCAGAAGCCGGCCGGCGCGCGTGCGTGCCAATCGGTCACCTGCTGATAGCGATGCGCAACGTTCAGTAGTCGGTCCTCAGCGAAGTAGCGACCAATCACTTGCAGACCAACCGGACGCGCGCCGATGAAACCTACCGGCAGCGATAACCCCGGCAATCCAGCCAGATTTACGGCAATCGTGTAAATATCGGATAGATACATGGTGATTGGATCATCCGCTTTCTCGCCGAGATTGAACGCCACGGTCGGCGAAGTCGGTCCCATAATCACGTCGACCTGTTCAAACGCTCGCCGGAAGTCATCACTGATCAAGCGGCGAATCTGCTGCGCTTTCAGATAGTAGGCATCGTAATAGCCGGCGGAGAGCGCGAAAGTCCCCACTAGAATCC
>JAGRHQ010000202.1 GCA_020444905.1 Candidatus Competibacteraceae bacterium
AAACGCGACGTTGTCTGAGCAGGAAGCGGCCCGGTGGTGAGGATCAGGCTGTTTCAGAAAATGAATGGTGAAACGATGGCGGCCCCCGCTGATTTCGGGAAAAAGGGGATCGCCGCAGGGCAGCCAGACCCGGATTAATTGATTCGGCGCATTCGCGTCCAACCCGCGTTGAAAAAAACCCCGAGTGGCGGTTTCCGGGTGGGGCATCGCGCTGTCGCGAATCAGTCGCAAAACCAAGGACACCGCATTTCGCATGGGCGTAAACGGCGCCAACCACTCCTGCAAGTCATGATGCCGTATCTCCGGCTCCTGCTGCAGCCAGCGATGGAGCGCAGGCAGGTCAAAGCGGCAAGTGCCGCCGGGAATTTGGATCCGGTTCTGAATGGCGCCGAGAAATTCGTTTTGCCGTACAGTATCCAGCGCCAGGTTGTTCGGACGATGGATCTGGCTGATAACTTCACTGATTTCCGTCAATACCGAAGATAGAGTCATCGCATCGATGCCTGGGGTCTGGCGTAATCGCCCAAGTGCGACCGCGTGTCGCTCCAACTCCTTGAGCAATTCCTTCTTGAATTCATTGCGCCCGGTCACAGCAAGAATGTCGAATAAACCATGCAATGCTGCGCGACTGTCCCAAGTCGATGGACCCGTTAGCGTATGATTGATTTTCTGGAACAGAAATTCCAATCGCAACAGGGCGCGGGCGCGCTCATTGAGTGGCTGTTCGTAGCAGATAGACTGGGACACGGGAAACCCTCGTAGGAACGATGATCGGTCACCGCCGACCGCACATCATCATGCCAGCGGGTAAGGTTTACAAAGATTGCGTAGCGGCCAAGCATAGATAATGCTGATGGAGTTCGGCGATCGGTAATTCCAGTTTTGCCAGGTCCCCAGAATTTTCCAGTACGTTGTCGGCCAGCGCCAGCCGTTGATCGCGGCGAGCTTGTGAGGCCAGAATGCGTCGCGCCTGAGCTTCTTCAACTTGATCACGGGCCATTACCCGACGGATTTGTTCCGCCTCGGGCGCATCGACCACCAACACCCGATCGACCAGGTCCGTCATTCCAGTCTCCACTAATAAGGGGATGACCAGCAGGCAATAGGGCGCAGACAGCGCCGCAATCCTGTCCCTGGCGACGGCCCGGATGCGGGGGTGCAGGATCCCTTCCAGTTTGCGTCGCCCGGCGTCATCCACAAACACGCTTTTACGCAAGCGGCCACGATCCAAGCGACCCTGATCATCCAGGCAATCCGCGCCAAATTCAGCAGCAATTTCCGCGAGCGCGGGCTGTCCGGGTTCGACCAGTTCGCGAGCGATCAGATCGGTGTCAATGATTGGAATGCCAAATAGGGCAAACCGGTCGCTGACTGCGGTCTTGCCGCTGCCGATGCCGCCGGTTAAGCCAACCACCAGCACCCTCAGCCTCCCAGCCAGCGCAAGTAGGCGCTATTGATTGGCCCGCCCCATAGCAACGCAATCCAGCCAGCGGCCGCCAGAAAGGGACCAAAAGGCATCGGGATCTGGCGATCTCGCTGGCGGAACAGCACTAGCGCCAATCCGCACAGCGCGCCAACCAGCGATGACAGAATGATGATGGTAATCAGGTATTGCCAACCGGTCCAAGCGCCCAGCGCCGCCAGCAGCTTGAAATCGCCAAACCCCATGCCTTCTTTGCCGGTGAGCAGGCGGAATGCCTGATAAACCGACCAGAGCGCCAGATAACCGGCCATCGCGCCGATCACTGCGCTGGGTAAATCGGCAAACAGCCCAAACAGTGCGATGCCCAATCCCAGCCAGAGCAACGGCAAGGTCAGGTCATCAGGCAGTAATTGATGGCGAAAATCAATTACACTAGCCGCCAGCAGCGTCCAGGTGAAGATCAGCGCTGCTGCTGCTGGCCAGCCAAAACCGAACTCCCAGGCGACAATACCCGCTAACAGTCCACTTGCCGCTTCCACGATCGGATACTGAATACTAATCGCCGCCTGGCAGTGAGCGCAACGACCGCGTTGCAGCGCGTAGCTCAGCAGCGGAATATTCTCCAGCGCTCCAATCAAATGCCCACAGTGCGGACAACGCGAGCGAGGCCGCCATAAATTTAGGGGAGCTTGATCGCTTTCTGGCGCCGGCTGGTTCAGTAATTCCGCGCATTGACTCCGCCATTCCCGCTCCATCATGAGCGGCAGACGATGAATGACCACATTGAGAAAGCTGCCAACCACCAAACCTAGCAGAACAGCCAGTAATACGAACAACCCTGGCGAGTCAGCCAGAAGATCCATAATCGTCATGGCCAGACCAGCGTCAGACCGCTGCAGCCAGCTTGAAGATGGGCAGGTACATGGCAACGACCAACGTACCCACCACACCCGCCAGGAACGCCATCAGCAACGGTTCGATCATGGTCGTCAACGTATCCACTTTCTGATCGACTTCAGCCTCGTAAAAGTCGGCTACCTTGGCCAGCATGTCGCCCAAAGAACCCGCTTCTTCGCCAATGGCCACCATCTGAATGACCATATCCGGAAACAGACTGCTCTGGCGCATGGCGAAATTGAGTTGCTGGCCGATCGAGACTGCTTCGCGCATCTCCAGCACGGCTCTTTCATAGACGTAGTTACCGGTTGCGCCAGCCACGCTTTGCATGGCGTCGACCAGCGGCACACCGCCGCTGAACAGGGTGGACAGGGTGCGGGCGAACCGCGCGTTAGCGGAAGTAGCGACCAGATCGCCAATTAGCGGCAATTGCAGAACGATGCGATCCAGCCACTGATAGAAGGTCCGCGAGCGTTTGCGGGCCTCCAGAAAGCCGACAATGGCGACCACCGGTCCGCCAAGGATGAGATACCAGTATTCTTGGAAAACCCCGGAAACTTCGATCACAAACTTGGTGAGCGCCGGCAACTCTGCGCCAAAACCCTTGAACAGATCTTCGAAGGTGGGAATGACGAAAATTAGCAAAATAGCCGTGACGACGAAGGCGAACACCAGCACGATGGCCGGATAGGTCAGCGCTTTCTTGACTTTGGCTTTCAGCGCTTCGGATTTTTCCAGATAGATCGCGATCTTGTCCAGCAGCACTTCGAGAACGCCAGCTTCCTCGCCGGCATGCACCAGACTGCAGTACAGATCATCAAAGTAAAGATGATGTTTGGTAAAGGCTTTTGACAGCGCGGTGCCACTTTCTACTTCGGCCTTGACATCAAGAATAAGCTCCTTGACCTTAGGTTTGCGGTTACTGTGTCCGACCATGTCCAGCGCCTGCACTACGGCAATGCCCGATTGCAACATGGTGCAAAGCTGGCGGGTGAACAGCATAATGTCCTTTGGGACGATGTTGTCGCCAAAAGTGAAGAGTGGCTTGGGCTTTTTTTTGACGCTCAGGGGGACAATACCCTGCCGGCGTAGTTCGGCTTTGACCAGATTTTGATTAGCGCCGCGCAATTCGCCCTTGATCCGGACGCCCCGCTTGTCGGTGCCTTCCCATTTGAAAGTCGGTTCTTCGGCTTTCTTCTTGGCCTTTTTCGCTAACGTCGGTTGTCTAGCCACAGCGATTATTCCGTTGTTACTCGGTTGATTTCTTCGAGACTGGTCATTCCCAGGCGGACCTTGTTCAGTCCCGACTGGCGCAGATCATTGACCCCCTCGCGTCGCGCCTGATCGGCGATCTGGATCGAGTTGCCGCCCTCCATAATGATTCGGCCCATCTCCTCGGAAAGCGGCATCACTTCGTAGATGCCAACCCGGCCTTTGTAACCGCGATTGCATTGGTCACAACCCGCGGCTTTGTAAATAGTGAGGGTTTTGAGTTCATCTTCGCGGAAGCCTTGATGGATCAGTTCCTCCGGCGGGATGTGGATTTCCTCCTTGCAGTTGGCGCATAGCCGCCGTCCTAACCGTTGGGCAATGATCAGCGTGACGCTGGAGGCGATGTTGTAGGCGGCTACCCCCATGTTCATCAAACGGTTCAGGGTTTGCGGCGCACTGTTGGTATGTAGGGTGGAGAGCACCATGTGACCGGTTTGCGCTGCCTTGATGGCGATCTCGGCGGTTTCCAGGTCACGGATTTCGCCGACCATCACAATGTCCGGGTCTTGGCGCAGAAAAGCGCGCAGGGCGCTGGCGAAGGTCATGCCGACCTTGGGGTTGACATTCACCTGGTTGATGCCGGGGAGATTGATTTCCACAGGGTCTTCCGCAGTGGAGATATTGACCTCGGCGGTGTTCAGAATGTTAAGGGCGGTGTAAAGCGACACGGTTTTACCGCTGCCGGTCGGGCCGGTAACCAGCACCATGCCCTGCGGTTTGTGAATCGCCTTCAGGAATAATCCCTTTTGATGTTCCTCGTAACCGAGCGCGTCGATGCCCATCTGGGCGCTGGACGGATCGAGCAGGCGCAGCACCACTTTTTCGCCCCACAAGGTGGGCATGGTGTTAACGCGAAAATCGATGGCCCGTTGTTTGGTCAGGTACAGTTTAAGGCGTCCGTCCTGCGGCACTCGACGCTCGGCGATGTCGAGTTGAGCCATGATCTTGAGCCGGGCGGCCAGGCGCGGGGCCATGGCGACTGGCGGCTTGTGAATTTCGTCGAGCATGCCGTCTTGACGGAAACGCACCCGATAGATTTTTTCGTAGGGTTCGAAGTGAATGTCGGATGCGCCGCGGTTGATCGCTTGCAAAATGACCTGATTGATGAAACGCACGACCGGCGCGTCATCGGCATCCGATTGCGTTAGGGTTTCGACCTTGGAAGTATCGTTTTCGGTGCTGTAGTCAAGATCACCGATGTCCTGGTCGACCATCACTGCGCCCTGGCTGTCGATGACGCTCTCGATCGCCTTGGCCCATTGTGTCTCGCTAATGATGACCGGTTCAATATCCAACCGGGTTTGGAACTTGATATCTTCAAGCACCCGCTGGTTGGTGGGATCGCTGACCCCGACAAACAACCGCCGCCCGCGCAAGTGCAACGGCAGTGCATGATGTTGGCGAAGCAGTTTTTCATCGACTTTCTGGACAACCGCCTTATCGATTTCCAGAGTGTCGATGTCAAACAGCGGCAGATTGAAGCTGCGCGCCGCTAGGCGGGCAATGTCCTTATCCCTGGCTAGTTTATTTTCAACCAGGTAGGCGACAAAAGGGAGATTTTCCCGGCGGGACTGCTCAAGGGCCTTAAGCGCGGCGGCTTCGTCAAGCAGGTGATTCAGAACCAGTTGCCTGGCGAGACCACTAAGTTGGCCACCGGGCTGGATCATAACAGTGTTGGGGTTGGTCGCCATGGCTTATCTGCGAGGTGATGTCCGAGCTACATCGAAACGGTTGTCTCCGTCGATTCGACGTTTCAACTTTAGACCATGTGAAGCGGGTTGGAAAGGGGAAAAACGCTGCGCGCCAACTTGCGGGCGATAACCCTTAAGAATCGCCCGCCGTGAAATCCCACCGTAACAAATCCATCGTTTAGAAGCGATCTGTTAGACCGTTTCTCAGTCATTCCATTGCTTTCGCCACGCAGGGCGACAGATGAGGGGCTTTCAGCAGGGCTTCGCGATCGATGCTGACGCTTTTCCACTTCGGGTGACCGGTGCGGCCCAGTTCCTCCAGATTGTCGTACACCATTCTGGCAAACTGTCCGATAGCCTGGCAGCTTCCCTCATCTTGCGCATGATTGCTGGTGAAAAGTATGGTGCCGACCGCCAGAGTAGGAACTGCCTGTTTCTGCCAGGCATAGGTTCCATCCGCAAGGGTTGCAGGGTGGTAAAACGTCTGAAAGAGTTCATTTTTGGCCAGCTCCGCCGGAGCTTCGATAGAAACCAGATGCAGCGTGTCACCTACGGCTAAGGGGCCGGTAAACAGCTTGGCCGGCGCCCCTACCACGTAGATCAGCGCATCGATTTCGCCTCGCTGCAACGCCTCCAGTGCGGTCACAGCATCCATTTCCAGTTGCTCAGCTGGTTTGATCTGGAACAGGTCCAGTAAAATCGTCGCCGTACCGTAGGTGCCGCTGATCGCATCGCCAATCGCAACCGTTTTTTCGTTCAGGTCGGTCAGTTGTTTGATCTCCGGCGCCTTGGCTAAAACATGCACTTCCTCATAGTACAGTGGCAGCACCAGCTGTAAGGAGTTAACCACTTTGTTTAATTCATCAGCATCTTCATCATCGCCAACAGAGGCTTCGAGCGCGACCAGGCTCAGGCTGTCAAACTGACTAAGGCCGAGTTGCAGGCTGGGGTATTCATAGACCTTGAAAATGTTTTCCAGCGAACCGGCCGAGGGAACCACTGACAGGTCGATCTGATGTCGACGGGCCAGTGTTTTCAAATCCCGGCCCAGTTGATAATAAGCGCCGGCTTCGCGGCCAGTCATCAGACCGATCTCGGTGTTGGCGGGCGCTGTTG
>JAGRHQ010000203.1 GCA_020444905.1 Candidatus Competibacteraceae bacterium
TGTTGCGGTCGCGGCTGTATCCGAACCCGCCCCGGTCGAAGCTGCGCCAGAACCCGCTCCGGTCGAAGCTACACCCAAACCGGCGCTGGTCAGAATACCCGCCAAGCCGGCGCGTATTGAACCCGACGATCTCAAACTCATCAGCGGCATCGGTCCGGCCCTGGAAAAAAAACTGAACGCTTGTGGCATCTCCCGCTATCAGGAGTTGGCGACTTTGAGTGATGCCGATATTGACCGGGTTGAAGCGGCGATCAAGTCGTTTGGGCGTATTCGCCGTGATGACTGGATTGGCCAAGCCAAAGCGCGACACTTCGAAAAATATCAGGAGCAGATCTAACTGAGTGCGCAGCGTCAGGTTTATTGCCTGGCGTCGCGTCAGGAGTCAAAGAACCAATGTCCATCCATGCCATTGCTACTGTACTCAGTGGCCAGGTCTCTCTGGGTCGCCGGATCGTCGTGCAGGGCTGGGTGCGCACTCGCCGCGACTCCAAGGCTGGACTGTCTTTTATCACGCTCCACGATGGCTCGTGCTTTGATACGCTGCAAGTCATTGCTCCGGTCGAATTACCCAATTACGCCAGTGAAGTGACGCATTTGACCACAGGTTGCGCGCTGCGCGTCACCGGTGAACTGGTCGCCTCTTCCGGCAAGGGTCAAACCGTCGAATTGCGGGCTGACCACGTAGAGGTTGCTGGTTGGATCGAGGACCCGGAAACCTATCCCATTGCGCCCAAACCACACAGTTTTGAATATCTGCGCTCAGTAGCGCACCTGCGGCCACGCACCAACAGCATCGGCGCGGTGGCAAGAGTTCGGCACGCCCTGGCGCAGGCCATTCAGCGGTTTTTTCACGAGCGGGGCTATTTCTGGGTGCATACCCCGATCATCACCGCCAGCGATTGCGAGGGAGCAGGCGCGCTGTTCCAGGTTAGCACCCTGGATCGGGTGAATCCGCCACGCACCGCCGAGGGTCATATCGACTTTGAACAGGATTTCTTTGGCCGCGAGACGTTTCTAACCGTCTCCGGCCAACTCAATGTCGAAGCCTACTGTCTGGCGTTATCCAAGGTGTACACCTTTGGGCCGACCTTCCGTGCTGAAAACTCCAATACCAGTCGCCATCTGGCGGAGTTCTGGATGGTGGAGCCGGAAACCGCCTTCGCTGACCTCCATACCAACGCCGATCTGGCCGAAGCGTTGTTGAAATTCATCTTCCAGGCCGTGCTTGAAGAACGCACCGATGATCTGGCCTTTTTCGCCCAACGGATTGATAAAACCTGTATCCAGCGCCTGGAACAGGTGGTGAGCTCACCTTTCGAGCGCATGGACTACGCCGAAGCGATTCGGATTCTGGAACACGCAAATCGGCCTTTTGCGTTTCCTGTCCAGTGGGGTATGGATCTTCAATCCGAGCACGAGCGTTATCTGGCCGAGGATTACGTGGGGCGGCCTCTGATATTGATGAATTATCCCAAAGAGATCAAAAGCTTCTACATGCGCATGAACGATGACAACCGCACGGTTGCGGCGATGGACGTATTGGCGCCGGGCATTGGCGAAATCATCGGTGGGAGTCAGCGCGAAGAACGGCTGGAAGTTCTGGACGCGCGACTGGATGAACTGGGCATCAATAAGACGGCCTATAATTGGTATCGAGACCTGCGTCGCTATGGCAGCGCGCCCCATGCGGGGTTTGGGCTGGGCTTTGAACGCACGGTCAGCTATGTGACCGGCATGAGCAATGTTCGCGATGTGATCCCTTTCCCACGCACTCCACGCAGCGCGGATTTTTAATTATTCAGATGATCTTCAACCTGACCGGTTTGTATTTATGACTACCACGCCCTCTTCCACAGCCTCCAAGAGCAGCGGTCGTCGCGCTAACGCCCTTCCCGTGGGATGCATGCTGGACGAATATCGCATTGACTCCATTCTGGGCGCTGGCGGATTTGGCGTGACCTACAAGGCGCTCGATACTCATCTGGATGCCTGGGTGGCGATCAAGGAATATTTCCCGGTGGAATGGTCGTTTCGCGATCCTGACGGTCTGACCGTGCATCCGAATACTCAGGGCGACGCCAGCGGCAGTAATGGGGAGTTGTCCGATTATCGCTGGGGACTGGAGCGTTTTCTCGATGAGGCTCGCGTACTGGCGCGGATTCAGCATCCCTACGTGGTGCGGGTCAAACGCTACTTCCGGGCGCACGGCACCGCCTATATCGTGATGGACTACGAGGAAGGCCAACCGCTCAGCATGATACTTCGGGAAGAAGAAAAGCTTCGCGAAGATGAAGTGCGCGGCTTGCTGGAGGATGTACTGCCCGCGCTGTGCGCAGTGCATGAGCAGGGTTATCTGCATCGCGATATTAAACCTTCAAACTTATATGTGCGCGCCAGCGACCACCGGGTCATTCTGATTGACTTCGGCGCAGCGCGACAGGCCGTGGGTCGCCATAGCCAAAGCGTGACCAGTCTGGTCACGCCCGGCTACTCGCCGCCTGAACAATATACAACGCGCAACGACCGCTATGGCGCTTGGACCGATATCTATGCCCTTGGCGCGGTGTTGTACCGCTGTATCACTGGCCACACTCCGACCGATGCTGCGGACCGGCTGCTGGATGATAGTTTGGAACCCGCTGTCAAAGTCGGCGCCGGTCGCTACAGCACGAATCTGCTTCGGGTTATCGATCGCATGTTGGCGGTGCGGCCAGACCAGCGATTCAGCACTGTTGTCGAAGCACAGGCCGCGCTCGCCGGCGCGCAGGATGACGATAGCGATGAAACGGTCATCATGTTGCCGATCAAAACGGCTATGCCCGCCCCAATGTTCGAAACATCGCGGATTACCCATCGTCCTGCAAAACCGGCAGTGGAACCGACGCGACCTGAAGCGCAGCAGACCGCCCATCTTCCGCCCAAGCCCCCGCTGGAACCGCTGGAACCGGATCACAGCGAATGGCTGCAATTCACCCAACCCTCTGCGCGCGCCCCATCGGCTAAACAACAGCAAAAACCCCCGAAAGGGTCTGCATCACAATGGCGCTTAATCGCTTTCGTGGGCGGCGGCGTAGCGCTTGTGGCCGTAGCGGTGCTGTTGATCTGGCTCGGCTTATCCGAACCCACCCCACAGCCAACTGTGGAATCGAAACCACCGCCCCGCTACCACTTGGGCCAGCAGGAACCTGTCGTCGCCGATTCACCAACACCCCCTGAAGCTCCGGCATCAACTCCGGCGCCGCCCGGACCTTCGCCAACTACACCGGATGGAGTTGGCGATACCCCGACGCCGGTTGAAAACACTGAAATGACCAGTACGCTAATTCCGCCTGCGAAACCGGCGGTTGGGAGTGAGTCTGAACCCACGACTGTGGAGAGCGCGCAGGAAACCGTGGATTCGCCGGATTTACCGATAGAGGCGGATGGAGCGTCGCAACCGGCGGTCGCCGAGCGCGCACCGGAAATAACAGGCGCGCCTGAACCTCCGGCGACGCAGGACGGAGCTGAGTCGGCAAGCGCTGAGAAGGAGCCGGAAACAACTGGCGTGGACGCTTCAACCACGGGCGTTACCGGCATACCCGTATCAATACCCGGCACGGTTCCTGCTAACATTACGCCAAAGGCCGATACTTCAACCGAACCGGCGAACCGGCGCGCTGTGACTGAGGAACCAAAAACACCCAGGAAGACTCAGCGCACCCAGCAGCCGGTCAAGAAAAAAACACGTCCATGGAAAGTGATACCGTATGATCCCTCAGCAAAGAAACCTGCGCAGGCGGACTCAACCAGGGCAACGCCACGTGCTAATTACTGGAGTGATCCCGGCAATTCGGGGTTTAATCAAAAATGAACTTCAAGTTTTGGCCTTTTTCGCGCCCACGAAACAAATCGCCTGAATCAATGCCTGTGCGAGCGCGTTTTATACGCACTGACGCATTAGGCAAGGGTGATTTGCGGTTACAATCAACTCTTTGTCGATTGGGCCGCGCGCCGGATAACGATATCAGTTTCGAAAATGATTCGGTCTCGGGGCACCACGCCGAGATCTATTACTTACCCGATGGCTCGTTCCAGATTTGCGACCTGAATTCCACGAATGGCACTTGGGTGAACGGAAAACGTGTTCAGAGTCAAGTTCTTGGGAATGGAGACATCGTGGAACTAGGCGAGGTGCGCCTGCATTTTCGGGTGGGCCTTTGATAAATCAGGTGGTTCGCGCAGACCGCCCTTAAAATCAGGAGAAGTCGCATGCCCCTGTATCGCGGCTTTAAAAAAGACGGTTCCCCGCCAAACCCGCCTGTTGAACCGACCCGTCGCATCGCCCGTCCTGAAGGGAGCAATCGCTCTCGAATAGATGGGACGTCAGCGACGAATCCAGCGGCGACAACGACCCCATCCACAACGGCGACTGGGGATGCTCTGTCTGATCTTGTCGTGGGTTGGCTGGTAGTCATTGCTGGCCCTGGACGGGGCAAGGTGTTATCACTGGGTTACGGCGTCAATGACTTGGGTCGAGGCGCAGGCTCACGGCTTCGATTGGATTTTGGCGATGAGGCTATCGCGCTGGAGAATCAGGCCGCCATCATTTACACCATGCGGTCCCGGTGCTTCTATTTGCAGTCGGTCGCTACTGGAACCTGGCTGGATGGACGCATGATCCGGGAATCCGTGGAACTGAAAGGCAACGAAACGCTGCAAGTCGGACAGACCCGTTTGCGGTTTGCGCCATTGTGCGGTCCCGGCTTCGACTGGTGCGCCAGCAATTGACGGGGAGAATACAGGATGGCGGCGTGGATTCATGATGAAGGCATGGCGCAAGGCAGCCGTGCGCGTCAGGAGGATGATTACGGCGTGTTCGAACTGCCGCCAGAACTGGGAGCAGGCGACCTGCTGTTGGTGTTAGCGGATGGCATGGGCGGCGAACGGGGTGGCGCATTGGCCAGCGCCTTGGCAGTGCGCGAGTTTATCAAGACTTATGACGCCATAAACGCTATGACGATTCCGGACCGGCTTGAACAGACCTTGTTGCATGTCAATGTCCAGATGGGGCGGGAGGCGGCTACCGACCCGGAAAGCTTGAGTGGCATGGGCTGCACACTGCTGGCCGTGGTGCTGGCCGAAGAAGGTTTGTACTGGATCAGCGTCGGCGATTCGCCACTATGGTTGTGGCGATGTGGGCGGCTACATCGTCTGAATGAGGATCATGCCTATCGCAGTATCCTGGCCCATCGAGTCGCCGCGGGCGAGATCAGCGCGGATATCGCCGCCCGGCATCCGGACCGCAATGCATTGATGAGCGCAGTCACTGGCGATGTCCTGGAACTGGTGGATTTGCCGCGTCGGGCCCGTGCGCTCAGAGCAGGTGATCAGATTCTGCTGGCGAGCGATGGGGTATTGACGTTGAGCGAGCAGCAAATTGCGGCGATGTTAAAACACAATCCTCAGATAGATGGAACACCCTGCCAGACGTTGCTATCGGCAGTGGCGGCCCATGCGCGTCCGCATCAGGACAACATCACTGTGTTGTGGGCGCAAGCCAGCGGACTCTCATCGAATCATTCCTGGTGGCGTCGGGCATGGCGACGACTGGGGACGAGCTGATCCCCCAAGCCAGGCCATCAAATCGAGTGGTTGCTCCAGAAAGCCATCTGCTCCCCACTCCTCCGGTCGATCCTCGGCGCTTAGATAACCAAAGCCTGCCACCAGCGCTAACAGGCCGGCCCGTTTACCCGCCTGTATATCGCGCTCGGCGTCCCCCACGTACAGCGAGCGGTTTGGCGTCACGCCGATCTGATCACAGGCATGCCACAGCGGCTCCGGATCGGGTTTGCGCTTGTCCAACGTGTCGCCGCTGACCACGCAAGCGGCCCGCGACCATAAGCCCAGCGCTTTCACCAACGGTTCAGTCAACCAGCCAGGTTTGTTGGTCACGATGCCCCAAGGTATCGAACTGGCTTCCAGATGCGCCAGAACCTCGCCCATACCAGGGAACAGGGTCGTGTCGACGGCAATGGCCTGGGAATAGAGTTCCAGAAATCGCTGGTTGTATTCCGCATATAAGGAATCATCAATCCCAAGGCCGAAGCAGGCTTTGAGCATCCCAGGCGAACCGTGCGAGACGGTTGACCGAATGGTTGAAAACGCGGGTTCGGGAACGCCGCGCTCGCGGCACAGCCGCCACAAAGCCTCCACCAGGTCCGGGGCGGTGTCCAGCAAGGCGCCATCCAGGTCGAATAACACACAAGCTGGCGATTGCTCGCCCATGAAGCGGGAGGTCATGCCACGCAGTCCGTTCGACAATGGACCATGTAGTTGACCGACACGCCCGGCCCCAGCCAGTAGCGGCCCGTCAGCGGATTGTGATGCAGGCCGGTCATTTCC
>JAGRHQ010000204.1 GCA_020444905.1 Candidatus Competibacteraceae bacterium
ATCGATCACGGGCTTCCCATGGATCTTAAAGGCTTTGGCAAAGAGTTAATACTTTTTTGACCGCAATTTGGTATAAGTTATCACCGGGACGAACGGTGTAAATCCATTCCTGGGAATAAGCGGCCATGACTACACCTAGCCAGAGATACAGCAGTAATCCTGAAAAGCCAACCCCTCGGATCATTGGTCTTGCGATTACTGGCCATAAAGCAGTATGCGCTCGAATTTTCATCAGTTTTTATCCATTCTAAATTTCGGATATGATAAACAGGAGAATTATGCAATATTTCGTATTATAGATTTAAATTAACAGGTAGAAGCTGATGAGCGCCGTTCGTCCCACTCACTGGCCGATGAGCCAGTTTCCGGTCATCGATGACTGTCTGCACATTGGCGGCATGCCCTTAATGCAACTGGCGGCGAGGGTCGGACAAACGCCATTCTACGCTTATGACCGCCGTTTGCTGGATGAGCGGGTCGCCCTGCTGCGCAACCGCCTGCCGTCCGCCATCCAGTTGCACTACGCTGTCAAGGCTAATCCGATGTCCGCAGTAACGCAACATCTGGCCAACTTGGTGGATGGCCTGGATGTAGCTTCGCTGGGCGAACTGTCTGTTGCCCTGGATACCGGTATGGCTCCGGCGGAAATCAGCTTTGCCGGTCCGGGTAAACGTCCGCCTGAACTCACTGCGGCGATTGCCGCCGGTATCACGATCAATCTGGAATCCGCCGGGGAACTGGAAACCGTGGCCCGTCTGGGACATGGGCTGGGCCGACAACCCCGGGTCGCCGTGCGGGTCAATCCAGATTTCGAGTTGAAAGCATCCGGGATGAAAATGAGCGGCGGCCCCAAACCCTTTGGGGTGGATGCCGAACAAGTTCCAGTGCTGCTGCGGCGAATCGGCCAATTGGACCTGGATTTTCGCGGTTTTCACATCTTCAGCGGTTCGCAGAACCTGCGCGCCGAAGCGCTGATCGACGCCCATGACCGCACGTTTGAACTGGCGTTACGGTTGGCGGTGGATGCGCCAGCACCGGTGCGCATGCTAAACATCGGCGGCGGCTTTGGCATCCCCTATTTTCCGGGGGACACACCGCTGGAGCTGGAGCCGGTCGCGGCCAATCTGGATCACTGGCTGCCCACGGTCAAAGAACAATTGCCGGAGGCCCATGTCGTGCTGGAACTGGGGCGTTATCTGGTGGGCGAAGCGGGTATCTACGTCGTCGAAGTTGTCGATCGCAAGGTCTCGCGCGGTCATACTTTTCTAGTCACTAATGGCGGCCTGCACCATCATCTGGCGGCATCCGGCAATTTTGGTCAGGTCGTGCGCAAAAATTACCCGGTCGTGGTGGGCAACCGGGTTATGGGTAACGAACGGGAAATCGTGTCAGTGGTGGGGCCGCTGTGTACGCCGCTCGATATTCTGGCTGATCGAATGGAACTGGCGAAAGCCGATGTTGGCGACCTGATTGTCGTATTTCAGTCGGGTGCTTACGGGTTGACCGCCAGCCCGGCCCGCTTCCTGAGCCATCCCGCTTGTGTAGAAGTTTTGGTCTAGCCATGGTTGAGTTTGTATAATGAAACTCCAGTTCGCCAAGATGCATGGACTCGGCAACGATTTCGTAGTCATCGACGGCATCCGTCAGACTGTGGCGTTAGCGCCAGCGCAAATTCGCCGTTTGGCCGATCGCCGCTTTGGCATTGGTTGCGACCAGGTGCTGCTGGTGGAAGCATCGCAACAAGTGGATACGGATTTCCGCTACCGCATCTTCAATGCTGACGGCGGCGAAGTCGAACAATGCGGCAATGGCGCTCGGTGTTTCGCTCGCTTTGTCCATGATCAGGGCCTGACTGAAAAACACGCGCTCCGGGTTGAAACGCTGGCCGGTTTATTGCAAATGCAACTCCTGCCGGATAACCGGGTGCGTGTGGACATGGGCCAACCGCGCCTGGAGCCGGCCAATGCGCCATTCATCGCTGCCGAACGCGCTCCGCGCTACCCCATCGCTGTCGATGGCATGGAGCTTGAAATCGGTGTGGTATCAATGGGCAATCCTCATGCAGTATGGATGGTGAATGATGTTGACCAAGCGCCGGTCGCGCATCTGGGGCCATTACTGGAGCGACATGACCGTTTTCCCCAACGGGTTAATGTGGGTTTCATGCACATCATCGCGCCGGACCATATCCGGCTTCGCGTCTTCGAGCGCGGCGCTGGCGAAACCCTGGCCTGTGGCAGCGGCGCCTGCGCCGCCGTTGTCGTAGGGCGTCTCTGGGGTCGGCTATCCCCCAGCGTCCGGGTGGATCTGCCGGGCGGCGCATTGGAGATTCATTGGGTCGGCGAAGGCGAATCCGTGATGATGACCGGACCAGCGGTCACTGTATTTGAAGGGTGGATCGAACTGTGAGTGAAGAACAGGAAATATCGGAATCCCTGGAGAAGACAGACTTTGAGGAAGAGGCGGTCGCCTGGCTGCGCGATCACCCTGAATTTTTCACCCGTCATCCCGAGCTGGTGGAGAGCCTTCGCATTCCCCATCCCTGCTGGCCCGCTGTATCACTGCTGGAATACCAAAATCGCCTGCTGCGAGAACACGTCCAGCGCCTGCACGATAAGCTAATGGAGCTGGTTAACATTGCCCGCGATAACGACCGTTTAGCGGAACGGGTGCAGCGTCTGGCGTTGGGTCTATTGGATGCGCGAGGCGGCCTGGATGAACTGCTGCACGGCGTTAAGGCGATTTTGCGCGATGAATTCAAAGCCGATTGTGTCGCTCTATGTCTAGCGGTGCCGCCAACTGTGTGTCTTAGCGCCGTAGAGGAGTTGTTGCGTCCGGACGTCGTCAGGCTGTTCGAGGACGTCTTTCGCACCGGTCGTCCTCAATGCGGTCTATTGAGTCCGGAGCAGGCTGCCGCCTTGTTTAGCGATGGGGCCTGCCATGCGATCTCAGCGGCGCTGATTCCCCTGGATAACGGACCATGGCGCGGTCTTCTGGCGGTCGGCAGCAGTGACGCCAACCGCTTTCATCCTGGCGTGGGGACGCTGTTTCTGGAACGCATCGGCGAATTGGTAAGCCAGGCATTGCAAGCGCGATTGCTGGCGGAAGGCTGGCGGGCCGCGCCTGATCCGCCATCGGCCCAAGGGGCGTGATCTTAATACCCTAGCCATTCATCGAGCCGGGCATGGGCTTCTTCCACACCCTGGCGAGTCGTTGCGGAAAATAACTGGACGGTGGCGTGCAAGTAATCGGTTTTCAGCGCCTTCCGCACCTGTTGCAATGCAGCCCCTGCCGCACCCCGGCTCAGTTTGTCCGCCTTGGTCAACAAGATATGTGCTGGCAGTTCACGGGCGACACAACAATCCAGCATCCGCTGGTCCAGATCGGTCAATGGATGGCGAATGTCCATCAACAGCAGAAGGCCGCATAGCGCTTGCCGCTCGCGCAAATAGCGCTCCAGCAGCGCCCCCCAGTGGCGGCGAATCGCCTCGGGCACCTGGGCATAACCATAGCCGGGCAGATCGACCAGATAGCGATCCGGCTCTACTTCAAAGAAGTTAATCATCTGAGTGCGCCCGGGAGTCTTGCTGACCCGCGCCAGTTGACGCTGACCTGTCAGGAGGTTAAGCGCGCTGGATTTGCCGGCGTTAGAGCGCCCGGCAAAGGCGGCTTCCCGGCCAATATCGGGCAATAGTTGTCCGAACTCGTTGACGCTATTCAGGAAATGAACCGTTTGATAACGCCGGGCTGCTGTAGTTGCTGGCGTAAAAGGGATAGCATTGTCAGGGTTTTTCATTGAACTTGGAGGCCGAAACTGATATATAAAACCGCTGCTTTCGCAGGTGGGGATCGATCCAGTCAATACCGATTCCGCTGCGATCAAGCAAGGCTCGGTCGCCGGGTTACGCTAGATTTTGACTTCATACCGGCGGCAGGTCGCCTGAACCGAATTTCGTCATCGTACAGGAGCCTTCAAAAAATGAAAAAACTCGTTGTGATCGCCGCGACATGCGCATTGTTCGGTTCCGCGACCGCCGCGCTGGCTGCGGGCGACGCGACCGCTGGCAAAGGCAAGTCCGCGACGTGCGCGGCCTGCCATAGTGCAGACGGCAACAGCGTCAATCCCCAATACCCTAAGCTGGCTGGCCAAAGCGAGGGATACCTGCTCAAACAGCTTCATGATTATAAGAGCGGGGCGCGGGTCAACCCGATCATGGCCGGCATGGTCGCGCCCTTAAGTCCCCAGGATATGGAAGATTTGGCGGCTTATTTTTCCTCGCAACAGATTGCCCGCGCCGCTGCTGATCCAACGCTGGCCCCGGTGGGTGCAGCGATCTTCCGCGGCGGCAACCTGAACAGTGGCGTTTCCGCCTGCATGGCGTGCCACAGCGTCAACGGCGCGGGAATCCCGGCTGCTAAATTCCCGGCTATCGCTGCACAACACGCAGAGTACGTCGAAACCCAACTCAAAGCGTTCCGCGCCATGGAACGCGCCAATGACGCCGGTCAGATGATGCGCAGCATCGCCGGTAAGATGACCGATGCAGAAATCAAGGCGGTCTCATCTTATATTCAGGGTTTGCAATAACTCATCACCCCAAGACCCGGCTGAACCGGGCTGGACAGTAACATTAGGGCGGCTCTCGGGCCGCCCTTTTTTGATGTTCTACCCGGTGAACGGATTGCCGCTCACCGGGTCACATTCAGGCAACTTGCTTCGACTGCCCAAGGATTCCGTGAACGATACCACCGCTTGTAAGCCTGTCCGCCCGCGCGCCTTGAGCTGGGTGTGGCTGGAATTCCTCGGCTCGATGAATCTGGCCATTACCTTACTGGTGGTGATCGCTATCGCTTCGGTCATTGGCACGGTGTTGCAGCAAAACCAGCCTTATCCTGACTATGTGTTGAAATTCGGGCCGTTCTGGTTCGAGGTCTTCCGTCAGTTGGGTCTCTACGATGTTTACGGGACTGGCTGGTTCATCGGTATTCTGGCCTTCCTGATTCTATCCACCAGCGTGTGCATCTACCGCCAGGCGCCGATTTTGTGGCGGGAGATGACCCGGTTCCGCACCCAAGTGCGTCTTGATTCCCTGCGCGGTTTTCATCACGAGGCGGAATGGCGGTTGCCTAATTATGCCGTCGACGCAGTGCAGGAGACTGTTGGGCAGATGCTGCGCGGTCGCGGCTATCGCTGGCGAGTTGAGGATCATGGCGACCATCGGGTGATGGCGGCGAGCAAAGGTCGCTTTAGCCGGTTGGGTTATTTGTGCACTCATGCAGCGGTAGTGGTCATTGGGGTAGGCGGACTGCTGGATGGCAACTTGTGGTTGAAGCTCAAGGAATGGCGGGGCGATTTGCGTATCGAAACCCGTAACCTGGCTGCCCGCGACCTTCCCCCGGAAAGCCGGCTGGCGCCGGGCGCGGTACCCGCTTTTCGCGGCAATGTGATGCTGCCCGAGGGCACCGCTGCGAACTTCGTCTTTCTGCGGGTACGCGACGGTTTCGTGCTCCAGGAACTGCCGTTTGCTATTGAATTAAAAGATTTCCAGGTAGCCTACTATGACACGGGTCAGCCCAAATCCTTCGCCAGCGAAGTGTTGATCCATGATCAGGAGCATCTGGGCGACCAGCCGCTGGCTGCAACCATTCGCGTTAACCATCCGCTGGTTTATCGCGGCTACGCTATTTACCAATCCGATTTTGGCGATGGCGGCTCCCGGTTGGACCTACGGGCTTGGCCGTTGATGGCGTCCCGTCCTGATCCCATTGCAGCGCAGGGGACTGTAGGCAACACGCTCAAGGTAGGGAGTCAGGACGCTGCATTGACAATGGAACTGGATGAATTCCGATTATTTAATCTGCTCCCGGAACCCAGCGCACAACCGGGTGATCGCAAGTTCCGTAACTTTGGACCCAGTTTTGCCTTTAAACTGCGCGACGCCACGGGCGTGGCCCACGAGTACTTTAACTACATGGCGCCTGCTCAATTAGAAGGCCGCTGGTTCTATATTAGCGGGATGCGCGCCCAGCCCGGACAGCCTTTTACCTATTTACACATCCCGGCGGATGCTAAAAACAGTCCCGAGCGTTTCCTGCGTTTTAACGCCCGGTTGCGTAATAAGGAATGGCTGCGCAGTTTGCTGGAGCGGTCGCCAGCTCCAAGCGATAACCCTGACTTCCAGCGTGATTTTAACCAGGTGCGTCTGAACCTGATTGAATTGTTCGCTCAGGGTGGATTCATGGCGGTCACCGAGCGCGCAAAAGCGGTGGTGCCCGCCGAGCGATTGAATGATGCGACCACACTGTATCTCAATATACTGCGTGATACGCTGGCGGAGGTCTTCATTG
>JAGRHQ010000205.1 GCA_020444905.1 Candidatus Competibacteraceae bacterium
TTCCAGTTCATTGAGATGATCCCGGTAGCGGCGAATGTGCATACGGCTGGGTACGCCCAATTGCACCAGCGTGAAGCGTCCCCGATGTTGCGGATAGCGTTCCAGAAACCGGGCGACGGCGTTGAAGCGCTCCGGCAAGCCTTTGATGTAGTCGATTCGGTCGACGCCGACTGCAACACGCAGGTTTTCCAGGGAATGCCGATCGCGGAGGTCAGCCAGACGCTGGGCCAGGATAACGCCAGTCGGGATTGATTGATCCATCTTGTTTTCGACCCCAATGGGAAAGGGCCGCACCTGCGAATGGTGTCCTTGTGCATCAATGGAAAAATGGTCCCAGTCCAACCGGGCGTCCGTCAACCGGTCGACGGTTTCCATGAAGTGATTGCAGTACTGCTGTAAATGAAAGCCGATCAGATCAGCGCCGAGCATGCCGCTCAACAGCTCATTTCGCCAAGGGCAGATGCAAAACGTTTCCGCATCCGGCCAGGGAATATACCAGAACAGGCCGACCCGCAGATCCGGACGAACTTCCTTGATCAAACGGGGAACCAGCGCCAACTGGTAGTCATGCACCAGCACCACCGCTGGGTCGGAACCGGCTTCCTGTAGAACCGCTTCAGCAAAGCGCCGGTTAATGCGCGCGTAATATTCCCAGTTGTGCGGGCGAAAGACCGGACGCTCATAAACCCGATGACACAGCGGCCACAGTCCTTCATTGGCAAATCCATGATAATAGCCATGTTCTTCTTCACGAGTCAGCCAGACCCGCCGCAGGATATAACTCGGATCATCCGGAGGGACCATCAGCCGATCTCTGGCGTCCACCGTCCGCCGGTCGGCATTACCAGCTCCATGGGCGATCCAGACGCCATTGCTGGCCCGCATGATTGGATCAAGGGCAGCCACCAGTCCGCCCGCTGGCGTCACCAGACGCGGTTGGCCATCCTGAAGCTCATGCAGGTAAGGCTCGCGGTGGCTGACCAGCAGCAAATGGCTGCCGCGCAGACAATCGCTGAGGTGCGCGCGCCAGCGGTTGCGGGACCAGATCGGGTGGGCGGACTTGGCCTGCTGTACCTGCTTTTGCGTTGCCGCCTGTTTCGCCCGTAACGTGGCGGCTAACCGGTCGCTCTCGGTGGCCAGGCGTGCGACTGGCGGATCGACCGGCAGTAGCTCATCCGTTTCGCCGGTGCGCAATTGCCGCATCCATTCCGCCATCCGGTTCAGCGGACGGTCGTATAGCAACCAGGCGCCTGCGACGACCACGGTCAGGAGCAGCAGGATGATCACGCTGCCCCAGAGCGCAAATTGCTGGCGCCGATTCCGGGCGCGCTCCACCACATCCGTTAGATCATGTACGACAGCCAGCACTCCTTCCGGTTGACCTTCTGCAGTGCGGATGACAGAAGTTACGATATGGATCTGCGTGGTAGGCATTTTCAGCACCTTGACCACATCCTTGGGTTCCTTGATCGCCTGGATAACGGTCTGTTTTAATTCGCTGGAAAACTCCGCAAGGTCCGGACCTTCGGCGATCAGGCGTCCATCGGGACGGTAAACCGCCAGGCCGATCAGCGGTCGGTAACCTTCCAGAGTTGAACCCAGCGCCGCCGCCGCTTCCTTGTCTGGCAATTTTAGAATCGCCTGGATCGAATAGGCCATCTGATGGACCAGAACATAAGCGCGCCGATCCAGTTCATCAAGATCAGTGGTGCGTTCCCGCTCGACCTGGAACCAGGCCAGGGCGCCCATCAACAGGCCCATCAGCCCGGTGACCAGTAAACCCATGCGCAGGGCGTTGGGCAGACGCGGCGAGGTTTCTGAAGACATGAATTGGTTTTTCCTGGAAGAGCGTTGGCCGGATCGGCGCTGGATCAAGCCAGCAACTGGTTCAGAATAGTCTGGTAAATCCGGCTCAGGGTTTCCAGGTCGGCCAACGCTACTTGTTCGTTCACTTGGTGAATCGTCGCGTTAAGCGGCCCCAGTTCGATGACCTGCGCGCCCGTTGGCGCAATGAACCGGCCATCGGAGGTGCCGCCGCTGGTCGAGAGTTGCGCATCCAGACCGGTTTCAGCGCGGATGGCCTGGATAGCCGCTGCCGACAGTTCGCCAGGTGGCGTGAAGAAGGGCATCCCTGACAGACTCCAGTCCAGCGTATATTGGAAGACCTGGCCGGTTTTCACTTCCTCGTTGAGCAGACCGGTTTCGATGATCAGCCGGGTGCGTTCTTGAAGTTGCTCTACGGTGACGGCGGGGGAGAAGCGAAAATTGAAGCGCATCTCCAGCTCGCCGGGAATGATGTTGACCGCGCCTGCGCCGGACTGCAAATTGGAAATCTGGAACGAGGTGGGTGGAAAGCACTCGTAGCCCTGATCCCAGATTTCATCGGTCAACGTCGTCAAAATTGCGCCAATCGCATGGATGGGATTTTGCGCCAGATGCGGATAAGCGACATGGCCCTGTGTTCCGCGCAGCAACAGGCGACCGTTCAACGAGCCGCGCCGGCCATTCTTGATGGTATCGCCGATCTGGCGGACGCTGGACGGTTCCCCGACCAGGCACCAGCGCATCTTCTCGTTGCGTGCTTCCAAACGCTCGACCACCTTGGCTGTACCCTCGGTAGCCGGCCCTTCCTCATCGCTGGTGATCAGGAACGCCAGCGAACCGCGCGGTTGGGGATGGTCGCTCAGAAAACGCTCGCAGGCGGTGACCATCGCCGCCAGGCTGCCTTTCATATCCGCCGCGCCGCGTCCATACAGGAAATCTTCGCGAATTTCCGGCGCAAACGGCGGGGATGACCACTGATCCAGCGGGCCGGGGGGCACCACATCGGTGTGGCCGGCGAAAACAAACAACGGCTCCTGATCGCCAAGTCGCGCCCAGAAGTTGTCAACGACGCCGAAGCGCAACCGTTCTATTTGGAAGCCCAGAGCTTGCAAGCGACTGATCAGCAACTCCTGACAACCGGCGTCTTCCGGCGTGATCGAAGGGCGGCGCATGAGATCAAGCGCAAGGGTGAGAGTAGAATTCATCAGTGGTTTATTTAACCAAACCAATCATCAACCCAACCTGCTGGTTTGCGATTGCGTCCCCTCTGGAGAAATTTGGCAGTTTTCAAAGCTCAAAGATTCTGTGATTTTCATGGATGAGCAACGCCTATGTATCTGGACAATCTGGGTATGATTCTAGCGGCTATTTACCGGAACGTCTCCCTAGTGTTACTTGTTATTGCCCACAAATTGCGTGGAAGCCTGTACTGAATTTCGGTTTCCGCCACTGTTGCCAACGATAACCCGATCACCCGTCGGGGTCAGATAGGTTTTAGGCGCTGCATTTGATGATGTGGCCTTGACCGGCGTTCGGGCGAAGCGGCCGCTGGTGCGTGGGGTGATGATGGTCACGCCGCTGGATTTGCCTGGGTAATTACGGTTGAACGCTACGACATTGCCTTGCGCGCCGGTGTTCAGATCACCCAATCGGTATTGCTGATAGAAATTCAGCACCCGCGTCACATAGGTTTGGGTTTCCTGATAGGGGGGAATCTGGTTGCCATATTTCTGCACTGCGCCTTCGCCCGCATTGTAGGCGGCTACGGCCAGATGAATATTGTTGAAACGGTCAAGCAGCCAGCGCAGATAACGGGCGCCGCCATGCATGTTGGCGACCGGATCATAGGCGTTGTCGACCCCGAATCGTTCCGCGGTGCCTGGCATGAGCTGCATGAGACCCATGGCGCCCTTAGGGGAAACCGCCCAAGGATTGTAGGAGGATTCAGCGCTGATCACCGCATGCATCAGAGCGGGTTCCAGACGATATTGAGCAGCGATCCGGTTGACGTCGGCGGCAAACCGCTGCCGATTCTTCTCGTTGACCCGGAACGATTTGATCCGACCTGCCTTAGGCGCCCGGTTACTCCCGAAAAGGTTAGGGCCATAAAGAGTGTTGGGCGCATAACTCGAAGGCTGAGCCGCCTTCTTACTGTAGGCCGGAGTGCGCATCACCAGCCTGTAGCGTGGATCATTCGGGACATTGCTCAGATGCCTTATCCCATTACTGTCCACAAAAGCGTAGATATCTGCTTGAACTGGACCCGTTAAAGCAAGTGCTAAGGGAATCAGACCGGCTAATAGTCGCCGCTTCATTCGGTTTCTCCTTTGTTTTGAGATATGCTGAGTCATGCCTTGGGCGACGGTCTGAGACCGTCCCGACTCAAGCAGGGAGTCGAGCATCTGTCGGTCAACTGCACTAAGATTAACATTAAACTGGGTTGCCGCAATCAATCCATAGCCCGGAAATTCCCAAGCATCCCTTTATTATCCACATAACTATATAATATATCTTATATTTCAGTAAAATATAGAGGGACAACTCCATCATTCCTGTCTAAGCCAGTGAGGATCATGATGTTCAGAACCGCCGAACTGCAACGCAAGCTTCCCAAAGAAGAGTATCACCAGCAAGTTTCCCAATTGCGGGAAGACCTGCTCATGATGCAGATGGAGCTACGCAAGGCTGATTTTCCCGTCATCGTCGTTTTTGCCGGCGTAGATGGCGCTGGCAAGGGTGAGACTGTCAACAAATTACATGAATGGCTGGATTCCCGCTGGCTCATTACCCGGGCGTTTGGCGAACTTTCTGACGAGGAGCGCGACCGGCCGGAATACTGGCGATTTTGGCGCGATTTGCCGCCCCAGGGACGGATCGGTCTGTTCCTGAGTTCCTGGTATTCCATGCCGATTCTCGATCGCGTTTATGGTCATAACGATCTAGCGGAATTCGATGAACGGCTGGAGCGCATCAAAACCTTTGAGCAAACTCTGGCTGACGACGGCGCGCTGATTTTGAAATTCTGGATGCACTTATCCAAGGACGCCCAAAAGGAACGTCTGCGTAAGTTGGAGAAAAATCCGCTGTTGCACTGGCGGATCTCCAAGCGCGATTGGCAGCACTGGGAGCTGTATGAGTCCTTCATCGCCGCCGCCGAGCGCACCATCATGAAGACCAGCACCGGGCTGGCGCAGTGGAAGATCATCGAAGGTTACGACGCGCGTTACCGTAGCGTCGCGGTCGCCACCGTTATGCGCGATGCGATCCGCTTCCGGCTGGACGAGGCTAAAGCAGCGCTGGTCAGCGGTAATGGCGATGCTGACGTCCACACGCTAAAGCCCGCTTCCGCAGAAGCCGATGGATTACCCATGGTCACGATTCTCTCGCGCCTGGATATGAATAAAACCCTGTCCAAGGAAGACTATGACGTCGGATTGAAACATTACCAGGCTAAACTCAACCAACTTCAGCGCACAGCCCGCGAGCGCAAGGTTTCAACCCTTCTGGTTTTTGAGGGCTGGGACGCTGCCGGCAAAGGAGGCGGCATCCGCCGTATTACCGCCGCGCTGGATGCTCGTGATTATCAAGTGATTCAAATCGCCGCGCCAACTGACGAGGAAGCCGCCCATAACTATTTATGGCGATTCTGGCGGCACCTGCCGCGCGCCGGACGAGTCACGATTTATGATCGGAGTTGGTACGGGCGGGTGCTAGTGGAACGGATCGAGGGCTTCGCCCGCACCCGTGAATGGCAGCGCGCTTATGCCGAAATCAATGATTTTGAGGCGCAACTGGTGGAGCGCGGCATTGTGTTGCTGAAATTCTGGCTGCACATCACTCCGGATGAGCAATTGCGCCGCTTCAAGGATCGTGAACAAATTTCTTACAAAGCCTGGAAGCTGACCGATGAAGACTGGCGCAACCGCGAGCGCTGGGCGGATTATGAGATAGCGGTCAACGATCTGGTCGAGCGCACCAGTACGCGGCAAGCGCCGTGGACCTTGGTTGAAGCGAACGACAAGCGCTATGCGCGCATCGAAGTATTGCGCACCCTGTGCGAACGATTGGAGGCGGCGCTGGGTTCCCTCGAAGACCAACCTGGCGTCGCCAAAAGCAAGAAATAAATTTTGGAGTTTCCATGAGTGAACAAGCCGTGGCGTCTCTCAAAAACGCCGACTTCAACGAAATCCCTGCAAGTAATGAATCAACCGACCGGTCACCGTCCATGGAACTCGCGGCTCCCGAACCGCCAGTATTTGATTCTAACGCTCCTGAGTGGTATCTGAATCGTGAACTGACCTGGCTCGCCTTCAATCAACGGGTGCTGCATGAAGCGCAGGATGAGCGCACGCCCCTGCTGGAGCGGGTCAAATTCCTGGCGATTGTCAGTTCCAACCTCAACGAATTCTTC
>JAGRHQ010000206.1 GCA_020444905.1 Candidatus Competibacteraceae bacterium
ACAGCATGGGCAATGCCGAGTACTTCAGTTTGCTCGACATAGCGTAGCCTGACACCGTATTGACTGCCATCGCCAAGAACCCGTGCGATCTGATAGCCTTTGTGTCCGATCAATATGATGACTTCGCGAATGCCCAAATTTCGCATCAGTTCGATCTGATGCGCCAACAATGGCTTGTTACCGACAGGCAGCAATGGCTTGGGATACTCGTCACTGAAAACTTGCATCCGGCTACCGCGCCCAGCGGCAAGAATTACACCAAGATAGGCGTTATCACGCGCACCATTTGAAAGACTAGCCATTGGTCTTAACGCTGCACCAGTAGGATGAGCCACGGATTCAGGCCAGTCGACCTGAGCTTTGAGGTCCATTGCCAGGACATAAACTGGTTGAAATAGAAGCGCACAGGCAATTGCAGGATACGCCCAAGCAAATAGCGCGACGATGAAAAAAAGCCCCAGTATCCACGCAATGGCAATACTTTGATCTGCTGACAATCACCGTCCTCGCGCAGCAGCATCGCATAATCGTCTACGGAAAGTAGGAAGGGCTCTTGGCGGGAGTGCAGACGCGGCATGTGTGCGTCGTGGCGGCTGCGATGGAAAAAATCCAACGGGCACAATCGGTTTGGGCTACTGATCAACATATAACCGCCTTTTTTTACTACACGTCGCATTTCACGCGCCGCCCTCTGTCGTTGTTCAAGATAATCTAAGGTGGTTGTCTGGGTATCGCCCACCACGCCAATATGCGGAATAACGCAACCCATAAGCACGACATCGAAACTCTCATCAGCAAACGGAAGGTGCTTGCCGTTTGCCAGATAATAGCGATCCGGCCACTGGCGTCGCATCCAGTATTTAGCGCGACTACCCGCATCCACTCCACAGGCTTCGTAGCCGAGTTCATTAAGTGCTTCTACATCTGAACCAACGCCACAACCGATCGACAAGATGCGTAGCGCATTATCGAGACGATTATCAAATAAATGCTTAAGCAATGGATCAAGGTAATTTTGTGACAAAAAACGTCCGGTCACTTCCTCATTGGACCACATGCAATCGCACTGCTCATCATCAAAACGCTCACCCATCAACAGATCAAGTACGCCATCGACAGTCTCAAAATATTGTCCACAAGCAAGACAATGCAAGCCCTCCTGGCTAATTTGCAAGGTTGAATGCTGTTCGCAGGGGCAGGCAAGATAAGATGGAATGGTTCTCATGCTTGAGGGAGCGCATTCTCATAGGCTGAAATAGCCTGGCTAGCAGGTAGCGCCGTACAGATATATTTTCGAATCAACGTCTTGCTCCTTCTGCTTGGGACATGACTACCCAGCGCAGGTAGTCATAGACTATCAGTGTTACAGCGCGGATTGATAAACCCGCGAGCGCTACCAACGCCATTGGATTAAGCAGCGAGCGGGCGTGATTCTTGCGATAATAGAGATAGGCGCCACGGTGAAAATCGATGACCATCCGCACATTACGCCGTGATCGACGCTTGGCCTTTAAGTTCTCGTCATGGATAATTCGCGCCGCTGGCACAGCGACTATCCGCCACTGTCCATCACGCAGGCGCGCACACCAGTCGGCATCTACCCAATAGACAAAGAAATCTTCATCCAAACCACCAACCGCATCTACGGCCTCTCGGCGCACCATCAGAGCCGCAGTAGACACCCAATGCACATCAAATGGTTGATCGGTGTTACTTAAATCATCCATCAGGTAGCGATGCGACAGTGGATTACTTGGCCAAATTCGCGTGATTAGGGAGCGTCGCCCGAAGATGGCGTTAATAGCTGACGGTTTTCGCCGCAGCGTTTTTTGCGGGGTGAGATCAGGGTTTAGCAGCAGACTACCCACGGCGCCAACGTCGGCATGCGCATCCATGAAGGTCAACATGGCGTCCAGCGCGCCTGGTAGTACGCGGGTATCATTGTCTAGCGACAGAATATAGCGACCGCGAGATAAAAGCAGCCCTTCGTTGAACGATTTGGCAAGCCCCTGATTGATGTCCTTGGCGACGAAACGTACAGTGGGAAAAGCTGCTTTCACTGCCTCGAAGCTTCCGTCAGTGGAAGCATTGTCCACAAACACCACCTCGAACTCGCCTTGTGGCGGGTTCTCAAACAACGAATGGAGACATGGGTTCACCAGTTCGCCACCGTTGTAATTGACAATAATAATCGAGAGTTCCAAGACGCTTCTCCCACAAGATGTATGGCGTGTCAGCGCGCTAAAATGCGCCAGCATCCTTTCCTTTGAACACAGCGACCAGCGTTTTCCAAAGTATGGCAATTTCACCTTTGAATGTTCGTTGCATAACATACTCTGCATCCAGATTAGCGGTCTCCTGGAAAGTCAGATCGCCACGGCCACTGATCTGCGAAGGCCCAGTAATGCCCGCCAGCACAGTGAACTTTCGCAACTGGTGCGGGGAATAATAAGGACTCATTTCCGGGATCTCGGGCCGCGGACCAACCAATGTCATGTCACCGATAAGCACATTCCAGAAATTGGGCAACTCATCCAGACTGGTTCGGCGCAGAAACCGCCCAATTCGCGTCACTCGAGGATCATCGGTTACTTTGAACTTGATCTGTCTGATTTCCTCATCACTATAGCGGTAAGTATAAAGTTCCGGAAACCGCTCGCGAGCGTCAGCATACATGGTGCGGAATTTGACAAATTTGAATGGACGCCCAACCATGTATATTTTCGGTTGTTGGGCGTTGGACGCCACTGAACCTTCCTGATTCAGCGTAGAAGCGTCATGATTTATCGACTGCGCCTGCGGCGTTCGCATCCTGGAGCGTCGATCCTTAGTCATACGGGTTTGCCAGAATAGCGCCGGCCCAGGCGAGTCGAGCCGGATAAGAGCGCCAATCAACAACATCAACGGCAGTGTTAGCACCAGAACAGACAGAGATACGCTGATATCCATAGCGCGCCGCACTACGCGCTGGTACGTTTCTGTCCTGTCGACGCTTCTGATCGCGCAACATTCGCATTCGAGAAGACAAAACTGACCGGCATCGCCCCCTTCTTGAAGTAAGGTTGCATTAGTCTGGCGATCCAGTGGCTGTAGGTTCATACCTTTCATGATTTTGCTCGCACCATCTTTCGAAGTCTGGACACTCCGCCCGATCTAAGCAGGCGAAACACGGATATATTTATTTGCGGCTAAGCCAGCAATCGACGCTGGCGGATACGGAGCCAGGCAAGAGGCATCAAGCCCGCCACCAGTAGCACAGCGACGCCAGGAGTCGGGACAGCACGAATCCCAGTGACGACCTCCAGGCCAAGCACACCGATTCCTGGCGCGTCAAATAACAGTGCGTAAGTAGTTGGTTGACCTATCGCTGGAAAAGCTCCCATCACATCAAAACCACTGTTGAGAGATGCGTCCGAGAACAGTGGCGGGAGTGTTGGTGCCTGGAAGAAAAAACCGATAGGTCCGCTGCTTGGAGTAAAGTTACTCTGGATAACAAATACATTGTTGGCAAAATCAGAAGCGTCGCCGTCGACAGCATACCCGTTGGCAAAATCGACTAGCACTGTATTGCCAACAGCATCGGTCTCATCAAACAGGACAATCAGGTTTGCAGGATCATTGAGGTCGCTGCCCTGGAAAAAGAAACCGAACGTACTTCCAGGATTTAGCGCGATATCAAAGAGTTCTATACCAAGACTGCCTCCTGGTTCCGGCATGAAATATCCGCTCCCGTCGATATCGTCGAGAAGAGTTGCAGGGTCGGGATTTGCAAACGGCGTGGCGTTAGCCATGGGGGTCACGCCAGCCGCAACTAAACCACACAGCAACGCCAGGGGGAGGAACAGCGCTTTAAGTTGATTCATACAATCTCTCCTAAAGATGCAATAATCTAAAATTTAAGCAAGAAATAAGCCATTATAAAGTTATATATTGAAAAATAACTGTTTAGAGAAAACAAAAAAATAGCCCATACCTGAATTGTAAAAAATTCCGACAATGACTTTAAAAGAAAAATCTTGAATTTTTCTATCAATATTTTTAATAAACCATCATAAGTATTTATTTTTACAAAATTATTAAAAAATAATCTGCGTTGATTCTTCCAGATTGCCTATGTCCATTAAAAATATAAGGTGTAAAATTTTCTGACGCCGGGAAGCTGGTGCTTTAATACTGCCATAATCTATAATTCATTATAAATCAAATAATTGATATATTTTAATGAAAATCTGCGTCGAAGGGCGTGTAAATTTTACCATCAGGAATCCGTCGGAGATTATGCCGAAATTGATTCGAGGGGGCCTCTTGCAAACTCACATAATTTATAGAAGTTTTAGACATCGGGGGCAGAAACAGAGCATTGTTCCAGAATTTGTCCGGTTTCCATCTGGAAAGACAATTATGTAAGATATATGACACAGAAAACACAATATGTAATGGTCAGGATACGTGTCTGATGTATTTCTGGAATTACTTTGTCGTTCAGAACTTTTATCTGCCAGATCCGACAAGCGCTGCCTGCCTATCAATAAGGTGGATAGATCAAGCCGCCGAACGTAACCGCGTCAACAATTCGCCCAGATTTCGGTTAGCCGCCAGATCGACTTCCGCGCCGTCGTGGAACCGGGCATTGCGTTCCACCAAATCGAGATAGGCGCGAATCCAGTCGGTGTAGTAATCCTGATCATACGTCGACTGGCGTTCGCTGAGTTGCGGACCACCGCGCGGCACGGCGCGTGGTGGGAATACCGGTCGTGGACCGCTTTCCAGCGGCAGCAGAGGCCGCTTGTCCAGTTCCAACGCGTCATAGCCCAGAAAATCCACATAGCGATTCAACAAGTTGGCCGTGAGCCGGGACGGAAGGGCTACAATTTGCTCAAATTTCATGCGAAATCCGGTCACTTGCCGGGTTTGCGCCACAATCCGCTCTTCCAACTTCATGCGCTGCGCGCCGCTGATCAATTCCTTGACGAACTCGGCCATTAACGCCTCGGGCACCCGATAATAGTCGCAACGCGACTTGTCGCCGCTCAAATCCTGTAAATCCCGCATCCATTCCGCTACGGCCTCACGAGCAAATAACGCGGCGTCATCCTTACGGGGTTCCTCTTCTTCTGCCTTAGCATCGGCGGAACCGGCGAGTCCCAGCAACGCTTTCATCTTCCGGGTATCCACCGCGGTGCCAATGGTCGGCGCGCTTACGCTCTGCTCATCATCGGGCAACCGGGTTTCAATCCGGTAGTAGATGCTTTCCAGGTCATCGCTGTCGGTTTGCAGGGAACGCAGCAATTCCCCGAAACGCTGTTCGCCCGCGCAGTCGATCAAGCGAGCCGCCACTTGTCGCGCTGCTTCCAATCGTTTCTCCAGTTCCTGTTCCGGATTGTCGCTGACATGGTAATGGTCGATGCGCTCGGCCATCTGCTCACGCAGTTGCAAGGTTTGTCCGGTCAATTGCTGGCGCTTAAGTTCGGGGTTGCACAGCGGGCGCAGATTTTGCGCCAGATAGGTGATGCCGCCATCGTTCAGCATGAGACCCGCATTCCAGGCTTCAACCGGATTGCGGAAGTGGCGATTGGCGTTTTGATCCCGAAGAAAAGCCGTGCGGAACATCTCGATGCGGTTTTTTTCGCCACGACGGACCTCGGTTTCACGACCGCCCTCGTCATAGTCAAACATGTGTTTGGCTTTGAAATTGGGATTACGCAGCCAGTAGCTGTTGCGGAAACAGCCCTGGCTATCCCATTGATGCGGCCATTCATGTTGTTTGCCGAAAAAGTTGAGCAGAGAGCTTTCTAGCCGGGTCGTCCAGCGCCCTTCCGGGGAACGCTCGCCGGCCTTCTCCTCGAACTCCATGTCGAACTTGGTCAGCACCAGGAACAGGGCGGTCGGTTGCTGCGTCCGCTGTTCCGGCGTCGCGCCGTGGGTGCTGACCACCCAGTCGTACACCATCTCCGGCAACGTCTTGACTTCCTGATTGCTCGGGCCAATGCACAGCAACATACTGGTCAATTCCTGTTCAGCGCAATAGCGTTCAAACAGGTAGGCGACCTTGCCGCGCAGAAACAGACTTTGCAAGGCGTCGTTGCCTTCCAGGAAAGTGGGTAAATCCTTGATTTGTTCGCGGGAGCGTGCGCCGGGAAAGTCCAGCAGGTCGGTGTGCTGGAAGAAATCCCAGGGCTGATCGCTGATCACGATGCGCAATTCAGCGATCAGCGCCGCGATTTCGCTACGAGG
>JAGRHQ010000207.1 GCA_020444905.1 Candidatus Competibacteraceae bacterium
GTACATTGGTCCCGCTTGCCCCGAAAGCGCTTAAACCCGCCAATCGGCGACCCTTGATCGGCTCCCACAGCGCACCCTCAGCAGCGACTGTCACTCGCTCGGTGGATACCTGAATATGCGGATTCAGTCGCTTGAAGTTCAAATGCGGCGGGATGTATTCAAGATGCAGGCTGGCGACCAGTTTCAGCAGTCCGGCAATGCCTGCCGCCGCTTCGGCGTGACCGATCAGCGTCTTGATCGAACCGACCCACAACGGGCGGGCGCGCCCACCGCCATAAACCGCGTCAAGCGCATGTAGTTCCACCGGATCGCCCAGCGACGTACCGGTCCCATGCGCCTCGACATAGGACACGTTAGTTGGGTCGACGCCAGCCTGAGCCAACGCGGCGCGCATCACCGCTTCCTGAGCCGCGCCGTTGGGTACGGTAAAACCGCTGGAAGCGCCGTCATGATTCGCCGCCGTTCCACGAATCACGGCGAACACCCGGTCGCCGTCGGCCTCGGCCTGGGCAAGCGGTTTGAGAACGACCAGTCCGCAACCTTCCGCCCGCACGTAGCCATCCGCTGCTGCGTCAAAAGTCTTGCAACGACCGTCCGCCGCCAACATCCGGGCCTGGATCAGCATTTCGGTGGTTTCCGGCATCAACATCAGGTTGACGCCACCGGCCAGCGCTGTATCGCACTCGCCCGACCGCAGCGCCTGGCAGGCCAGATGCACCGCCATCGCCGAAGAGGAACAGGCGGTGTCGACCGCCAGACTGGGTCCGGTTAGTCCCAGGGTGTGGGAAATGCGTCCGGCGGCTACATTGAGGAACTGCCCGCCCACGGCATGAGCGTCCGGGCCGCCGTGCGCCGCCAGCGTCGCGTACTCCGTTCCGGTAATACCAACAAAGACGCCGGTGCGACTTCCCGCTAGCATCGGCGGCGACCAGCCCGCGTGTTGCAACGCCTCCCAGGCGACTTCCAACAACAGGCGATGCTGAGGGTCGATCCGCGCCGCTTCGCGCGGGCTGATGCCGAAGAAATCGGCGTCGAAACAGTCAATGCCGGTCAGAAACCCGCCTCGGCGGCGAGTGGGATCAGCGGGTAACGGGCCAACCCGGCGCTCCTCGGGTTGATCGCCCACCGCTTCAATTCCCGCCACAAGTAAACTTTCCAGGCTCGCCAGATCGTGAACCCCGCCTGGCAGACGCAATCCCAGTCCGACAATAGCGATGGGTTCAATGTGATGACGTAAGCATTCATCTTCCCCCTTTGGAAAAGGGGGGCTGGGGGGGATTTCGTGCGGGCGCTGGGGCCAAAATCCCCCCTCACCCCCCTTTGTCAAAGGGGGGGACTGGATAGTGGGAGAAAGATTAAGGGAGGAGGGGGCCGAACCCGGCGCGAGACGCGCCGCCAATGCCGCAATGGACGGCGCTTCAAACAGGACGGACGCCGGTAAGGTTACGCCAAACTCGGCTTCCAGTCGCCGCCGCAGATCGACGATGCCAAAACTGTCCAGACCCAGGGCAAAGAACCCGCGTTCAACATCAAGTTCTTCGGGATGATCCACGCCGAGAATTTCCGCAACCCGCTCCCGCAATCGGGCTAACACCAACGGAAACGTCAGCTTGCCGACCTCTGCGGACTTTTCTGCAACCGCAGGCGCAGCGGTGGATGCAGCAGCAGGAGTCGATCCCAGTCGCGCCAGCAAAGGGCGGGGACGCTGACCCTCGTAAATGGGTTTGAAGACCGGCCAACGCACTGCTGCAACCGTGGCTTGCGGTCGATCGGTCGCTGCCAAACGGCGCATCGTGGCAAACGCCAGATTCGTCGGAATCGGGTCTAGCCCCATTCGGTCCAACAGCGCTGCGCCTTCCGCATCCAGCATCCCGCGCACGTCAAATCGGCCCCAATTGATGCTGAGCGCCGGTAATCCCTGCGCCCGACGCCAATGGGCGAAGCCATCCAGGGTGGCGTTCGCGGCGGCGTAAGCATCCAGACGCCGGTCACCCCACACCGCCGCTGCCGACGAGAACAATACGAATTCTTCCACGGGCCAATCGCGCGACAGGTCATGTAAAACCTGAGCACCCGCCAACTTCGGACGCAACACCGTGGCAAAGTCACCGTCCTTGACGCCCGCTGCGTGAAAGATGTGGGTGACTGGCGGCAGGTTTTTTTCAATGTGCGCCGCTATCTCGGCCATACGGCCACCGTCGGCTACATCGGCGGCGAATACTGCGACCGTGACGCCTCGGCTTTCCAGCTCTGCAATAATCTTTGCGGCTTCATCTCCTGGCGGGCGGCGGCCAATCAACGCCAGATAGCGCGCTCCCGTTTCCGCCAGATAACCGGCCAGCGCCAGACCCAATCCGCCCAGTCCGCCGGTGATGAGACAGGTTCGGTCAGGGCGAATCGGACCCGATTCCGGCAAAGGCGCGGACCAGCGCGCCAAGCGTGGCGCATAAATCTGATAGACAGTTCCCCCCTTTGAAAAAGGGGGGTTAGGGGGGATTTCGCGCAGGACAACCTGATCTTCTCCTTGTGGATCGGCCAGGAAAGCCGCCAGCATCGCTCGATCCTGCGCCGGGTCGGCGGCTGGGTCCAAATCGATCAATCCGCCCCAATGTTCCGCATGGGTCAACGCCAGGATGCGGCCCAATCCCCATAAGGCGGCGCCAGCGGGATGGGTGCTAGAAGCGGGGTCAATGCTCACCGCGCCGCGCGTGATCACCCAAACAGGCGCTTCGGCGGATTCAACGAATTGTTTAAGCGCCTCGCACAACGCTGGAATTGTGTCCGGTTGCACGTCAAGTCCGGCCCACCAGAGCAGGCCCGCCGGGGTCTGTTCCAATAGGCTTTTCGGGTCAGCGGACAACCCCTCGCGACCTTCCCATTCGATCCGGTAGACCCAGTCAGCGGACGGATCATGCGCACCATCGCGCTGACGACGGGTATCAATCCAGTCGAGCCAGTAGCGCTTACGGCGAAAAGGCGTCGTTGGGCGATTCAGTTCACTCAGAGGAACAGGGAGCGGCGGTGCTTCAACGATCATATTCACGTTGGTGCCGCTGGCCCCAAACGAACTGATTCCAGCGATGCGTCGACCATCGATTGCTGGCCAGGGCGTCGGCGAGGTCGGTACAACCAGCGGCAATCCATCCAAACGAATATGCGGATTGAGCCGGTCAAAGTGCAAATTGGCGGGAATCTGTTCCATCGTCAGCGCCAAGACCGTCTTGATAAAGCCCGCAATGCCCGCCGCCGATTCCGCATGGCCGATATTGGTTTTCACCGAACCGACATACAACGGCGTCGTGCGGTTTTCGCCCAAAGCGGCTTCCAGCGCATGTGCTTCAATCGGATCGCCCAGCGCCGTGCCGGTGCCGTGGGCTTCCACATAGCCGATTTGCGCCGGCTTCAAACCCGCGTCCGCCAGCGCCGCCCGAATCACTTGTTCCTGGGCGCGACCGTTGGGGACAGTAAAACCACTGGCCCGCCCGTCGTGATTGATCGCTGAACCGCGCACGACGGCCAATATCGGATCGCCGTCCGCCAGCGCCGCTGACAGTGGTTTCAAAATCACCACGCCGCAGCCTTCAGCGCGGACAAAACCATCGGCGCCCGCATCGAAAGTACGGCAACGACCGGTCGGCGACAACATGCCGGCGCGGGAGAGAATCACTGAGGTTTCAGGGGCCAACACCAGATTTACCCCGCCAGCCAGAGCAAGGCTGCATTCCCCGGAGCGCAGCGATTGATAGGCTAGATGCAAGGCGACCAGTGAAGACGAACAGGCAGTGTCCAACGCAATCGCCGGGCCATTCAATCCCAGGGCGAAGGCAATGCGCCCCGCCGCCGTGTTACTGGGCTGGCCAGTGATTGCCTGTGCTTCCAGATGCTCCGGCGGACCGCGTCGCGCCAGGGCCGCGTAATCGTTGCTGGTGATGCCGACGAAAACCCCGGTGCGCGTTCCGGTTAGCCGTTCCCGGCTCAATCCCGCCCGTTCCACCGCCTCATGGGCCACTTCCAGCAACAGGCGTTGCTGCGGGTCCATGTAAGCTGCTTCCTTGGGCGGGATATTAAAAAAGGCGGCGTCAAACTGGTCGATGTCCTCCAGAAAACCACCCCAGCGGCTGACCATAAAGCCAGGAGTATCCGCATTTTCAGAAAACCATTCGCGCCAGTCCCAGCGCGTGAGCGGGATTTCAGTTACAGCATCGCGGCCTTCAAAGAGCAGCCGGGTAAACCCGTCGGGATCGACAACGCCACCGGGGAAACGGCAGCCAATGCCAATAACCGCGATAGATGCATCCACACGGCTGGAAATCGCCAGAGTCTCAGGAGAAGCCGATGGCGCTGCTGAGGGCGCGAGCCAATCGGTGAGCGCAGCGACCGTTGGGTGGGAGAACAGCGCCGCTGCGGGAATGGATCGACCCAGGGCTTCCTCCAGACGTCGGCGCAACCGCACCGCCATTAACGAATCCAGTCCCAACTCGAAAAATCCCCGGTCGGGGGCCACGGTTTCCGGATCGGCATGACCCAGAGTTTCCGCTACCAGTCGCCGCACTTGGTCGAATACGCTCTCTCCACTTTCCCCGGCAAGAGGCGCGGGACGTGGAACAGCCGGAGCTGGAGCGATCTCAATTCCTGGCAGTTCATCCAGCAGGGGGCGATGGCCACGCGCTTCGTAAACCGCACGGAATCGCGGCCAATCCACCTTGGCGATGACCGCATGAGACCGTTGATCGCCGGTCAGCCGCCAGGCCAGATCAAAGGCAGATTCCGGCTCCATCGCTTCAAGGCCCATCTCGGCTAACGCTGCATCCTCGGCGATGGACAACAGACCGCGCTCGGTGAAGCGGCCCCAGGCGATGCTCAACGCTGGCAGTCCCCGACTTCGCCGTTCTACCGCGAAGGCATCGAGCGCCGCATTGGCGGCGGCATAAGCTTCCTTCCCTTTCGCGCCCCAAACCCCGGCAGCGGATGAAAATAGCAGGAACAGTTCCAGCGTTGCTTCGGCGGTAACCTGATCGAGAATGCTCGCGCCATCGAGTTTGATCGCCAGTGCTTCCGCCGGATCGTCGGTAGCGGTCCCGGCGGCATGGATAATCCCGGTCAACGGCGGCGCTTGTTCAGCAAGGGTTGCCATAACTTGGCGCATGGCGTCGAGATCGGCGACATTGGCGGCGAAGGTCCAGACCTGCACGCCAGCGGCTTTCAATGCCGCAATGGCGCTTGCTGCCTCGGCGGACGGGGGGCGACGCCCGACCAGCGCTAAATGCCGTGCTCCGCGTTTAACCAGCCAGTGGACAAAGCGCATCCCCAAAGCGCCAAGGCCGCCGGTCATTAGGTAAGTTGCATCAGCGCGCACCGGTAGACCGTGGTTCGGCGCCGCTAAAGAACGCAGTCGTAGCCCTTGCGGTTCGGAGCCGCTAACGTTGAGTAATTCCTCATTGGAATCAGTCAACAATGCTTGAGTGATTTGTTCAAGATCAGCGCCGCGCAGCGTTCCGCCCCAACGGGCCGGATCAGCTAAACCTGCCGCCAGCGCCCACCCGCGCCGAACGGCTTGCAATACCGCATGATCGGCAACCGGTTTTTCCACCAACCGTAACCGGCCAAACCGGGGGTCGGCGAACAGCGTCGCCAACCGGCGGCAAGCGGCAATCGGCGTTTTTTCGTCATCCAGAATCCAGGTTTCTCGCCATGAACCTTCGGCTGGAATCGACTCGGCGACTTCAATCGGCATTCCTGCTGCTTGTAACCGTTCCGCCAGTTCAGCAGCAAAGGAGGGATTGCCCAGCAACAGACGTTGGCCCGGAATGATTCCGGCGCGAGCCAGAATCAGACTTTGCCGGTCGCCATCGGAAATAGCGGAAACGGCGTCAAATCCGGCTTTGGCCAGCAATTCACGCCAGCGCTCCACCGGCAACAGCGCCGAAGCCTCGCGCAAGTCGCTATCCGCAAAACGCCACCAGCCCTCTAGCATCCCGAACACCAGATCGAGCCAACCAGGCGCTCCCGTTACTTCCACCAGAACCAGCCACCCTCCGTGGCGCAGCAAACCGCGAACATGAGCCAGCGTCGTCCGCAAATCGCGGGTCGCGTGCAGG
>JAGRHQ010000208.1 GCA_020444905.1 Candidatus Competibacteraceae bacterium
AGCGGCGACTACGCCCTGGTGCTGTCTGACCTGCACATGCCACATATCGATGGCTATCAGCTCGCCCAAGCGATCCGTGTCGAGGAAAGGAAACGCGGTTCCGACCGGACGCCCATCCTGGCCTTGACGGCCAACGTGCTCCAGGGCGAGGCCGAGCGTTGCCAGGCCGCCGGCATGGATAGCTACTTGGCTAAGCCCGTATCGCTGCCCGATTTGCAGGCGGCGCTCGACCACTGGTTACTCAAACCTCCCATCGGCCTTACTCCTTCTCTCTCGATCATGCTCCTCGACGACGATACGTTTATGCACGACCTGATCAGCAGCATGTTGGAAGAACTTGGGCATAACGATGTCTCCTGTTACGCTACTGGCGAATCTGCGCTGGCTGCGTTAGATCGATCGACCGAGAAACCGGACGCTATCTTGCTCGACATTAACATGCCGGGCATGGATGGTATCGAATTCGTCGAACAATTGATGCAACGCCAATATTCGGGCTGCCTGATCCTGGTCAGCGGCGAAGACGAAATGATGCTGCGCGCCACGGAAAAACTCGCCCAGGAAGTCCATCTGTCGGTGATGGGTTCGGTACAAAAACCCCCTTTGCCGCAACGGTTGGCGGACCTGCTCGGGCAATGCCGGGCAAAACATGCGCTTTCAACACCGACCGCAGCAACAGTGGCCCGCAAGAGCTACGATGCCGCGGCTTTGCGCACGGCCATCGCTAACGGTGAACTGGTCAACTACTATCAGCCCAAGGTGGCGTTGCCGGGGGGCGAATGGATCGGCGTGGAAACGCTCGTGCGCTGGCAGCACCCCGAGGACGGCCTGGTCTTCCCCGACCAATTTATTCCAGTGGCCGAGGCCAATGGGATCATCGGCGACGTGACGCGCGCCGTGTTGAAGGAGTCGATCCGCCAGGCGCAGCTATGGCGTGACGAGGGCTTCGCTCTACGGGTAGCGGTCAATGTCTCGATGGAAGATTTGACCGACATGGCATTCGCCGATTTTGTCATTGAACAGGCAGCGAGCCACAACGTTCCACCGCAAGCGATTGTCCTGGAGGTCACCGAAGGACGGCTGATGCAGGATTTGGCGACGGCATTGCATGTGCTGACCCGACTCCGCCTAAAGCGCTTTCGCCTCTCCATCGACGACTTCGGCACCGGTCACTCCTCTCTGGCGCAACTGCGCGATTTACCCTTTGACGAGCTCAAGATCGACCGCAGTTTCACCCACAACGCCAGCAAAGATGCACGGCTCAAAGCCATTTTCACCGCCAGTCTCGATATGGCCAAGCAGCTTCACATGGAAGTGGTGGTGGAGGGCGTCGAAGACGAGGAAGACTGGGCTTTTCTACTCACCACTGATAGCCAGATTGCCCAGGGATATTTTGTTTCTCGTCCGTTGCCGGTTGAAGAATTGGCCGATTGGCATGAACAATGGCGGAAGCGCCAGTAAATCAGCTCACTTGTTTCATCCGCACGTTCATGCGTTCCTTGACGGCGCAGCATCTTGCGTATAATGCGCAGCGCCCGGCTTTCGGGCGATAGCTCTCAACTACCCTGCCTGGATACTGCCGCACCGCATGAACACCGCCTATGACGCCTCCGCGATTGAAGTCCTCAGCGGCCTGGACCCGGTCCGCAAGCGGCCAGGGATGTACACCGACACGACCCGCCCTAATCACTTGGCCCAGGAAGTCATCGACAACAGCGTGGATGAAGCTATCGCCGGTCATGCCGAGACGATTACGGTCACGCTGTACGCCGATGGTTCGCTGGCGGTTGAGGACGATGGACGAGGGATGCCAGTGGATACTCACCCGGAAGAAGGCATCCCCGGCGTCGAATTAATCCTGACCCGACTGCATGCCGGCGGTAAATTTTCCGATCGCAGCTACCAGTTTTCCGGCGGTCTGCACGGGGTCGGGGTATCGGTAGTGAACGCCCTATCCAGCCGCCTGGAAGTCCGGGTCAAACGCAACGGCAGGGAATACCAGATGGTTTTCGCCGGTGGCGACAAAGTGTCGGAACTGACGGAAATCGGCCCCGCGCCGCGCCGGGTCACTGGAACCCAGGTGCGCTTTTGGCCCGACCCGCGCTATTTTGACTCGCCAAAGTTTTCCGTACCGCGCTTGCAACATATCCTGCGCGCCAAGGCGGTGCTGTGTCCAGGATTAAAGGTTAAATTTAATGATGAGGCCACCGGTGAACAGGTTCTCTGGCATTACCAGGACGGTCTGACCGACTATCTGCGCGAAGCGCTGGGCAAAACGGCGTTGTTGCCTGATCCCCCCTTTGTCGGTCATGTCAGCAGTGAGCGCGAGGCGGTAGATTGGGCCTTGACTTGGTTACCGGAGGGCGGCGAACCGGTGGCGGAAAGTTATGTGAATCTGATCCCCACGCCGCTGGGTGGGACGCACGTTAACGGTTTGCGTGGTGGCCTGACTGATGCGGTCAGGGAGTTCTGCGAGTTCCGCAACCTGTTGCCGCGCGGGCTGCGCATTGCGCCAGAGGATGTTTGGGAAGGTTGCTGCTATGTCCTCTCGGTCAAGATGCAAGACCCGCAATTCTCTGGCCAGACCAAGGAGCGGCTGTCATCGCGGGAATGTGCGGTGTTCGTTGGCGGGGTCGTCAAGGACGCGCTGAGCCTGTGGCTGAACCAGCATCCCGACACCGGCGAGCGCATCGCGCAACTTGCGCTGGCGAATGCCCAGAAACGCTTGCGGGCCAGCCGCAAGGTCGTGCGGAAACAGGTGACCAGCGGCCCGGCGCTGCCCGGCAAACTGGCGGATTGCACCGCCCAGGATCTGGCGCGCACCGAACTGTTCTTGGTGGAAGGCGATTCCGCTGGCGGCTCCACCAAGCAGGCGCGTAATCGGGAATTTCAGGCGGTGATGCCCTTGCGCGGCAAGATTCTTAACACCTGGGAGGTCGATTCCGCCGAGGTCATGGCCTCGCAGGAAGTGCATGACATCGCGGTGGCTATCGGCGTCGATCCCGGTTCCGAGGCGTTAACCGGGTTGCGCTATGGCAAAATTTGTATTCTCGCTGACGCCGATTCCGACGGCTTGCATATCGCCACTCTGTTATGCGCGCTTTTCGTGCGTCACTTCCGACCGCTGGTGGAGGCCGGACATGTTCATGTCGCCATGCCGCCGCTGTTTCGCGTCGATGTCGGCAAGGACCTATTTTACGCGCTGGACGAGGCGGAGAAACAGGGCATTCTCGATCGGATCGCCGCTGAGAAAAAGAAAGGCAAGATCAATGTCACCCGCTTTAAGGGACTGGGTGAAATGAATCCCCTGCAATTGCGGGAAACGACGATGGACCCGACAACGCGCCGACTGGTGCAACTGACGCTGGAGACCGGCGACGACACCCTGAAATTGATGGATATGCTGCTGGCGAAGAAGCGCGCGGGGGATCGCAAGAACTGGTTGGAGGAGAAAGGCAATCTGGCGGAAGTGTGAGTTTGCGGTAAGCATTCAGTCCCCTCTTCCCCTTTGACAGAGGGAGAGGGGTGTGAATAGGTGACACTCAGCCTGCTTTCTTCACCCAAGCGGTGCACCAACCGTTGGCGTGGACCAGCTTACCCTGGAAAATCGCGCAGGGGCCGCTTTCTTCACCCTCTTTGCCAGTGTATAGGCCACAATTATGGCAAGCCGCTGCGGTATCGGTCCGTTTGTCAGACTTGGCGGCATCGGCCACATAACCCAGCGCTGACGCCTGGGGATCGCTCTCGGCAACCATCTCTGCGGCGTGGGCGGTTCCACTCAACAGGGTGCTGGCGAATGGCGCGGCAGCCAGGCTGATGGCGGTCAGCTTGATGAAACGGCGACGATTGTTATCAGGGGCATAATGATCCATAGCGGTTTCCTCGAAAATTGTTATTACCATAATCCTCGCATGATCAATTAATGCGAGCGACAGAATCATATCATGCGCCACGAACAAACTGCTTGAGATTAAACAATGACAATCACGTTTAACCGGATTCGCTGGCAACGCCTGATCCGGTGGATCGGCGGCGGTCTTGTAGCGCTGTTGATCGGCGCTGTAATCATTCTGCTCATTTCGCTGCGCGGTAGCCTGCCGCGTCTGGAAGGAACCGCGACGTTGCCTGGACTGGACGCTGCCGTAACCATCGAACGCGACGCGCTGGGCATTCCCACGATTCGAGGGAGTGATCGGCGGGATGTTGCGCGCGCGACCGGGTTCCTACACGCTCAGGAACGCTTTTTCCAGATGGATTTGTTACGGCGCTCGGCGGCTGGCGAACTGGCGGAATGGTTCGGCCCGATGGCGCTGGAGGTGGATCGCGCCCATCGCTTGCATCGCTTCCGACAACGCGCCCGGCAAACGCTGGCGACCCTGCCTGCCGAAGAACAGGCGCTGATCGCCGCCTATGCCGACGGCGTTAACGCGGGTCTGGCGGACCTCTTCCAATCGCCCTTCGAATATCTCTTGTTGCGGGTCAAACCTAAACCTTGGCAACCCGAAGACACACTGCTGGCGGTGTACGCCATGTATCTGGATCTGCAAAGCGAGCAATGGCGACGCGAATCAGCGCGGGGATTGTTGCACGACCGGTTACCGCCGGCGCTCGCCGAATTTCTCGATCCGGTGGGCGGCGAATGGGACGCGCCCTTGCAAGGTGAACCCTTTGCCGCATTACCGCCGCCGGGTCCGGACATCTTCAGCACCCAACATGCGCCCGCTCTTTCATTGTCTTACGCCTTACGCCTTACGCCTGCCGCTTCCGAGATTGATGCGCCGTTGGGCAGCAACAACTGGGCGGTGGCTGGCGATCTGACCGAACACGGCGGCGCGCTGCTGGCTAACGATATGCATCTCCCGCTGCGGCTACCCAACATCTGGTACCGGGCAACATGGGTTTATCCCGGCGCAAAGGGCGGCGAACAGCGCATCTCCGGGATTACCTTGCCCGGCGCTCCCGCTATGGTGGTGGGAAGCAACGGGCATCTCGCCTGGGGCTACACCAACAGTGAAGGCGACTGGACCGATCTGGTGTTGTTGGAGCCGGGCGAGGATGATGACCATTACCAAACTCCCGATGGATCGAAAGCTTTTGAACATCTTCAGGAAACGCTCAGGGTCCGCGACGCGCCGGACGAAAAACTGGAGATTCTGGAAACCCTTTGGGGGCCGGTGCTGGATCGCGATCACCGCAACCGACGTCGTGCGCTGCGCTGGGTGGCGCACGATCCACGCGCAGTTAATCTGCGCCTGATGGCGCTGGAGCAAACTGAAACCCTGGAAGCAGCGCTGGATATCGCCCACCAGGCCGGTATTCCCGCCCAAAATCTTTTACTGGCTGGCACCAATGGCCGCATCGCCTGGACTCTTGCGGGTCCCATTCCGCGCCGCTTTGGCCACGACGGACGCCTGCCGTCTTCCTGGGCGGAGGGTCAGCGCGGTTGGTCCGGCTGGCTCGATCCATCCGAGTACCCGCGTGTCGTTGATCCACCTAACGGGCGACTGTGGACGGCGAACAATCGGGTAGTCGACCAGGATGAACTCAAGCTTCTCAGCGATGGCGGTTACTCTCTTGGCGCGCGCGCCCGACAAATCCGCGACGCACTGCTGGCCGGAGAGCGTTTCAGCGAAGCGGATTTCCTGGCTCTGCAACTCGATGATCGCGCACTGTTTCTGGAGCGCTGGCGCAAACTGCTGCTAACAACGCTGGCGCCGGAGCAGTTGCGCGCTGATCCACGGCGCAGGGAGTTACGAAAATTTGTCATGGATTGGGGGGATAGGGCGACCGTGGATTCGGTCGGCTATCGCGCCGTGCGGACTTTCCGTCTGGAGGTTCGCCAACGCGCATTTGCGCCGCTGATCGCGCCCTGTTTGCAAGCCGATCCCACTTTTGACTATGGCGCGTTCCGTCAGCATGAAGGGCCGTTGTGGCAACTGGTTTCCCGGCAACCACGCTATTTGCTGGATCGCCGTTATCCCGACTGGTCCGCGTTGTTGCTGGAAGCGGCGGATGCGACGCTGGCGGCCTTGACCGCGGATGGCCGCCCCCTGGCCGCCCATA
>JAGRHQ010000209.1 GCA_020444905.1 Candidatus Competibacteraceae bacterium
TGAGGGAATGAAGGTTTCAGGCATCAGGAACGCAAACAGGAAATTACTCCTGAATTTGTCCGATTTTCTGGTCGATACCTATTGCCTTGGCGTCAAGGACGCCATGTATCGAGTGGTTTCTCCCGAAGAGTTCGAATATTATCGGCAGCAGACCCGCGATCGAACGCCTCTGAAGTCAGTTCAGCAACAGCGCAAAATTATTGAGACTCTGAAGCGAAATCTCGGGTCGGACGGATTTGATTTCTGTTCTTGACGCCTGAAACCTGATGCCTGAAACCTCTATATGGCCACTCCCCAACACCTGCTGGTTATCGATCTGGAAACCCGGCCCGATGCAGCGATTCTGCCGGTAGATCGCGATCCTGAAACCTTCCCCAAGCCGATCCAGCATGAGATCGTGACCCTGGGTTTCCTGTTAGCGCGAATTGAACGCGATGGCGAGCGGGAGCGCTATTTGATCCGTAAACTCGGTTCCGCCAGTATTGCGGACCGAAGTGAACGGGATATTCTGGCCGGGTTCTGGCAGATGATCGACCGGCAGAAACCACGAGTGGTGACTTGGAATGGGCGCGGTTTTGACGCTGCCGTCCTCAAACAACGGTCGCTGATCCATGGCCTGACCGTGTTCAACTGGCATCGCACCGATCCCCGCTTCGGTTATGACTATCGCTACGAATTTAACTGGCACTGCGACCTGATGGATGTGCTGAGCGATTTTGGCGCTTCGCCGCGACTGGGACTGGACGAAGCGGCGCAAGCCTTGGGTCTGCCAGGAAAATGGAACGGTCACGGGGAGAATGTTGCAGAACAGGCCGCCACTGGGGACTATGCCGCGATTAACCAATATTGCGAAGGCGATGTTCTCAATACCTATGTGCTTTATCTGCGCTGGGCGTATTTCAGCACCCGCCTCGGTCGGCAGGGTCATAACCTCAGTGTGCAGAATCTGCTGGATTATCTTGAGGCGGGCCGTGAAGAGCATCCGCACTGGGGCGACTTCGCCGCACGCTGGCAGGCCAGCGCCCAGCCCTGCCCGATTTTCATCCCGGAAGCGCCGAGCGAACTGAGACCCCAAGCGCCAGAGTCCCATCTGCGCAGTGAAGACGTATTGCCATAGAGTAATGCACAGCGAGATAGGGTTAGATTGTCTCTGAAGGCGAGAGGTTTTCCACAGAATCTGTGGATAAGTCGATCAGAACGCCCCGTTCCATGCGTGCAACCATTTGTCCGGTTTACTTTGAACAGGAGTGGTGAAAAATTCGCCAGACCTACTGCAATAGGGGTTTCAACATCAGGCCCAGAGTTTCCCTTTGACGCATTTGCAGACTGACCGCACTAAGCGCGCGCAAGCCAAAAAAAGTCTATGCTGACGAATTGGACGGTCAGGCAAGCCGATACCGGGTTGGTTACCCGAGCTTACCATTATTCAGACCTTTCGACTCGCAGAAGAAAAAGGAGCCGCGCATGCCCATTCAACAAATTCTCTCCGCCCAGCGCGTCCCGGTCAAAATCTGGACTGATGATGTGGACGAGTCCTCAAAGCAGCAGCTGGCGAATATCGCCAGTCTGCCGTTTATCCATCATCACGTTGCCGCGATGCCGGATGTACATCTAGGAAAGGGCGCTACCATCGGTTCGGTGATCGCCACTCATAAAGCGATTATTCCCGCCGCTGTGGGCGTTGATCTGGGTTGTGGAATGGTTGCCGCCCGATTGTCGATCACGGCGAATGATCTCGATGAGAAGGCGTTGAAGAAAGTCTTTGATCAAATTACCCGCGATGTTCCGGTCGGTCGGGGCCAGCATCCTGATGACCGGGTTTTAGTGGACGCCGCGCGTCCGTTTGAAGCTGGATTGAAGGTATTAACTGACCGGCACCCCACTCTGCTTAAAGCCTTCGGCAAATTCTCGAAATGGACGAACCAGATGGGTACGCTGGGCGGAGGCAACCATTTCATCGAAGTCTGCCTCGATGAGACCGGCCAGATGTGGGTGATGTTGCATTCCGGTAGCCGGGGCATTGGCAATGCTATTGCCGATTACTTTATCCAACTGGCTCGCCAGGATATGGAGCGCTGGATGATTCAGCTACCGGACCGGGATCTGGCCTATCTCCCGGAGGGTACTGAACACTTCGCTGATTACGTTGAAGCGGTGCAGTGGGCGCAGGACTACGCGATGCAGAACCGGCAATGCATGCTGGATCTGGCGATTGCCGCAATGACTCGCCATCTACCGCCGTTCACGGTTACCTCGGAAGTGGTGAATTGCCATCACAACTATGTGGTCAAGGAACATCACTACGACGCCAATGTCTGGGTCACGCGCAAGGGCGCCATCCGCGCCCGCGAAGGCGATTTGGGCATCGTCCCTGGCAGCATGGGTACGCGCAGCTATATCGTGCGCGGCAAGGGGAATCCCGAGAGTTTCTGCTCCAGCGCGCATGGCGCAGGCCGCCGCATGAGCCGCACCGCTGCCGAAAAGCAGTTCACCGAGGCCGATCTGGCCCGGCAAACCACCGGCGTCATCTGCCGGAAAGACCGAGGTGTGGTGGATGAGATTCCCGGCGCATATAAGGACATCGATGAAGTCATGACGAATCAAAGCGATCTGACGGAGATTTTGCATACCCTCAAGCAGGTCGTGTGCGTGAAGGGTTAACCGCACTGATATAATAGCGGTGTCGGAAACAGAAACCGCGATGCGCGAATCAGTCGCTAAATGATGGCTTGAGCGGCTATAATGACTATTAATGATGGCAGATGGAGGAGCAATTCCGCGCCTTTTGCCGGATAATCACGACTCTTTTTTCAATTGATGACTAGGCCATGCAGACTCAACATTCGTCTCACAGCGACAAACCGGAATCGAAAGCGCTCTATGTTCCCGGTCCGTTTGTCGCCGCAATTAAGACCTTGATCGATGCTTACCGCCAAGGCAATGCCCCGGCGCTGTCAGCCGCCCTGCAACAACTCGAACAAGCGGTAGCGAACGCCGAACCCAGATCCAGATCCAGATCCAGATACAAACCCAAATCCAAGCCAAAAGCCCTGAAGAAGAGAGTGAGTGTAGCGGCTCAAGAACGAAAACCGTTTAAAAAAGCACCAATGGGTATGGCGACAACCTCCCGTGAAGAAGCGGACCGCGACATCGATCTGGTTTCTTGCTTGAACCGTGATCATCCTGCCATCGCTGAGCGTTACGCTCGGGGTGAGTTCAGAAATATTAAGGAGGCGGCTATTGCGGCAGGGATCATCGTCTCTTCATGGAATTCAAAGTAAATCAGGTTCTTTGAGAGGTTCTGGCGGAGGCGGCCCCAGCCAACCGGCCATACAACATCAACTCTACAGAAAGCGTCGAAAAACCCGATTTGAATGGATTTCCAATTTTGTCGGCCTATCAACAACGGTCACGCGGGTACACTAAAGGCTGGCGCCTCCGGTTCGTCCAAACGGATCGCAGTCAATCGGTTGCCCCAGACACAGCCGCTGTCGAGAGCGTAAATCCCCGGTGCGCGATAATACCCCAGCGAAGCCCAATGACCGAAGACAATATTGAGATCGGCATTGCGTCGGCCCGGCGCAGCAAACCAGGGCATCAGCTTAATGCCCGCGCTGCCTGGCGGACCTTTCTCCGCGAAGGACAAAGTCCCGTCCGCTGCGCAAAAACGCATCCGGGTCAGGGCGTTGACGATAAGCCGTAACCGGTCGTAACCGACCAGATCATCTCGCCAGCGTCGTGGCTCACCGCCAAACATTCGCGCCATGAAGAGTTCCGATTCCGGCCCGCGCAGGGCTGCTTCGACTTCATGGGCGCAGCGTTGCGCCAGCGTCAAGTCCCATTGTGGCGGCAGACCGGCGTGAACCATGATGAATCCCAGCTCCATGTCATGATGCAACAGTGGACATCGACGCAGCCAATCCAGCAATTCATCCCGATCAGGCGCTTCCAGAATCGTGTGGAAGGTATCCTTGCGCTTGGGCTTGACTTGACCGGCAGCCGCGGCCAACAGGGTGAGGTCGTGATTGCCCAATACCGCCGTCACCTGTTGGTCCAGCTCGCGGACCAGCCGTAACACTTCCACCGAATGCGGCCCCCGGTTCACCAGATCGCCAACCAACCATAACCGGTCAGTAGCGGGGGCGAATTTCAGCAGCTCCAACAGACGTTGCAACGGCTCGTAACAACCCTGAATGTCGCCAATCGCGTAAACCGCCATGAGTTACCCTTTACATGGAAGGCAGGGTGAGAATCGCGTCCCGGTTGGTCCAGGAAGTCATCCGGTCCGCTGCGACTGAGCGTGGCAACCAAAGATACTCACTGTGCTCAGCGGGGTTCAGGACAACAGGACAGCGCTCCGGCAGGCAAACCCGGAACACAGACTCGATATTCTCAATCACATCTGGCGCATAGCGATGCCGCCAGGGCGGTAGAATGGGAAAACGGTTGATCTGGTTGCAGGCAACGATCTCCAGTCCGTCGCCTAAACCGGTTTCTTCGCGCAATTCCCGCCGTGCAGTTTCCAGTGGATCCGTCTCCTCCCAGCGCAAACTGCCGGTGACCGATTGCCAGAAATCCGGTGGCTGGCAACGGCGCAGGGCTAGCACCTCGTCCGCCAGGGTGTAAATCACCACCAGCACCGACTCCGGGCGTTTAACACGGCTCCCCTCTTTGACAAAGGGGGGTTGGGGAGAATTTGATGCACAGTTCCCCCCTTTGACACAGGAGGGGTAGGGAGAATTTGATGCGCAGCTCCCCTCTTTGACAAAGGGGGGTTGGGGGGGATTTTGCGTATTCAAGGCGTGCGCCGCAGCCGAATGTTGAGATCGCGCAGCTGCGTCTCGGTGACCGGCGCCGGCGCCTGGGTCAGCAGACAGGCGGCGCTCTGCGTCTTGGGGAACGCCATGACATCGCGGATAGAGCTGGCTCCGGCCATCAGCATCGTCAGGCGATCCAGGCCAAAGGCGATGCCGCCGTGCGGGGGACAGCCGAATTTCAGCGCATCCAGCAGAAAGCCAAATTTGGCGCGCGCTTCCTCGGCGTCGATGCCCAGCAGTTCAAATACCTTATTCTGCATTTCCTGCCGGTGAATACGCACCGAACCGCCGCCAATTTCGCTGCCGTTCAGCACCATGTCGTAAGCCTTCGACAGGCAACGTCCCGGATTAGCTTGCACCTCGGCAGGATCGTCCGTGCGGGGCGCAGTGAACGGATGATGCAGGGCGTTCCAGCGCTGGTCATTTTCGTCCCATTCAAACATTGGGAAATTCACGACCCACAGCGGCGCCCAATCACCCTTGACCAGTCCCAGATCGTGACCCAACTTCAGCCGCAGCGCGCCCAGCGCATCGTTGACTACCTTGACGGAATCCGCGCCGAAGAAAATCAGGTCGCCATTCTCGGCTCCAGTACGCGTGAGAATCTTGGCCAGGGTCTCATCGGGCAAAAACTTGACAATGGGTGCTTGCAAACCTTCGCGCCCGCCGGTCACATCATTCACCTTGATGTAGGCCAGTCCTTTCGCGCCATAGCGCCCGACAAATTCGGTATACAGATCAATTTCGCGCCGGGTCAGTTTGCCGCCCTCTGGAACGCGCAACGCCGCGACCCGGCCTTTGGGATCGTTAGCGGGTCCAGCGAAGACTTTGAATTCCACGCTCGCCATCAAATCCGATAGTTCGGTCAATTCCAGGGGAATGCGCAAATCCGGCTTGTCGGAGCCATAGCGCTGCATCGCCGTCTCATAAGGCATTCGCGGAAACGGGTTAGGCAAGTCGACCGCCATGACCGCTTTGAATAACTGGCGGATCATCTCTTCCATCAGCCCAGTAATGGCCGCTTCGTCCATGAACGAGGTTTCAATATCGAGCTGGGTGAATTCCGGCTGGCGGTCAGCGCGCAGATCCTCGTCGCGGAAACAGCGCACCACCTGATAGTAGCGATCCATGCCGGCCATCATCAACAATTGCTTGAATAATTGCGGCGATTGCGGCAGGGCGAAGAAACTGCCGGGATGAGTGCGG
>JAGRHQ010000020.1 GCA_020444905.1 Candidatus Competibacteraceae bacterium
CTCGGTGAGCTGCCCGCCCTCCTCGTAGCCCACGTATCCCGGAGGGGCACCGATGAGCCGGGCCACGGAATGCCGCTCGCCGTACTCGGACATGTCGATGCGCACCATGGCTTCCTCGGTGTCGAACAGGAACGCGGCCAACGCTTTGCACAACTCGGTCTTGCCCACGCCGGTCGGGCCGAGAAACAGGAAGGAGCCATTGGGCCGATTCGGATCGGACAAGCCAGCGCGGGAGCGGCGAATCGCATCGCATACCGCCTTGACCGCGTCATTCTGACCGACCACGCGCTGCTGAATGGCCTCCTCCATCCGTAGCAATTTGTCGCGCTCGCCCTCCAGCATCTTGGCGACGGGAATGCCGGTCCACTTGGAAACGACCTCGGCGATTTCCTCATCCGTGACCTTATTGCGCAACAGCTTGAACTGGCCCGCCTCAGCAGCCGTCGCCTGGTTCAACCGCCGTTCCAGGTCGGGGATGCGGCCATAAGTCAATTCCGACATGCGCGCCAGATCACCCGCTCGGCGCGCGGCGTCCAGTTCCAGCCGCGCCCGCTCCAGTTCCTCCTTAACCTGGGCGGAACCATGCAGCGCCAGTTTTTCAGCCTTCCAAATGTCTTCAAGGTCTTGATATTCCTGCTCCAGACGGGCAATTTCCTGCTCCAGTAACTCCAGACGCTTTTTGGAGGCTTCGTCGCTTTCCTTTTTCAACGCTTCGCGTTCGATCTTGAGCTGAATCAGCCGCCGTTCCAGGCGATCCATGTTTTCCGGCTTGGAGTCGATCTCCATGCGGATGCGGCTGGCCGCCTCGTCCACCAGGTCAATCGCCTTGTCCGGCAGATTACGGTCGGTAATGTAGCGGTGCGACAGCGTGGCGGCGGCAACAATGGCCGGATCGGTGATCTCCACCCCATGATGCACCTCGTAACGCTCGTTCAACCCACGCAGAATGGCGATAGTGTCCTCGACGCTCGGTTCGTTGACCATCACCTTTTGAAAACGCCGCTCCAGCGCCGCGTCTTTCTCAACATATTTCCGGAACTCATCCAGGGTTGTTGCCCCGATGCAGTGTAGTTCGCCGCGAGCTAGCGCTGGTTTGAGCATATTGCCAGCATCCATCGCCCCTTCAGCTTTACCCGCACCGACCATAGTGTGCAGTTCATCGATGAACAGAATGATCTGCCCTTCCTGTTTAGCGAGGTCCTTCAGCACCGCCTTCAGTCGTTCCTCGAACTCGCCGCGAAACTTGGCGCCGGCGATCAGCGCGCCCATGTCCAGCGCCAGCACCCGTTTGTTCTTCAGACCTTCTGGCGTCTCGCCATTGACAATGCGCTGGGCCAGACCCTCGACAATGGCCGTTTTCCCGACGCCCGCTTCGCCGACCAGTACTGGATTGTTCTTGGTGCGCCGTTGCAGGACTTGAATTGTGCGCCGGATTTCGTCATCCCGCCCGATTACCGGATCGAGCTTGCCCTGCTCGGCCCGCTCAGTCAGGTCGATGGTGTACTTTTCCAACGCCTGGCGTTGATCCTCGGCATTCTGGTCTGCGACTTTCTGGCCACCACGCAGGACGTCGATGCCGCGTTCGATCAAGGTTTTCGTCGCACCGGCCTTGTGCAGCAACGCGCCCAGTTCGCTCTTGTCCTCCAGCGCCGCCAGCACGAACAACTCGGAGCTGATGTAAGCGTCCTTGCGCTGCTGGGCCAGTTTGTCGGTCAGATTCAGCAATCGTGACAGGGCATTGGAAATTTGCATGTCGCCACCGGTCCCGGTGACCTGGGGCAGGCGATCCAGCGCCTCATTCAGTTGCGAGCGCAGCAAATTAAGGTTGACATCAGCCTGAGCCAATAGCGGGCGCACCGTACCGCCTTCCTGGTCCAGCAGTGCCGCCATTACATGCACCGGTTCGATGAATTGATGGTCGCGGCCCACCGCCAGACTTTGGGCGTCGCTCAAGGCCATTTGAAATTTGTTGGTTAACTTGTCCATTCGCATTGATGGGTACTCCTAATGACAGGATTATTTCCCTAGCAAATGGTGGTGATTTGGAGAAAATTCAAGGAATGGCGCGTCAACAAACCTGTATCTGCTCTCCAAAGCATGAGTAGGGGGATGGATCAGTTTAATCGTTGCCGCACCCGTTCCCGGAATTGAACCGCCGACTGCGTATTCGGAATTTCGTCGGCGAGCGCGTCGATGGCGGCAGCCAGCGTGGCGGCGTCTCGAAAATGATCAGCACAGATCAAGCTGGCGATAGGGCCGATGAACTCTTTAAGCGTTTGCTCCAGAACCGTTTTAGCAGTCGTCGTCAGTGGAACGTGCGCAGGCTCTTGAATGGGTTGAGGCAGCGCAGCAGCAGAGCTGGCGCCTTCGAAAATGGCCAAAATGTCTGCGGTGGGCGGCAAGGCCATCCGGGTTGTTGGCGGCGCTCCCTTGGTAAAGGCGATACCGCCGCTTTCTATGCCGAGCATGACCGGAATCGCGTCAACGCCCTGCTTTTTTTGGGCTTTCAGAAAGACGATTTCACCATCGTGCAGGCCAATCTGGCCCAGAAAATGTCCGTTCTCAATAGCGTACAAGAGGCCGGTCTGTTTCTCCTGGCATAATTTGCGTAATTGGGCGACGATCGCCGGAAATGATAAAGACTGTTCAAACATGATGGCGTCTCGTGATTCATCTGAGGCATGGGCTTTTTCTGACCATGCCTCGTTTGGGATTAGGAGAGAGTTTTCTGCAACCGCTTCATGGCGACCACGACGCTATTGCGCAACAAACCGACTGCATGTTGTACATGGTCGACTTCATCGCGACTGTCTGGTTTATCCTGCAACGTCAACCCTAGCTCACCTTGAGCGATGCGTTCGGTGGTCTGCGCCAATTTTTTCAAGCGCATGATAATTGATTGATGGGTGTATAGAAAATTCAGGAGGAACGCCAATACGATCAGGCCAAGCGTATAGGGATTCAGGAAAGTCCGCAAGACGTCAATCAGAGTGATATCCGGCAATTTGACGCTGATAATGCCGCGCACATCGCCGACCTTGTAGCCAAACGCCCGTTTGTCGCCATATTTGGCAATAACATCCGCTGGCGCATCCTTCGGATCACCATGGCATTTTAAACAGGATTCCTTGACCAGGATCGGCTGGGCATAGCGGTAAAAAGCGCCTTCGTACGCGTCGTTGTACTTGACATCGCGATTGGCTTTGAACGCCTGGATCGCGGCGTTCTCAAAGCGATCCGGGGCGTTGGCGGGATTGCGATATTCATCGCTGGTGACGCGAAAAGTGGCGCGGGTCGCTGTCTTGCTGACGATATCCGAGAGTTCGCGGGTCGCTAATGCGGGATTTTTCGAGAAAAACTCCATCGTGTTGTCATGATTGGCGCGCTTACCGAGAAAATCGCGGAAGCCAGGCGCTAAATGGTCGACCCAAACTACGCCGGTATTCGCCACCCACGCACGGAAAGCGATTACCTGTTCGGCCGATGCCATGGCTTCATTGCGCAATTGAGCGGTTTTCAGATTGTAAATGCCGATGAAAAGCCCAGCGATAATGAGCGCCAACGTCAGAATGAAGATCAGGGAGTATTTGAGTTGAATGCTCCACTTGGAAAACATGATAACGACTCCTCTACTTTAGGTACACAAGATTAAGAAGAAATATTTGGTGATTTTGAACAAAATTAATGACTTAGATTGTAATTGTCACATAATTGAGAAAATAACAGAATGGCGCATATGCTAAAACAGTTTTGGATAATTCGCGGGATGCTTTATCGCCGACGAATTCTGTCATAAATCCGATGGTCGCTAAGCCACAGCCGGCAATTGCTCCAAAGTAATACAGCCATGACAACTCGCTGATAATATAATTTGCATTTTCAAACAGATAATCGAATAGCCATAGAGAAAACAGTAGAATGATGGTCGATGCGAAAAGGACCAAGTAGTGTTTGAGGTTCATGATCAGTAGCTCCTAAGCTATATTTGAGGTGTGTGACTTTCCCTGCCTTAATAGCCAATTCCGGGCCAACAATGAAATTTTATTTAACTTATTATATTTTAAGTAATAATTTAATAATTGGCGCTTGATGCGTAGGAAATAATTACAATTTTTTTTGTTATCCAGTCGTTATATTTTAATAAATTATAATAAATTTAATAAATTAAAAATTAACAACTAAAGTTGTTAATAACAATTTATGTTGTATATGAATGGACGAACGGGTAAGTTAAATAATTTTCATACTTTTTTATTGATATAAAATTTTAACTATACTAATTTTGCTTTATTAGTAATAATAAATTTAAATAATAAAAGTAAGGTTAATAGCGTATAGACCAGCCAGAAGGATGGTTCCGATAGCAGAGAGGCGCTATGCGGTGGTGGCCGCCGCGAAAAATGGCTTTAGTAAGTCAGCGCAGGATTGAGGGTCTTCCAGGTGGGGGTGGTGTCCACCAGGCAAAACCTTAACAGTCAATTGGGGAATGCGTGCGTAACGCTCTTGCATGTAGGCACGCTTGACCAGATAGCCGTCCGCGCCGCAGATCAGCAGCGCCGGGACCTGAATCCGTTCCATGTAGGCCAGGATTTGCGGTTCGCTGAGATACAGCGGCGAAACGAAGCGCAGGCGGGGATCGGTGCGCCAGCCATAGCCCTCGCCGACCGCTTGCAGGCCGCGCCCGACTAGAATGCTTGCCGCTGACCACGACAGGCCGCTGGCTTCGCAGCGGGTCTGAATAGCGGCGTCCACGCTGGGGTAAATCGGTGGACGTTTGCGCGGCAGGGCGGTCATCTGCTCAATCGCCTTGCGTAAATCGGCTGGACCATCGGCGGGGTTGCTGGTCGGCGGCCCGAGACCTTCAATCATCGCCACCCGGCTGACCCGTTTCGGCAAGGCGGCGGCCATGAAACTGACCAGACCGCCGCCCAGCGAATGACCCAGCAGAGCGAAGCGATCCCAGCCCAGCGCATCGGCGGCAGCCACCAAGTCGGCGATGAAATCCACGAAGTGATAAGGGACGCCGGGTGGGCGGTGATCCGACCCGCCATGTCCGGTCAGATCAACCGCTACCAAGCGCATGTCAGGCAATAGAGGCGCCAGGGCGTCAAAACTGGCGGCGTTATCCAGCCAGCCATGTGCGGCGAGCACGGGGGGGCCGTCAGGCGGCCCCCAAGCCCGCGCCGCAAGGTTTAGCCAGGGCGTCCGCAGGCGCAACTCCTCAACCACGCGCAGGACGCTCCGTCACTGACCACTCACCGCTCGTTACCCGGATAATTCCAACCTTCATCGTCCGGGAATAGATTGACATATTTCACACTACTACGGGGTTCAGCCATCATATCAGCTACGGTATCGCGCCACATCGCGTAGTGCGCGGTTTCCTTATGCTGAGCAGGCGCATCGACTGCACGATAGATCTCGATGAGCACAAAGCGAGTGGGATCATCGGTTTGCTGAATGACATCGAACCGGACAATACCCGGTTCCTGGACACTGTTCCGGGCGTTTTCCAGTGAGGCGTTTTTGAAGGCTTCAATGCAGTCCGGTTTGACGTGGACGAAGACATGAACGATTAACATAGTTCTTCTCCCAATGAAGGTTCAGGTAGCCGCGGCTGGCAGGAAATCCACCAACAATCCGCAGAAAATGGCTAATCCAAAGGCATTATTGTTGAGAAACGCCTTGAAGCATTCTTCCGGCGCACGGTCGCGGATCAGGTACTGCTGATAGAGCGCCAGCCAACCCGCCGTCAATAATCCCAGATAATAGACGCCGCCCCGACCGCTTAATAGGCCGATGCCCGCCAATAGCGTTAGCAAGGCGGCTTGCAGATAACCGATGATTTGCTTATCCCGTGCGCCGAACAAAATAGCCGTGGATTTTACGCCAATCTTGAGATCGTCTTTCCGGTCGACCATCGCGTACTCCGTGTCATAAATGACGGACCACAGAACATTGGCCAGGAACAGCAACCAGGCGATCAACGGCAATTCATTGCTGACTGCTGCGTAGGCCATGGGAATCGCCCAGCCGAAGGCTGCGCCCAAATGAATCTGAGGCAAGGAATGCAGCCGCTTCATAAAGGGGTAACTGATGGTCAGCGCCAAACCGATAAAGGCTAACTGAATGGTCAGCGCGTTCTGCGTTAGCGCCAGGGCGAAGGCCAGCAGGATCAGGGCCGCCGTCACGCCAGCCGCTTCGCGCAGGGTAACCCGTCCAGCCGCCAGAGGGCGATCGCGGGTGCGGGCAACATGCGGATCGAAATCGCGATCAGCGATATCGTTGATCACACAACCTGCAGAGCGCATTAGAACTACGCCGAGTACGAAAACCAGTACAGTGCTGGCGGGAGGTTGGCCGTTCCCAGCCAGCCATAAGGCCCATAGAGTCGGCCATAGCAACAAATATATGCCAATGGGACGATGCAAACGCATCAGTAGTGCGTATTCACGAAACCGATCTTCAAAAGCGTCAATATTCATGGTAAGGGCGAATCCGATCAGCAGGAGATGCCGGTGAATCAGGCAGGAAAATTTCACAGACCAGCAAAAGCTGGCCATCGATACGAAAAATAGAGCGTCGTCCCCAGATCGCCTCTGGAGGTTCGGCAAAGCCGGCAAAAGCGCGTTGATGCAGCCGTTGGCCAGCAATAATACGAGCAATTTCCACAGGGCCGCGTTGAACGCCGGGGTCGGAGAACAGCACCTCACCCAAAGGGCGATTGCCCAACTGGGTGAGCCGACGACCACGACCCCGCAGGGTCGCCGCTGGAATCAGCGTCCGAGCAAAGACCCAGGGTTGGTCACCGCAGAAGAGTTGCACCTCGCGCGTCCACGTTTGAGCCTCCAGACGCAGGCGCAAGACCCGCGCTTCATCCCGATAAGGACGGCTCCAACCCTGCCGGAGCACCCGTACCTGGAACCGGTCTGGACAGCACTGGCGCAACCGCCGGGTCAGCGAACCGGGATCAAATAGCCAGTAGGCTAACCCAGGCGGCAGATTGTGCGCTGCGCCCACACAATTGCGGCGCCAGCGGGGTAGGTTATTGAACAAGATAGCGTCAGTGTTATTCAAGGGTTCTTATTCGGGCTATCGCCAGGACAGCGAAAAAATGCATTATGGCATGGTTGCCGGGTTTGGCGGGAAACATGCCTTGCGATGTCGCCCAGTCTCGTTATCATCGCGCTTGCTGTTATAGCAGTGTCCGAACGAAAATGCTGGCGCGCCAACCTGGCGGATTTCTGTTCAGGCGCTATTGGAGCGAGCGATTTCATCCATCTAACGAGTCCATCATGCACGAAGCCCAAAACGCTCTGGTTTTCTCCCTGTTCCTCATTTTCACCGGCGCGGCGGCGTGCGCTACGCTGGCATTGTACGCCCGTCAGGCCTTGCCCATCGCTTACATCGTGCTGGGCATCGCCATCGGTCCCTACGGTTTTCGGTGGATCGACAATGCAGCCGCGATTGAAGAAATGGCGCAGGTGGGCATTATGTTTCTGTTATTCCTGCTCGGGCTGGATCTGTCGCCACAACGCTTGCTGCAAATGCTACGCAAGGCTACGCTGATTACCTTCGGTACTTCGCTGGTCTTCGCCATACTGGGCGCGGGAGTCGCCTGGTTGTTCGGCTATACCTTGGGCGAGTGCTTGCTGATTGGCGCGGCAATGACGTTCTCCAGCACCATCATCGGTCTCAAATTGCTACCCACCCGCACCCTGCACCACCAGCATACCGGCGAGATTATCATCAGTATCCTGCTGTTGCAGGATTTGCTGGCGATCGCCATTTTGCTGCTGATTGAGGGGCTGGGCGGACGCGGTTCCTCATTGCAAGGACTGGGCCTGCTTATTGTGACGCTGCCCATGCTGCTGGGCTTCGCCTTCCTGATTTCACGCTATCTCCTAATCCCGCTGATTCGCAAATTCGACAAGATCCGTGAATACATCTTCCTGGTCGCGATTGGCTGGTGTTTATGCATCTCACAGATCGCCGCACTCTTGGGACTCTCCTACGCCATTGGCGCTTTCATTGGCGGAGTGGCGCTGGCCGCCAGCCCCATTGCTCTGTACATTGCAGAAAGCCTCAAACCCCTGCGTGATTTCTTTCTGGTGCTGTTCTTCTTCTCGCTGGGCGCCGGTTTCGATCTGGGTATGCTAAGTACAGTGTTTCTTCCCACCCTGGTATTGGGCGTATTGCTGATGGGGGTCAAACCCTGGGTGTTTCGCGGTTTCCTGCAATGGGCCGGGGAGCGACCACGCATTGCCATGGAGGTTGGCGTGCGCTTGGGACAGGTGAGCGAGTTTTCACTGCTAATCGCGGTGCTGGCCCAACAGAATGAGCTGATCAGCCGGGAGGCGTCGTATCTGGTGCAGGCGACGACCCTCCTGACCTTCATCGCCTCGACCTATTATCTGGTGCTCACCTATCCCACGCCCGTAGCGATTTCCGACAGTTTGCGGCGGGATTAGCCTGGCAAGGGCGCTGGATGATCCAAACAGCAATTTTTTATGGGTCAATCCAGCGCACATCCTCCAGCACGATCGACGGTATCGGCGTTTCTTCCCAGAAACCGGTCAGACGACGATGCATCAGGCTTAATTCAGGGAGCATGTAAAGAAAGACGTTCACGGCGTCTTCAGTAACCTGCCGTTGGGCTTCGCCGAGCCAGTGGAGCAATTCGGATTCGCTGCGGGCATTTAACACTTGCTCCCAAATAGCCTTGAATGCTTTATTGTTATAGTTGAAGTAGTAATCATCGCGGGCGTAGATATCGAGATCCATCGGCTCGATGTGAACAATCAGGGTGAGCGCATAGTTTTTTTGCTCGAACACCTCGCTCATCCAACGCCGCCAGTCCAGCGGCTCCACCTCGACCCGAAAGCCCACCGCCTCCAGGTCCGCCGCGATTTTCAGGCTGCCATACCGGCCATAATCGGTCGGCGGCGCTTTCAACGTCACAGGCGCGCCGTTTTCCACGCCGGCGGCGCGCAGCAGGGCGCGGGCGCGCGCCGGGTCGTAGGGGTAGCGATTGACCAGATTGATGTAGCCGGGACGCCAGGGCGCGAAGTGGCTGCCAATTAGCTCCGGTTTGAAGGGGGGGCCGTACAAAGCGCTCAGCCGGACGCGGTCAATGGCGTGGGCCAGCGCTCGACGCACCCGCAGGTCGTTGAAAGGCGGACGGGCGTTGTTGATAGCTAACAGCGTTTTGCCCTCAACCCTGCGTGGAATCATCTGGAAGTCCGGACGAATCAGGAAGCGATTCGTCAACGCCGTCACGCTCACCAGTCCATCCACCAGTCCTTCGGCCAGCAGGGTCTCCTTTTCTGCGGCAGTCTGCATGTAGATGAACTCGGCGCGCTGCAGAGCCGGTTTTTTTCCCCAGTACATGTCATTGCGCTCCAGCCGGGTCGAGTGCCCGCGCTTCCAGTCCGCAAAGCGGAAGGGGCCGGTGCCGACCGGGTATGCGCCATTGTCAGCCGCCGTGTCAGGGTGCACCATGACGGCGGCAGGCAACGCCAGCGCAAATGGCAACAACGCATCAGGCCGTTTGAGTTGAATGATCAATAGATCCGGACCTTTCGCTTGCGCAGTTTCGATCTTTCCAAACCAGACTTTTTGCGGGTTTGCCGAGTTGGGTTCGATGATGCGGTTTATGCTGAACGCAGCCGTTTGCGCGTCGAAGGGCCGGCCATCGTGAAAGCGCACTCCCTTGCGCAACGTAAATGCGTAGCGCAGTCCATCGTCTGACAAAGTCCAACCGGTCGCCAGCCGCGGTTGCAGGCGACCTTGGCCATCGATCACCGTCAAACCTTCAAATACATTGCACCAAGTGATTTCACCGGCGGAAGCTGAAGCGGTCCGCGTCGGGTCTAGTACTGGCGGCTCCAACTCAGTCCCCAGGCGAATGACATCTTGCGCTGCGACGGGTAGACCCAGGCCAACGAGCAGCATGCCAAAACCTAAAAAATGATACAGCCGCTTGATAATCATCAGGACATCACCTCTGGTGCGTCGCTCAAATATTTCATAGCGTTGAATAGGATGCTGGACGCGCGCACTTGATTACGTCCGCCATGTTTGGCTGTATACAGTGCTTCGTCGGCGGCGCGCAGAGCAGCGTTTAATAAATGCTGCATTTGCTCCGGGTCTGCATCCTGCGGCAAGGGCAATCCTTCGATCAAGGTCAGGCCAGAACTCAGAGTGAGACGCAAGGAGCCGCCATGATCGAGCGGCATGGGTTCGTTTGCGATGCGCTGCCGGATGCGGTCAAACACATCGCAGGCGCTCATGATTGATTGCATTGGCGCCGCCACGCAAAACTCCTCGCCTCCCAAGCGGGCCAGCACATCGCTTTCGCGGAGACCGGCCTGAATCCATCGGACGACATGTTGCAGCGCCAGATCGCCGACCGCGTGGCCATACCGGTCGTTAACGCGCTTGAAGTGATCGATATCGATAATGGCTATGCACAAAGGCGTGCGGCTGTGTTGCAGCAACTGGCGAGTGGCGATGTCGAAATGCCGCCGGTTAGCTAGTTGCGTCAGGGGATCGTGTTCAGCTAGAAAGGCCAGATCAGCATTAATCTGTTTCATGCGCGCTTCCTGCGACTGGATGCGCCTCACGTATCGATTAACGGTGTAGGCCAGTTGCGCGACCTCATCATTGCCGCTGAGCGTCAGATTAGCAGGATCCACTTCATCTTGATCCACCGCTCGTTGCAACTTTACGACACGGTCCACTACCCCGTATTTGAAGTACAGACCGGCGCCGAGTGTGGAAAGCAATAAAAGGATGGTGAGGATGAAGAGATTTCGCTTATGATCTTGAATATCCTGAATGAGTTTCTCGCTCTGGTTTTGCAGTTGTCGGCGTTTTGACGCCGAGAAATAGCTCATCAATACCGAGAGTTGGCCCGCCAGTTCGCGGTTATCCATCGAGAGTTGACGGATACGGCGGGCTTGTTCCTCCTGGTCGGGAGACGCCGGTCCTTTTTCCGAGTGTCGCGCATCGATTCGATCACGCACTACCGCACTCAGCGTCTGGATGTTTTCTGACAGGCGGCGCTGCGCATCGGCGGCTTGTTCGATGAGGCGCTGATCTTGATCGGCGGACGTCAGCTCGCTGGTAAGCTCGGCGATCCATGCCTGGCGGTCATTCAGCTCCATTATCGCGCGCCGACGCTCATTATGATTATCGGCGTGCGTCAGCATCAGTCCCAGGCCGATCAGCGTCTCGGTCTGCTGGATCAGGCGCACCGACGTCATCAACTCTTCAACCTCGACCTTGGTCAAACGCTCCTGACTTGCGCGCAGTCGATCGAAGACACGGCCTGTCATAATCGTTGCCCCCATTGCCAAGATCGCTGCAAAGCTGAAAACGACGACAGTACGGGCGGTCAGTCCGAAAATGATTTGCCTGCTCAAGCTATCAGTAATCCTTGATCGTGTCCTGAAACTGATTCAAGTCCTGTCCAGCTAATTATAATCAAGAATTGTTCCAGGGCGACGCCGATCCGCATGGACTTCCCAGCAGAAGCTAGTGACTGTCTGGTTATCCTGACGCATAAGTTCAATCATGACTAAAGGCGTCCGCATCGGCGCAAAATCAATGGTCAGCAGAATCAAACTGGATTGTTTTACACAAATCGTTGGCGTTTACTGCAATCTTTCCTATAATCGCCGCCATTTTTCGGCCGAACCGAATCCCAAAGGGGGGTTTGGCGCGACCGGACGTCCTTGGTGATCTCTCCGGTAAACGTCCCAGCAAGAGCGACGCGCGCAGCCGGATCGCAATGCATCTTACAGCACCACGCGATGCGTTCCGATCTTCCCCAGCTTTTTAAGTTGTACTGTAGGAGAGAGTTAATGCCTTTGCGTAGCGAACTGGCTGCCCGTTCTCTGGTGGATGCCTTGAGTGAGACCCCGATCATTTCTGGCCCCACTACTGCCAATCTGGAAACCCTGACCCCCTCGCGCCAGGAGCTGGCGAACGCCATCCGCGCCCTGAGCATGGACGCGGTGCAACGCGCCGAGTCCGGTCACCCTGGCGCTCCCATGGGCATGGCTGATTTTGGCGCCGTCCTGTGGAATGATTTTCTGCGCCACAATCCCGCTAATTCCAAGTGGTTGAATCGCGATCGGCTGATTCTGTCCAACGGTCACGGCTCGATGTTGTTGTATTCGCTGCTGCATCTGAGCGGCTACGACCTGACCATGGATGACCTGCGCAACTTCCGCCGCTTGGGTACGCGCACCCCCGGTCATCCTGAATACGGTCTGACGCCTGGCGTGGAAACCACCACCGGGCCACTGGGGCAGGGGCTGGCCAATGGCGTCGGCATGGCGCTGGCCGAGCGGGCGCTGGCTACGCGCTTCAACCGTCCTGGATTTCCCATCGTCGATCATTACACCTACGTGATCCTCGGTGACGGCTGCCTGATGGAAGGCATCTCCTATGAAGCCTGTTCGCTGGCAGGTAACTGGGGACTGGGCAAGCTGATTTGCTTGTATGACAGCAACGACATCTCCATCGACGGCCCCGTCAGTGGCTGGTTCAACGAAAATATTGTCAAGCGCTTCGAGGGTTTTGGCTGGCATGTGATCCCGAACGTCGATGGCCACGACCCGGATGCCGTACACTGGGCCATCAAGCAGGCGCGCGCCTTCACCGGCAGTCCCACCTTGATCGTGTGCAAGACCACGATTGCCTGGGGTTCGCCGAACAAGGGCGGCAGCGAAAAATCGCACGGCGCGCCACTAGGGGCCGCCGAGGTCGCCGCGACCCGTGAGAACATCGGCTGGAAACATGCAGCTTTTGAAATTCCCGACGAGTATTACCGGGCCTTTGACGCTCGCGCCAAAGGGGCGGACTGGGAAGGCGAATGGAATGAAATGTTTGCCGGCTACCGTGCGGAATATCCGGAAGCGGCGGCGGAGCTGGATCGACGCCTGGCCTGCGGCTTTCCCCCCGACTGGGAGGAACTGGCCTGGAGCTTTATTCAATCCACTCAGGAGCGCCACGAGGATCTAGCCACGCGGGCCGCTTCCCAGCGCGCGCTGGAAGCGTTCAATCCCCATTTTCCCAGCCTGGTCGGCGGTTCCGCCGACCTCACCGAGTCGACCGGCATCCCCTGGATTGGCTGTCGCCCGGTGGATTTCGAGCATCCCGACGGCAATCTAATTTACTATGGCGCTCGCGAATTCGCGATGAACGCCATTATGAACGGGTTGGCGCTGCATGGCGGCTATGTACCGTTCGGCGGCACGTTCCTGATGTTCGCCGATTACGGGCGCAGCGCCATTCGCATGTCGGCGTTGATGAAACTGCGTTGCGTGTTCGTTCTGACCCACGATTCCATCGGCGTCGGCGGCGACGGTCCCACGCATCAACCGGTTGAGCATGTCGCCAGCCTGCGCATTATCCCCGATCTGTCGGTATGGCGGACCTGCGACACCACGGAGACGGCGGTCGCCTGGAAAGCGGCGTTGGATCGCACCAACGGCCCGACGGCTCTGATCTTTACCCGGCAAAAGCTGCCGCATCAGGAGCGCACGCCGGAGCAGGTGCGGGCCATTGCCCGGGGCGGCTATGTGCTGCTGGATTGCGGCGATGATCCGGAGGCGATCATCATCGCTACCGGTTCTGAAGTGCAATTGGCGATGGAAGCGGCTCAACAGCTAAACCGTCAGGGCCGACGGGTGCGCGTTGTCTCCATGCCCTCGGTGGATGTCTTTGACGCTCAGGACGCAGCCTGGCGTGAGTTGGTGCTGCCGGCGAAAGTCACCCGGCGCGTGGTGGTCGAGGCGGGCGTGACTGCGCCTTGGTACAAATACGCCGGTACGCAGGGCGCGGTTATTGGCATTGACTGTTTCGGCGAGTGCGGTGCGCCGGAAATTATTTTCCAACATTTCGGCTTTACCGCTGAACGGGTCGCAGCTACCGTGGAAGCGCTGTTCTAGCTTATGCTGTTTTTTAATGAATCCGGTCTACACTTGATCGTGTTGGGTGGGTGATGACGCCCGCCTGTCTTTTGATGAAAACCACTGTGATGTAAAAATGGAGGAAAGCATGGCCATTAAAGTTGGCATCAATGGGTTTGGCCGTATTGGCCGCATGGTGTTTCGCGCTGCCGTCAAGAATTTTTCCGACATCGAAATTGTCGGGATCAACGATCTGCTTGAGCCGGACTACCTGGCTTACATGCTGCAATATGACTCTGTGCATGGCCGCTTTCAGGGCGAGGTCTCCGTCGACGGCAACACGCTGGTCGTCAATGGCAAGAAGATTCGCTTGACCGCCGTCAAGGATCCCGCCGAGCTGAAGTGGAGTGAAGTGGGCGCTGACATCGTGGTCGAGTCCACCGGCCTGTTCCTGACGAAAGAAACCTGCCAGAAGCACATTACGGCGGGCGCCAAGAAAGTCATCCAGAGCGCGCCCAGCAAGGATGACACCCCGATGTTCGTCTACGGTGTGAATGACAGCACCTACGCCGGTCAGACCATTATCTCCAATGCGTCCTGCACCACCAACTGCTTGGCCCCGGTGGCCAAGGTGCTGAATGACACCTGGGGCATCAAGCGCGGCCTGATGACTACTGTTCACGCCGCCACCGCCACCCAGAAGACGGTGGATGGTCCCTCTAACAAGGATTGGCGCGGCGGTCGCGGCATCCTGGAAAACATCATCCCGTCCTCCACTGGCGCCGCCAAGGCCGTGGGCGTGGTCATCCCCGAGCTGAACAAGAAGCTCACCGGCATGGCGTTCCGCGTTCCCACCTCCGACGTCTCCGTGGTCGATCTGACGGTGGAGCTGAATAAGCCAGCCAGCTACAAGGACATTTGCGCGGCGATGAAAGCCGCTTCGGAAGGCGCAATGAAGGGCGTCCTCGGCTATACCGAAGACAAGGTGGTCGCCACCGATTTCCGTGGCGAGAGCTGCACTTCCACCTTTGACGCTGACGCCGGCATCGCTCTGGACGACACCTTCGTCAAGGTCGTGGCCTGGTATGACAACGAGTGGGGTTATTCCTGCAAGGTGCTGGAAATGGTCCGCGTTATGGCCAAGTAAGCCGTCGCCACTCCCTGGCGGTTCACAACCTGATTGAACCCGCCCCCGCCGTCTTGCGCCTTGCGCCCAGTCGGACGGGGGTTTTGTTTGGAGAAAGTGAAGACCATGAATTTCAAGCGCATGACTGATCTTGACCTCGCTGGCAAGCGAGTTTTCATCCGTTCGGACTTGAATGTGCCGGTCAAAAACGGCAAAGTCACCTCCGATGCTCGCATTACCGCGTCGATGCCGACCATCGAATTTGCGATGAAGGCGGGCGCCAAGGTGATGGTCACTTCCCATCTGGGTCGCCCGACCGAAGGCGAATTCTCGGAAGAAAATTCGCTGCAACCGGTCGCTGACGTGATGTCGGCCAAGTTGGGCAAGCCGGTGCGGGTGATTCGCGACTGGGTGAACGGCGGCTTTGAAGTGGCTGGCGGCGAAGTGGTGCTATTGGAGAACTGCCGCACGAACAAGGGTGAAAAGAAGAACGTCGAAGAGACAGCGAAGAAATACGCCGCGCTGTGCGATATTTTCGTCATGGACGCCTTTGGCACCGCCCACCGCGCTGAGGCTTCCACGCATGGCGTCGCCAAGTTCGCTCCGGTGGCCTGCGCCGGCATTCTGTTGACGGAAGAACTGGACGCGCTGACCAAGGCGCTGGCTACGCCAGCCCGCCCGATGGTCGCCATTGTTGGCGGCTCGAAAGTCTCGACCAAACTGACCGTGCTGGAAAGTCTGTCCGAGAAGGTCGATCAACTCGTCGTCGGCGGCGGCATCGCCAATACCTTCCTGGAAGCGGTCGGCAAGAATGTCGGCAAGTCGCTGTCCGAGCATGACCTGGTGCCTACGGCGCAAACGCTGATCGAGAAGATGAAGGCGCGCGGTGCGAACATTCCGATTGCGGTCGACGTGGTTTGCGGTAAGAAGTTTGACGCCGCTGAACCCGCCGTGCAGAAAGATGCGGGTTCAGTTGCGGACGATGACATGATCTTCGACATCGGCCCGAAGAGCGCCCAGGAACTGGCGGACATCATCATGAAAGCCGGCACCGTGGTATGGAATGGCCCGGTGGGCGTGTTTGAATTCGATCAGTTTGGCGAAGGCACCAAGAAGGTCGCCGAAGCGATTGCGGCGACCTCGGCCTTCACGCTGGCCGGCGGCGGCGACACCATTGCCGCGATTCAAAAGTATGATATCTATGACAAGGTATCGTACATTTCTACCGCAGGCGGCGCGTTCCTGGAATTCCTGGAAGGCAAGGTATTGCCTGCCGTCGCCATGCTGGAGGAGCGGGCCAAAGGCTGATTCTCGATTCTGTTAATGAATGCAGCGGCGGTCTTCGGGCCGCCGTTTTTTTAGATCGCCGGGTCAAGCAATTTACCCTACCGGACCTGACCCAAAATCAAGCGCGTCGTACCCTGTCGATCCGCCTTGACGAACACAGCGACAGGGTCTGCGATAAGAGTACATTCATACTCTCACAGACCGCCATGCCCCGAACCCCGGACGATGCCGCCTATCTGGCGAAGGCGCTCACTGCTCACCTGACAACGCCCACAAATAGAACGACGCCACCGTTCCATAGGGCCGATAGCGTTCCCGATAGTGCATAAACTGTGTTCGATTCAGCGTCTCCAGGCCATACAACCGCCGCATCCCGCGCTGAATCGCCTGGTCGCCGCGACTGACCACATCGGGCCGGCCCAAAGCGAAGATCAGCAGCATTTCCGCCGTCCACACGCCAATCCCCGGCAACGCCGACAGCGTTTGCACTACAGCCGCATCCGGCAACGCCGCCAGGGCCAACAAATCGAGATCGCCCTGCATGGCCTGACGACTCAGGTGCTGAATCCAGTTCGCTTTGCGTCGGGGTAATCCACAGGCGTGTAGATCCATGAAGGCTACGTTTGCCAACCGCTCCGGCGTCCATTCCCCCAATAAAGCGCCTAACCGCCGCCAGACCGTCGCTGCCGCCGTGTTGGAAATCTGTTGAGAAACGATGCTATGCACCAACCCGGTGAAGATATCCGGCTGCACTTCCCGTTCAATTCGCCCGATCCGGTCGATCACCGCGCCGAGCAACGAATCACGGTCTTTCAGGTGAGTGATTTCCAGCGGGCCATAGGGAAAATACGGCATGACAACGATTTGTCCCGGTGCCGAATGCGGTTCAGTTACCCCATCGCCTGTCGCTCAATACACTCTAGGGCTTCATCCAGCGAATCGGCATGGAATCCATGTTGTGCGTCCGGCCCCTGCCAGATGGCGACGTGCGCCATCGGTTCAAACCACAGCCATTCCGGCTGCAACAGTTCCAGGCGGGCGCGGGCGCGATTCCGATCGCTTTCGGGGAGTTGCTGCAATAACTGTTCAGCCTCTTAGCGAACACGAATGATCACGTAAAGCGTAGTATCGATCCCGAATCCATGCCTGGACTGTAGACCGGACTCAGTCAAGGGATTGTCCTGGATGTACCGAGATTGCCCTGCTGGTTGGGCCGGACGGATGCACCGGTTTCGTTGTTCGACATCACCGACCTTCATGCCCGTTCTGTGGCGCAATGGGCGCTGGACGACCCTTCATGAAAAGAAGTTTGTGGTTCTTGGTCTTATGGCTGACCGGTTGCACCGTCACCCCGCCGCCCGGTATCACGTCGGTCACCGGTTTTGACCTGAACCGCTATTTGGGCTAATCACCGTTTCGCTCCGATAGCGTGTTCTCCGCACGGCCCCCACGGCATACCGCACATCAAACCCTTTCGACCAGCCAGGCGTTGACCATCGCCGCCAGTGAACCCAGGGCATTCCCATAGAAATGATCGACACCCGGCAAGACCTGGAGTCGCGCTTGAGGATGCCAACGCTGCGCCTGTTCCTGCACGTTGGCAGGCGGCGCGAATGCATCACGATCCCCCGTCACGATCAAGAGTTCGGCGGCCACGGGCGGAATGACGCCAAACGGTATAAAGGCTACCGGTGGCGAGATCAGCACCTGCCGACGCACGGTGGCTAAGGGAGGATCGAGGGACAGGTTAATCCAGGCGCCGAACGAATAACCGGCCAAATCGGTCACGGTCTGGCCTAAGCCGGCCAAATAGTCCGCTGCCGCCCGCAGATCGGCGCGTTCACCACGCCCCGCGTCATCCGTCTCGTCACGGGCGCCCACGCTGCGGAAGTTAAAGCGCAGGGTGGTATAACCGTGTTGCTGATAGAGTCCCGTCAACAGCGCAACCACCGGGTGATCCAAATCGCCGCCATACAAGGGATGCGGATGGGTGATCACCACGGCATTGGCGCGGGTAGTTCGGCGCAAGCGTCCTTGCAGCCGGACGGCATCGCCCGATGTGAACGCGATGGTTTGCTCCTCAGTCGGGAAGAAAGACACGGTCGGTCTTCCTTTATTGGAGAGCCGCATAGCGGCGAATATCCGGCGCCACAGCCAACAACGCCGGAGCTTGCGCCAGCGCCGCTTGCAGGTGCGGCGTGGTGAAATGCGCGTCCAGCGCCGCCGTATCCGCCCATTCCTCGATAAAGGTAAAGTCCGTCGGATCGGTGACGTTGTGCAGCAATTCATAACGCAGACAACCCGGCTCTTGGCGAGTGGGTTCAATCAGGCTCAGCAGCAAGGTTTGCAATTCCGCCCCGGTTTCCGGGCGGGCGGTCAGGCGGGCGATAACATGCATGGTCATTGAGTATTCTCCAGAGTCAGTGATGGCGTAAAGCGTAGCACTTGAGTCTTCCCCCAACACGAACCGTTCATCCGCTACACTCAGACTGTGGAAGTCTGGATCTGCGCAGGTGGTTCGACGCTAACAGGCTTCCCGTCCGCAAACACTCGATCCAAGGAGTATCACACCATGATTTTGAAAACGATCCTGATGGCCACTGGCCTGACCGTGCTGTTATCCAGCGCCGCCGGGGCGGCGGATGTCAAAGACATGGCGACTGAGGCCGCCAAAGATCAAGCGGGCAAAATGGCTCAGGAACAAGCTGCTGATGCCGTCAAGGACAAAGCCGGGGCGATGATGCCCAAGCCGGATGCCGGGGCGGCTATGGAAGTCGCCCCCAGCGGCGCGACTGGCGCAATGAAAGGCGCCGCCGGAGCGGCCACGCTGCAAAAAGCTACGGGCGGCGATATGACGGACATGGCTAAGGATCAAGCGATGGAGATGGGTAAGGATCAGGCAACGGAGGCCGCTAAGAAAATGGTGAAATAGCCCGGACCCTTGGGCGCGGGCCATCCGCGCCCGGTTGGCGCATTTGGTGCGGGCGTCACCTTCGCCGCCCGCGCCGCCAAAATACGGTCAACCCGCGCCTGCGCGTGCGCCTGACCTTCCGGCGTCACCGGCTCCACCGGTTCCCCCTGGAGATTCACCCGCATCCCGCCGTTCGCCACGACCTGTTGATAGGTCCGCCGGCTGCAATGCTGTTGCAGCGCGCGGAGCAGAATTTGGGCAGTTCGGGGTTCCACGGCCTGCGCCGCTAGCCAAGTCCGCAAATCGTCGCGCGCCGTCCGGGTCAGCGGGCGAAGGTCCGCATCGTCCAGCGGGAATGCCTGGGGGAAGGCCGTATGCAATTGCCGATAGAAAGCCGATTTGAACCTTTAAGCCGCCGGCTTCGTCTGGATTGCCGTCTCATCGGTGGCTAATTCTGTCATGCCTTTGCGTCGCTGTGTCTAAAAGCGTGTTGCAAGGTTAGGCTACACAGCGCGCCGGAAAAGGGTGGTTTTTGTTATTCCATAATTACGTATTATAAATCATAATGTTATCCGTTTATCTTTCCGTTCTCATCTGTCATAATCAACGGAAACCTGAGAACGGAAAATGCCGAATCAACCCATCTTCCTCAAGCGAGACGGGCCACTGACCTTGCTCGCATCCAGCAACGATCCGATGGCGTTACTGTTCGGAGTCGTCAGCGAGTATCGGGGTTTACTGGATTCTGGATGGCGGAGTCCAGAACTGATGAGGCCGATTTCTTATGGACAATTTTTCTCCTTCTGATCTGAAAGCCATCCTGCATTCCAAGCGGGCTAATCTCTATTATCTCGAACATTGTCGCGTACTGGTCAACGGCGGGCGCGTGGAATACGTGACCGATCAGGGAAAGAACTCGCTCTACTGGAACATCCCCATCGCCAATACTACGTCTCTGCTGCTCGGCACGGGCACCTCGATCACACAAGCCGCGATGCGCGAACTGGGGAAAGCTGGGGTGCTGGTCGGTTTTTGTGGGGGTGGCGGCGCCCCGCTTTACAGCGCCAATGAAGTCGAGGTCGAAGTAGCCTGGTTCGCCCCGCAGAGCGAATACCGCCCGACGGAATACCTGCAACATTGGGTTCGCTTCTGGTTTGACGATAGCTTGCGCCTGGAAGCCGCGAAGGCGTTCCAACGCGCCCGGTTAGGACGGATCGCCGAACACTGGTGCGGCAATCGACAGCTCGCCGACAACGGTTTTCAGGTTCCGCGCGAGCCTTTGCTGCCCGTTTTAGAAGGATCGCAGCGTTTGCTCGATGATGCTGTAGATAACACGGCTCTCCTTGCCGAAGAGGCGCGTCTTACCAAGAAGCTGTTCAAACTTGCCGTCAACGCGGTCGATTACGGTGATTTTGTCCGCGCCAAGAACGGCACGGGAACCGATCCAGCCAATCGTTTTCTGGATCATGGCAATTATCTAGCGTATGGATTAGGCGCTACGGCGACGTGGGTGTTGGGCCTGCCGCATGGGCTTGCCGTGCTACACGGTAAGACTCGCCGAGGCGGTTTGGTCTTCGACGTGGCGGACTTGATCAAGGACGCCGTGATTCTGCCTCAAGCCTTTATTTCCGCCGCTCGGGGCGATGACGAACAAACCTTTCGCCATGCCTGCATCGAGAATTTTTCACGCACGGAGGCACTGGATTTCATGATTGACACGGTGAAGGCGGTCGCTCTCGACTTGGGAAAGCGAGCGCCATGAATGTCCTGCTGATTTCCCAGTGCACCAAAAATGCCCTCACTGAAACCCGACGCATTCTCGACCAGTTTGCCGAGCGGCGCGGCGACCGGACCTGGCAGACCGCCATCACCCAACAGGGTTTGAATACCCTGCATCGGTTGCTGCGGCAAACCGCTCGCAAAAATACCGCCGTCGCCTGCCATTGGATACGCGGTAAGGATCACAGCGAATTGCTCTGGATTGTGGGCGACGCCCGCCAGTTCAACGCTCAGGGTGCGACGCCGACCAATATCACCCAGCGCAATGTGCTGCGCCGCGAGGATGAGAACGACTGGCACGCGGGCGAGGACATTCGGTTGCTGGCCCGTCTCGCCGCCCTGTTCCACGATGTGGGCAAAGCGAACGACGTTTTCCAGAAGAAACTCAAAAGCCCAAAAGCCGATCCTGATCCCTTCCGCCATGAATGGGTATCACTACGGCTGTTCCAGGCTTTTGTCGGCGATGCCGGTAACGACGACCGGGTATGGTTGGAACGCCTGCTCGCGCTGGATGGCAGCGAGGCCAAAATGATTCTGGATGGGTTGATTAAAGACGGCATCGACAACAAAGTCTATAGCCCTTTCAAAACCTTGCGACTACCCTTGGCCCGTGCGCTGGGCTGGTTGATCGTCAGTCATCATCGATTACCCATAAAAGAAGACTTGGCGCAGGTGTCCTTAGATAAGTTGAATGGATTGCCTCGTGCGGTAACCCACGATTGGTGCGGTAGCCATTTACAAGATAAAAAGGCTCTAATTCCAGGCTGTTGGACCTTCAAACAAGGTTTGCCCTTCGAGAGCAGCCATTGGCGGCAGCACGTAGCTAAAGCCGCCGACGCCATTTTGAAACGGCCCAGCCTCCTCGACGACCCGCAACCTGCCGTTCTCGGCAGTCCTCATGTACTCCATCTTTCCCGGCTAGTGTTGATACTGGCCGATCATTACTACTCGTCCCAGCCCAGCCACACCATGTACGGTGACAAACCTGGCAAGAAAGACGCGGTGCTTTACGCCAACACGGGCATCAAGGACGGGAAGCGGGAACTCAAGCAGCGGTTGGACGAGCATCTGATCGGCGTGGAGGTGAATGCCAGCCGGCTGATGCGGACCCTGCCTCGGCTGGAACAAAGCCTGCCCCGCATCGCCCGCCACAAGAAGTTTCGGGAACGCAGCAAGGTTCCATTTCGCTGGCAGAATGACGCCTTCGACCTGGCCGAGAGCCTGCGCGAGCGGAGCGCGGAGCACGGGTTTTTCGGCGTCAACATGGCCTCTACTGGCTGCGGCAAAACCTTTGCCAACGCCCGCATTCTCTACGGCCTCGCCAACCCCCAACAGGGGGCGCGTTTTACCGTGGCCTTGGGTTTGCGGACACTGACGCTGCAAACCGGCGATGCCTACCGTAATCGCCTCCACCTCGGCGAGGAAGACTTCGCCGTGCTGGCCGGTGGCGCCGCCACCAAGACGTTGCATGAATACTACCAAGCCAAGGCTCAAGCTACGGTGGGCGAAGGCAGCGAGTCGGCGGCAGACCTCCTGCCTGACTACAACCATGTGCGTTACGCGGGCAGCCTGGAAGACGGTCCTCTCAATCGCTGGCTGCAAAACGATCAGCGCGGACGCAAGGCTAGAGCGTTGCTTGATGCGCCGGTGCTGGTTTGCACCATCGATCACCTGATGCCTGCCTGCGAAAGCACTCGTGGCGGCCATCAGATCCTGCCCATGCTACGGCTGATGACCTCCGATCTGGTACTGGACGAACCGGACGACTTCGACATGGACGACTTGCCGGCGTTGGCGCGTCTGGTCCATTGGGCTGGTCTGCTGGGCAGCCGGGTATTGCTATCCTCCGCCACGTTGCCGCCGGCTCTGGTTCAAGGGTTGTTCCTCGCCTATCAAGCCGGCCGCGAAGCATTCCAGCGTCATCGCGGGCGACCCGGCGCGCGACTGGACATCTGCTGCGGCTGGTTCGATGAGTTCGGCGCCGAAAGCCACAGCCACGGCAGCGACCCCGACGGTATCGCTTTTCTCACCAATCATGCCGCTTTCGTGGATCGCCGCATCGCCCGGCTGGCCTCGGCTAAACAGATACGCCGCCGCACCACCATTCTGCCGGTGCCGGTGAAACCTTCCAGCGCCAACGACCGCGCCCGCCAACAGGCCGACATCTGCCGCCAACTGGCGGATCTGTTGCGGGACCAGGCGGTGACGCTGCATCGTCATCACCACAGCGCCGACCCGATTACCGGCAAGCGGGTCAGCTTCGGCTTGATTCGCATGGCGAACATCGACCCGCTGTTCGACGTGGCTCTGGGCCTCTACGAACGGGGTGCGCTGGAAGGCTGCCGCATCCATCTGTGCGCCTACCATGCCCGCCATCCCACGCTGGTGCGCGCCGAAATCGAGAAACAACTGGATGCCGTGCTCAAGCGGGATCGGCCTGATGCCGTGGTCTTCGCGCAACCTGATCTGCGCAAGGAACTGGATGCCCACCCCGAAACCGATCACATGTTTATCATTCTGGCCACCGCCGTAGCCGAAGTGGGGCGCGATCATTGCTACGACTGGGCCATCGTCGAACCCTCGTCGATGCGCTCGATCATCCAGCTCGCTGGCCGGGTGAAACGGCACCGGACATTCGATTGCCCACCCGACCAGCCCAATATCCTGCTGCTCGATGTCAACGTGAAAAGCTTGAAGCATGGGGAGGAGGCGCCGGCTTTCTGCTGGCCGGGTTTTGAAAGTAGAGAAAAGGGTACGAAATTTCATCTGCGGACTCATCGCCTCAGCCAACTGCTCGCGCCGGAGCAATGGCAAGTCATCGATGCCCGCGCCCGGATTCGTCCCCGCGAACCACTGGATGGGAAAGGAAATCTCGCCGACTTGGAACACGCCCGGCTGGCCGATCTCATGCTGGGGGCAGAAGCGGGTCAGCAACAACAGCAAATTCCGGTGAACTGGTGGTGGCGAACCCAAGCTCACCTCAGCGGCGTGTTGCAGGCCAAGACGCCGTTCCGCGCCGACCCGCAGGGTCATCAGACCTATTACTTCCAACCGGACGAGGACTGCGAGAAGACCGAATTTTTCCTGCTCGAAGCAACCGGTCAGGAAGTTTCGGTTGAAGACAATTTGCTAGAGCGTCTCGATCTGTCCGCCGGCCCCCGCATCGCCTTTTGGGGCGCTCCCGATTACCTCACCGTTCTGCAAACGCTTGCCGAGGCGCTGGACAAAGACGACCTTATCGACTGCGCCCGCCGGTTCGGCGCGGTCGATCTGCCCGGTCGTGAAGCCAACCAGCGGTGGCGTTATCACCCGGCGCTGGGGTTCAGCCGCGTGTGAACATCAACTTTTCTAAGGAGAAGCCTATGGACGACCCTGCGCAATCACCTTCGTCACCCGGCGAAAGCCAAAGCATCAAGGCCGAGATCACGCGCTTTCTGCGCGAGGAACGTCTCCAGCCCAAGCTGGATAAGCTAAAAGAGGGCGATGCCGAAACCCGGCAAAAGTTGCTTGATGAGCACCAACCTGCTGTCTGGATTGCCGATGCCGCTCGCCGAAGCGGATGGATTCAACAGGTTTCTCACCCTATCAAATTTACCCATCCCTCGGCGGACGGTTCCAGTTTATCCAGCGCCGGCAATTCACAAGCCGGAGCGTTGGAGGTAGGCACTCACAGCTTGGCCGGCGCAGGAATGCCGGATGTCGTCGGAAATGCTGCGGCGCTGGACGTTTACAAGTTTCTGCGCCTGAGCGTTGATGGCCGCAGTCTGTTGGAATTCGCCATTGCCCGCGATCCTGCTTTGGCCGAAGCCTTGAGTGATGACCCTACTCAAGCTGCTGAGTGGATGGCGGCGTTCGCGGCGTTACCCGATCCCAAGGGTAAGCCGGCCTCGCACAAATTGGCTAAGCAGCTTTACTGGCCGGTGGGCAATGGAACCTATCACCTGCTGGCCCCGCTGCTGTCCTCCTCCCTCGCTCACGCCGTCCATCAGCGGATTGCCGAAGACCGCAAAGTTGCCAAAGCGGCGCGGCAAGCGGAGCGTGCGGGCAAGGCTCACCCGCAGGGTTACCGGGACTATCCCAATCTCGCCATTCAAAGTTTCGGCGGCTCCAAGCCCCAGAACGTCAGCCAGCTCAACAGCGAACGGCGGGGCCAGAATTATCTGTTGGCTTCGCTGCCGCCTGTCTGGCGATCTCCGGCGATCCATCCACCCTTGAAGATCGAAACGGTGTTTATCCGCTACTTCGAGCGACGCCGTGAAGTTCGGCGGCTGGTGGAGGGATTGAAGACATTTCTGTATCGAGTGGCCGATGTAAAAAACAACGAGCGCATCCGCGCCACACGCCACCAGATGGTTGCGGGCCTGTGCGATCAAGCCCTCCTGATGACGGCCGAGCTGCGGGAACTGGAACCTGGCTGGAGCGCCGGCGCCGAATGCCGGCTGAACCGGCCGGAACAATGCTGGCTCGACCCAGACCGTCGCCTGATGGACGAGGAGTTTGCCACCGACTATCGGCGTGGCGACTGGAAAGACGACGTGTGCTTGAACTTCGCCAACTGGCTGAATGCACGCCTACGCACCGATAAAACTTTGTTCGGTGGCCCAGAAGCGCAAGAGTGGAAAGGTATGCTGGAGCAAGAACTCAAGATGCTGCGTGAGGAATTGGGCGATGAATGAGCCGATCCGTCAACCATCCGGCCTGCTCGTCCTGCCCCGGCTGTGGGTGCAGAATGCCAACGCCATTTCCAGCCCGCTGACTTGGGGGTTTCCATCGCCGACCGCCTTTTTGGGCTTCGTTCATGCGCTGGAACGAAGTTTGGCGCGCTTCGGGCAGGTTTTCGATGGCGTGGGCATCGTTTGCCACCATTTCGAGGCCCAGACCTTCCGGCCCAACCGACGCCATCACTTGATCTTCACCCAAAGCCGCAATCCGGTCTATCTCAAGAAGGACGCGGCCAAGTTCATCGCTGAAGGCACGCCGGCTGCCATCGTGGAGGAAGGCCACGCTCATCTGGTGGCGAGTCTCATCATCGCGGTTCGCGGGGGGTTCGACGAATCTCAGGAAGAGCAAGACTTCGCCGAAGCGGCCTATCAGAAGGCGCTGGGGATGCGGCTGGCAGGCGGCAGCGTGTTGCCAGCCTTGGACTCAAGAACACCCAAGCCTGAATGGATTCCCTGGCCCGAAGTGGAGGTCAATCAACGGGCGGCCTTCAAGCGTCTGCGCCGCAAGTTGCTACCCGGCTTTGCCCTGGTGCATCGGCCCGATTTGCTGGGCCAGCGGCTTGCCGAGATGCAAGCGAAAGGCGACCACTCCGCCGGTGTGCTGGATGCCCTGCTGGACCTGACCTGTTTGAACCATGTTCCCGTTACGGTCGCGTCGGACGAGGAAACGGTTTTAACCGGGGCGGAAGGGGGCACGCCTAATCCATCCGCCAACCCGGATACGCCGAATGGTGACAGCGGTTCGCGGGTGGCGTGGCAGATACGGGCGCGCTCCGGCTGGCTGGTTCCCCTGCCCGTCGGCTACGCCGGGATTTCCGAACTCCACGCCCCCGGCGAGGTGGCCAGCGCCCGCGACGTCACGACCCCGTTTCGTTTCGTGGAGAGCCTCTATTCCTTGGGGCAGTGGATCGCGCCCCATCGTCTTTCCAGCCTCGAACAACTGCTTTGGCACGGCGCGGCAGAACCGGATGCCGGCCTTTACCGTTGCGTCAACCGTTATTCCGACACCCTGCTCAACACCGAATCCGATTCGCTTCAAGGAGCTTGATCATGGCCAAGACCGAATTAACCACTGCTTCCGTTCTCGCCTTCGAACGCAAACTCGACCCCTCCGATGCTCTGTTCAGCGCCGGGCGCTGGAAGGACATGGCCAACGGCGAGCAATGGTCCGCCGTTGGCATCCATGAAAAGTCCGTGCGCGGCACCATCTCCAACCGCCTCAAGACCAAGGATCAAGACCCGGCCAAGCTCGATGCGGCCATTGAGAACCCCAATCTCCAGAAAGTGGACGTAGCTACCCTGCCCAACGACGCCGATACGCTGCGGGTTCGCTTCACCCTGCGCGTTCTGGGCGGAGCCGGTATCCCTTGCGCCTGCAATAACGCCAATTACTCGGCCAAGTTGCAGGCTACTGTACAGGGCTACGTAAACGCGGTTGGCTTCGGTGAATTGAGCCAACGCTATGCCATCAATCTCGCCAATGGGCGCTTTTTGTGGCGCAACCGGATCGGCGCGGAACAGATCATCGCCGAAATCCGCCACTGGGTCGATGGCAAGCCTGTACAAACCTGGCGTTTCAGTGCGCTGGATTTCAGCCTGCGTAACTTCGTCGTACCGGACGCTGCGCAAGCCGACCTTGCCCGGTTGGCCGCCGTCATTCAAGCGGGCCTTGCCGGCGAGAGTTATACCTTGCTGGAGGTAGTGGCCTTTGCGCGTATGGGCGACGGCCAGGAGGCTTATCCTTCTCAAGAACTGATTCTGGACAAGGGCGACAAGAAGGGCCAGAAAAGCAAGACGTTGTACAAAGTGGGCGAAGTGGCGGCCCTGCATAGCCAGAAGATTGGCAACGCCCTGCGTACTATCGATACCTGGTATCCCAGCGAGGCGGGCGAAGACCTTGGCCCCATCGCGGTGGAGCCCTACGGCTCGGTCACCAACCAAGGCAAGGCTTACCGCCAACCCAAGGCCAAAGCCGATTTCTACTCTCTGCTGGATGGCTGGGTTTTGAAGGACAAGGCGCCCGACGAGGGCGGCCAGCATTTCGTGATGGCGACCCTGATTCGCGGCGGGGTCTTTGGCGAAAGCGATAAGGAATGATGGACAGGTAGCCGAGAAAATGGACACCTATATCGATATCATTCTTTTACCCGACCCGGAATTTCCGGCCACCACCTTGATGAGTGCATTGTTCGGCAAGTTTCATCGGGGGTTGGTTCGCTACGAAGAGGGCGCTATTGGCGTGAGTTTCCCCGATGTGCGCGACGAAATACGATCTCTCGGTAACCGCCTTCGCCTTCATGGGACGTTGGAAACGCTGCGCGGCTTCCAGCAAACCGATTGGCTGACGGGGATGCGCGACCATGTATCAGTCAACTCTGCTTGCGTTGTGCCCGCGAGCGCACGCCACCGCGTGGTGCGTCGCGTGCAAGCCAAGAGCAACCCGGAGCGGCAACGACGGCGATTGATCGCCCGGAAGGGGATCAATACCGAGCAGGCGATCCAAGCCATCCCGGACAGTGCAGCGGAAAGGCTGAATCTGCCCTACCTGGTTTTGACCAGCCAGAGCACTGGCCAACAGTTTCGCTTGTTTGTCGAGCATCTAGCTATCCAAGAGCAAGCGGTGAAGGGAGAGTTCGGCGCCTATGGCTTAAGTTCGATAGCAACGATTCCGTGGTTTTGAACCCTAATTTTTTAACGGCCTAATCCAGCTTTTTAAATCAATTGCTTGGATAAGTCGTCTTAATTTGGGTTTTGGAAGTAGTTGCGCATTTTTTCTTTAGTAATTAATCTATTATTAGGAATCAATTCTAATTCACTGCCGGATAGGCAGCTCAGAAATTGGTGCAACCCAATCCACTGGCTTGTGAGGTATTCACTGCCGGATAGGCAGCTCAGAAATTGGTGCAGCCCAATCCACTGGCCTGTGAGGTGATTCACTGCCGGATAGGCAGCTCAGAAAATGAAGAAGGTGCGGAACGCCGCGCCGCCCGCATTCACTGCCGGATAGGCAGCTCAGAAAAACTATCAAAGTCGGTTTCCACGCTCATCGACATTCACTGCCGGATAGGCAGCTCAGAAATGTGTGTGTAGACTTCATGATTCCTATATTACATTCACTGCCGGATAGGCAGCTCAGAAAGTTAGCAAATCCGCCCCATCCCCGATAATCCAATTCACTGCCGGATAGGCAGCTCAGAAACCCAGAAATCTTCATGCATTCGCCGGGCGCGGATTCACTGCCGGATAGGCAGCTCAGAAACTAAAACGCCGCAAGGCAAAGCAAAGGTCACTATTCACTGCCGGATAGGCAGCTCAGAAAATTCCCAGTCGGCTTGCTCAGTCTCTTCCCCGATTCACTGCCGGATAGGCAGCTCAGAAAGATTCGGCAACGTCCGGTCAATGGACGCAAGTATTCACTGCCGGATAGGCAGCTCAGAAAAAGAGGGCACAACCCAAGCCAATGCGAAGCTGATTCACTGCCGGATAGGCAGCTCAGAAAAAGCTATTGACCGAGTTGCAAGCCGACCTGCAATTCACTGCCGGATAGGCAGCTCAGAAATACGAGGTAAGATCACCTGGCGCCATTTTGAATATTCACTGCCGGATAGGCAGCTCAGAAATTGGTGCTCAAGTGATGCATGACATGGGCGGTATTCACTGCCGGATAGGCAGCTCAGAAAAACTATCGTCACTGGGAACCGCATGGGTGCCCATTCACTGCCGGATAGGCAGCTCAGAAAAGATTGAGGATATTTCCGCGCACCCGCTGATCATTCACTGCCGGATAGGCAGCTCAGAAAGTGGACCCGATCCCCGATTGGGTGGTCGCCCTATTCACTGCCGGATAGGCAGCTCAGAAACGCCGTCTCTGCCAGCAATGATGTGGTGGACGATTCACTGCCGGATAGGCAGCTCAGAAATTTGCCGCTGCCTTGCCGCTGATCCATGTCGGATTCACTGCCGGATAGGCAGCTCAGAAAGCGAGATTTGGAGCGGCGCGGATGGGTCGTATATTCACTGCCGGATAGGCAGCTCAGAAAGAACTCAATTGTGGGCGACCACGGCTTGCATGATTCACTGCCGGATAGGCAGCTCAGAAATTGCACTTGTCCCTCGACCGCGGCCAGGATGAATTCACTGCCGGATAGGCAGCTCAGAAAGCTGATTCCCGTGGGGAGCGTCGAGATTGGCCATTCACTGCCGGATAGGCAGCTCAGAAATAAGCGGACGAAATTCTCAATCATCCGCTTTTATTCACTGCCGGATAGGCAGCTCAGAAAAAAACAACCCCTTTGCCACGTATGGCGCCGGTATTCACTGCCGGATAGGCAGCTCAGAAAGCTCGCGTCGCGCAACT
>JAGRHQ010000210.1 GCA_020444905.1 Candidatus Competibacteraceae bacterium
AAACTCGATGAGGGTATGCACATTTTCCGCATTGCAGACGCCGCCTTCGATCAAACCCACATCGCACTCTCCCAGCTCCTTAATATCGGTCAGAGGACTGCGATCCAGCTCCACGCGCTCGGTTAGGTCAAACAGCCGCTCGTCCAGATCGAGCAACGACATGTGGCAACCAAAACAGCCGGCCAGCGAACAGGTTGCAATTTTCAGTTTGGCTTCAATCATGGCGGCGCCCTCCCAAACTTTCCGACAGTTGCGCCACATCGCCGACGATATTGATCGGCTTGCGATCATAAAGCCGTTGCCCAATCGGAATGTTATAACCCTGATGCTTGGTCAGAATCGAGCCGGTGGGACAGACTTGAGCCGCTTTGTCGTGAATGCTGAAATTCGTTGCGCCCAATTGTCCGGACGGAGTGTTGACCACTAGGTGCGCCTGGATACCGCGCCCTTCGACCGCGAAGATGTTTTTACCATCCACATCCCGGCTGGCCCGGACGCAGAGTTCACAGAGAATGCAGCGGTTAAAGTCGATCACCGCCTCGGGATGCGAGGCATCCACGGGCCGGCGCGGGTAGAAATGCTTGAAGTGTGGCGCCAGCATCCCGACGTAGTAGGCGACCGCTTGCAATTGACACGCCCCGCTTTTCTCGCAGGCCGGACAGACATGATTACCCTCGACGAACAGCATTTGCAAAATGCCGCGCCGAATGTCCCGCACTTCCTCGGTCTCGCTTTGCACGGTCTGCCCGTCCGCCGCTGGCGTAGTACAGGCCGCCTGCATGCGGTTGTTGACCTTGACCAGACAAACCCGGCAACTGCCATGCGGGGTGAATTCCGGATTAAAACACAGGTGCGGAATATAGACGCCGGCCTCCAGCGCAGCTTGCATGACCGTCTGACCGTCTTGAAAGGGAATGCGCCGCCCGTCCAGGGTAAAGCTGTGTTCTTCGCTCATGGCATCACCCCTACCAGTAAATCTTCGTCGTTCAGGTACGCGCCCGGATCATGCCGACCGGTCAACTGGCGAGCCTCTTCCAGCGCCTGGTTCAGATTGAACGCCGGTTCATACGCAGTGGAGCGCAGGCGTCGTTCATAGGCTTCCGGGAATTCCTGGAGGCTGTCCAACACCGGATTCGGCGCGGTCTGGCCCAGCCCGCAATGACAGCTCACCTGCATAATCCGCCCCAGTTTGCGCATCTCTTCCAGATCGTACAAGGTGCCGTGCCCCGTATGAACTTTGTCGACCAGATCGCGCATCAGCGAAGTTCCCACCCGGCACGGGGTGCAAAATCCACAACTTTCGTGAACGAAGAAGTGAGCGAAATTGCGGATGCCGTCGAGAATATCGCGGCTCTGGTCAAAGACCATAAACGATCCGCCGGTCGCCAGATCCTCAAAGCAGATCAGGCGGTGGAACTGCTTGGCGGAAATGGTGTGGCCGGCGGGGCCGGCCATTTGAATGCCCTGGGCATTGTGCGCCCCACAGTCCTCAAGCACCCGGTTGACGGTGACGCCAAAGGGATATTCGTAAATGCCCGGTCGTTCACAATCGCCGCTGACGCTCAACAGCTTGGTGCCCTTGGAATAGGCGGTGCCGCGACTGGCGAACCAGTCACCGCCTTCCACAGCGATTTTCGCGGCGGTCGCGAAGGTTTCGACATTGTTGACCACCGTGGGTTTGTTCAAATAGCCATGCGTCGTTGGGAACGGCGGACGGATGCGCGGCACCCCATGCTTGCCTTCCAGCGACTCAATCAGCGCGGATTCCTCACCGCAGACATAAGCGCCCGCGCCGAGATGAATTTCAATATCGAAATTGAAGGAAGGATCGCCGAGGATCGCCTCGCCCAGCAATCCCGCTTCGCGGCGCTGTTGCAGGGTGGCCTTGAGCGCATTCAGCATATAGCGATACTCGCCTCGCAGGTAAACAAAACCCTGCCGAGCGCCGATAATCCGGCCACACAGGGTCATGCCTTCAAATACCAGATCGGCGAAATCCTGCATCAACACCCGATCTTTGAAGGTGCCGGGTTCGCCCTCGTCGGCATTGCACACGACGTACTTGACATCACCATAGGCATTGCGGCAGGAAAGCCACTTGTTCGCCGATCCGAAACCGGCCCCGCCCTGACCGCGCAAGCCGGATTTGACCATTTCCTCCATGATGGCGTCCGGCCCCCGTTTTTGTGTTGCCCGCAAGGCCGAACCATCGGCGAAGTGCCGGCCTAGCAAAATGTCCGCGCGGCGAATGTTGCTGTACACCTCGAAAAACTCGCGCGGCCACTCCGTCAGCGGGATGCGGCTCTCGATCAGATTAGCGATGCAATCCAGGCGGGATTTGTCCAGACGGGTCAGCGTATAGCCATTGACCAGCGCCGCCGGTCCCTGGTCGCACATGCCGGTGCAGGAGGTTGTGCCGACTGTGACCAGGCCATCAGCGCGCGTTTTGCCAACGCCGACCCGCAGCCGGTCGCAGAGGTAATGCAGTAATTGACGGTTGCCCAACATCCGGTCAGTAATGTTGTCGCTGAACAGGATATCGTAGCGCCCGCGCGGGGCGGTGTAGAGGAAGGAATAAAATTCGGCGACGCTGCGCACCTTGTTGGGGGAAATACCGATTTCTTCGGCAACTCGCTCCAGGGTTTCGGGCGACAGCCAAGTCAAACGATCTTGTACGTCGCGCAAAATTTGCAGCAACCGGGTCGGCATGCCGCCGTGGCGCTGGACGATGTCGCGAATCGCCCCGGTCAGCGTACTGGATTCCGCCATGGCCACCTCCATTATTTAAACGCCGATCCGCCGGCGTCGGGGTGTGCGGATGGCGCATGATTTTATCGGACAGGCTTTGAACCTGGGTGCTATCAAGGATACCGCAATCGCATAATAAAAGCCCTTTTTTACCAATATTGGCTTGACGCCTGTTCAGTTAATTTCAAACCATTCGCACCTGCGCGGTTGAAGATTGTCTTGAACGTTATCAGGAGGATCTGTATGCGCATAGCCACGCCTACAGATTTAACCAATCGATCACGGTCAGGTCCAGGGGTAGCTCGCGGATGTGTCGACTCGGAGGCTGGACCGGTACGATCATCGCAGGCTGGCCGGTTTCCTCCGCATGATCGAAATCCGCCGTGCCGGCCTCATCTACGCCAGTGATTCGGAAGCGGCTGAACACATAGGGCAGTCCATTGGCCACCAGGCCGGAGGGCGCATCCATGACCTGCAAATGCAAATGGGGGGCAATAGAGTTGCCGGAGTTTCCGACCCGACCCAGCACTTGGCCGCGCTGCACCCGATCCCCAGCGCGAACCTGAACGCTACCCGGCTGTAAATGGGCGTACAGCACATAAGCGCCTCGACCAAGATCAAGGATGATGTGGTTGCCATCGGCCTCGGCCAGGGGGAGGTTCTCGGGAAACGCGCCCGGCGTCGCTTCCAGAAGACCATCCACCGCCACCGCTACGCGCGCCGGGGCGACCGCCAGAACCGGCTGCCCGTAGATGAAATAACTGTGCGGGTCATCGCGTGGTCCCTCGTAGATGCGATTCAGTCTGTCCAGCTTTTCCCAGTCGATGGCGAAGCGCTGACTGAGTCGGTACTCGCCATTCAAGGGCAACAAAGCGCGCAGATGGCGCGTCGAAGCACAACAGCCATCTGCGGCGATGTAACCCGCGCCCTGGAGCGGCGGCCCCAGCACTACCGCCGGCGATGACCCGACCTCGCTCGGCTCCCCCCTGGAAAGGCTCCGTTCCTGCCCAGGAGGCACGGCGCTCAACTGGGCGGTGACCCAGTGTTCCAGGGTGCCAGGCAGAGATTCACGATCTGGAAAACTCAAATGCAGGTACAGGACGCCAAACTGAGCGGCTTCCAGTAGGGCAGTGGTAACGCGCTGACCGGCGATCTGGAATTGCTCGGTGAGGCGCTCCCCGGAAAAGGCATCCAGGACCACCAGGCGCTCGGCATCGCGCACCTCGACCTGCTCCAACACCGCCGGACCTGCCGTGGTGTTGCGTAACTCCAGCTCATAGACCAGATGCCAGCGCCGATCCGAGCCGAGAACCGCCTGCGGCTCGGCTAACACCCGCGTGAGAATCGGCGTGAAAACCGGTTCAACCGGTGGCGTTCGCGCGGCGATTTCGGTACCCGAGGCGACGCCCCCGATTAAACCCCACCCGAGCAGTAAACATAAAGCCAGGGTCAGTAAGTTCTTGTCCGATGTTTGCATGGAGTGCTCCCCGATTTTCAATCGATCCGAATGTCTGCTTGAATGTTTGTAGGCGATCCGGCCCGAAGAACAGGCCGCCGAGCATCTAGCGCGCTTTCGTCATTTTGAGTTGCGCGCTCCGGGAAACCTCAGTCCGGCTCAAGGTCTTCATAACACGCAGGAGTAAAACGCGGGGTACAGACCGCCAGAAAAATCAGATCGACAGCACCAGTATTAGTGAGGCGTTGACGAGTTTCCGGCGGAATCACCACCACCGCTCCCGGTTCCACGGCTTCCGGCGGTAAGTCACCCACTTCGACCTGCCCCTGTCCTTCCAGAATCAGGTAGCGTTCGGTGACGCTCCGCAGGCGATGCCAGCGCGTAGTCATGCCCGCTTCCACCCGTGCGCGCGCCACCGAGACCGCATTGTCTGTAGGCTCATTCCACCACTCGGTGATGAAACACCCCTCCGCAAAGTAATACTCGGCAGCCGAACTGTGATGAATCCAGGGTATCAGGGACTTCATGCGGATAATGTCTAAAAGAAAATTACTGGTCCGATCGACACCCACAACGGAATCAGCGGCCACAACTCCTACGAACGCAGCGCCGCGACCAAATCCTGCACCGTCTCGGTCATGCAAGCCACCGCCTCAGCGGGTAAGGTCCACGGTAAATCGCCCACTTCCCAGTATTCAATAATCGACGCATAGGTCGGAAAGCGTTCAGTCACCATCGGCGCATGTTCCTGGCGACTCAACGCAATGATCCGCTGCGCCTGAGCGAAATCCTCCGATTGCGCAGACAACGGAGGGCGCAACGCGGACTCCAACGCCACCCCAGGGCGGTCAATGCCTGATGGGTATGCGGCGACAGCGGCCCCGGATTGCGAAATATCGTCTCGTCTAATCAAAAATCTTCCCTGGATTCATAATTCCATTTGGATCAAACGCCTGCTTGATAGCCTGCAGGTAACCGATTTCAGTTTCATCCCGGGTATAGCGCAGATAAGGCTTTTTCAGCAGACCGACCCCATGTTCAGCAGAAATGCTGCCGCCATGTTGTTGCAACACCGTGAAGAGATGCTCGCTGACCTTCCCGCATTTTTTCGCAAACGCCGCCGCGTCCAGATCAGCGGGTTTGAGAATGTTGATGTGTACGTTGCCGTCGCCAATATGGCCATACCAGAGCACTTCGAAATCCGGGTATTCCCGGGTTAACAGGGCGTCAGCCTCACTCAGAAAAGCGGGCACGCGCGAAATACGCAGGGCGATGTCATTTTTATAGGGTTGATAACCCGCGATGGATTCGCTGATATCTTCGCGCAGTCGCCACAACTCCTGGGCTTGTGCTTCACTCTGGCTAATCACGCCATCGGTCAACCAGCCTTGCTCGGCGCAATGCTCGAACAGATTTAAGGCCGTGTCCGTCTGTAATCCGTCCGCGTTCTCAAATTCAATGAGCACATAATAGTCTGTCTGCGCCTCGAAAGGTCGGTGCAGGCCCCGGGCTAGCACGTGGCGCAACGCCTTTTCCGAGAAGAATTCGAAAGCGCTCAACTCCAGCTTGTTGCGGAAGATGTGATACAACGACATGATGCTGTCCAGATTCGGCACGCCCAGCACCATCACGCTTGGTTCGCGCAGAGAGCGGGTCAGTTTTAGCGTCGCCTCGACGATGAGGCCCAAGGTGCCTTCGCTGCCGATGAACAGATGCCGCAGGTCGTAACCGCTGGCGTTTTTAATCAAGCCCCGATTGAGGTCCAGCAAGTCGCC
>JAGRHQ010000211.1 GCA_020444905.1 Candidatus Competibacteraceae bacterium
AATAATAGCCTTGTTTTAGCCCGATTTCACCCTCTTTGGCTCTATGAAAATCAATAACTTAGTTTAATACAGTTTCTCAATGATCACCACCTGATAGGCAGAGTGACGGGCCAGCCGATCCGGTGCGTAGACCAGGACCGCCGCCACGGTTCCTGTCGCTACCCTATCGCGGAGTCGCTCCAAGCTCGGGCGATCCAGCCGGGCGCCGCTGTCGCCTTCATCCACGAAGACCCGCCCAGCAGTCAGCGCATAACCGCGCAGGGCCGCTGCCTGATACAGGGCCTCCCGCTGACGGGCCACCGTCTGCTCCTGTTCCTGCTTCTCCGAGGACACTCGGGCATCGATCGCGGCTAACGGCCGACCTTCAACCGGTATAATGAGTGGATCTCCAGTGGCGCCTCCGCCGGAGGCCGGGTCGCGACCTCCACTGAGGACGTTCGATAACGGGGGTTCACCGGTCGGTGATCGAGCAGGTCGAGCGCCTGCCACACGTGTTGTTTGGCGTTCCAACATGAGATTCGCTCCTCAACACAATCCAGCGTGGGTGTCAGGTGCGCGGCGCGCGTCCGACCGGGTTTCGTGACCTTGGCTTGCATACGCCTCTCCTCATCGCGCGTGTGCGCTCTGGGCAGAATGCGCCTGCGGCTCAGGAGCGATCCATTGGGAGAACAGGGCCGGCGCTCGCTGCCCAGAGACCGCGCACGGGGACCACGGGAACGCCACAGGGGCTGAATCACCTCAAAAGTGAACCCGGTTTGGGTTGTAACCACGACATCATGGACTTCAAACCCCGATGACCGTTGACCAGATCCGGGTCCATGCCGAGTTCGATATCGGTTTTGCCCATCCGATCGTGATCTTCTCCGGCAGGCCATGCGGTCGAAGGGCTTTCTTGAAAAAACGCCGAGCCGCCTTCTTATCACGATGGGCGGTGAGGAGAAAGTCGATCGTCTGGCCATCTCGATCGACGGCGCGGTAGAGGTACTTCCACTGGCCTTTGATTTTGATGTACGTTTCATCCATTCGCCAACTCGTGCCGACCGGGCGCCTTTGCCCTTTGCGGAAAGCGGCCTCCAGTTGCGGCGTGAATTTCTGAACCCAGCGATAAACACTGGAATGATCGACGTCGACGCCCCGCTCCGCCATCATTTCTTCCAGGTTCCTATAACTCAACGGGTGCGCAAGGTACCAACGGACACTCGTCAGGATGAGGTCTTGTTCAAAACGGTGGCCTCTAAAGTCGATCCTGCGGGTTCTCAAGTAAGAACAGGGGCCGTGTCGCTGACCGAAATCCGACCCTCTCAGCGAACGCAACAGAACCTGAAATAGAACCTTAGCTAAAGGAATAAATGCGCCGGGTTGGATGTTTACGTTGGGGAGCGCGGGGTTCCGATCTGAATGAAGCGGCGGCGCGAAGACGACGCGCGGCCGCGTCCGATGCCGGCGAACCCGTTCTTGGCATGAAACCATTTTTCCATGGCGACTACATGGGGATCTATTGCATTAATTCTGTTAAGCACAATCCATAGTGGTGATTGCTCGAGTTATAGCCACTACAGGTGGTATTTTTGGGAATTAACGCAACAGAGCCAAGCTGAGTGTAGTTTCGATATGCACCTTTACCACCAAGGAGACTGACCATGCAAGTTTTTCGAATCCAAGTGATCCGCTTGATCGTGGCCTTCGCCGCAACCGCCAGCCTATTGGCCATATCGCCGGCATCCGCCGTTCCACGCTGCGGCACTTTTGAAATCGTGCCCATCCCCGCCATAACCTCGCACTTGGCCGCATTTGACGATGGTACCGTGTGGGCCATCGGTGGCTCGGCGTCGAATCCGACCACGCCCGTTCTGCGTCACTTCGACGGCACAGACTGGAGCGAGCAGTCTCTGCCGGCCGACGCCAATGGCTTCGCCTTCGGCGCCAGCGGCAGCACGCCGGACGGCGATGCCTGGTTCGCCGCGACGCGGGCCTATTCGGTGTATGAAATCCGGGTCCTGTTCATGCATGTAGGCGCGGGGGGCGTTGACCACATCGACACCTTCCTCTACCCCAGCTCGATCAACACCCCCGGCGCGCCGGTGGACATCTCCGCTTCGTCCGCTAACGATGTCTGGGCGCTGACGGCCAGCGGCGATGTCATTCACTTCGACGGCGCGTCCTGGCAGCCGATGGACGTGCCGCCGGTCTATTCGCCGGATCAGCGCCTCTATCCCAAGGCCATCTATGCCGCCGCGCCCAATGATGTCTGGATCGTCGGCTACGGCGGCTCGGGTCGCGCCACCTACATCGGCTACACGCAGCACTGGGATGGCTCCAGTTGGACCAAGGTGTCGACACCCTTCGATGGCCAGGACCAGACCTTCTTCCTGGATATCGACGGTAGCGGCTCGAACGACATCTGGGTGGCCGGCCACTCGAACTATTCCCAGGACATCCTGCTGCACTGGGACGGCGGCGCATGGACACGGGCGCAGGGTCCGGCTTCCGGCGCGGCCATGGCCAAGGTCATGACCATGGAGCCCGGCAACGCCTGGGCTGTGCCTTACTCCCTGTCCGCCGGCGACACGTTTTACTACTGGGATGGCGCGGCATGGAGCGAAGGTGTCCGCTTCGACCTGTCCGACGCAGTCACCATTTCCTGGCATGACGTGGCGAAAGCGGGTACCTGCGACGCCTGGGCCGTTGGCGCCTACTACGACGGTACTGCCTATCAACCCTTGGCTGCGCGTCTGATGCCAGGTGATGTTCAGGCTCAGGCTGAGGTACTCGTGGATGCCATTGATGTTACCCGCGTGCGCGCGTCGAGCAAGTCGTACTACGGGACGGCTGTCGTAACGATCCTTGACAGGGATCGGGCGCCTGTTGCGGGCACCGCCGTGTCCGGCGATTTCTCCGGTCCCACCAATGAGAGTCTCGCTGTGACCACTGGCGTTGACGGCAAGGCGGTGTTCTCCTCCGCGGTGGTCAGACGGCCCAGCGGGAATTGGTGCTTCACGGTTGCGGGCGTCAGCGCATCGGGCGCCATCTATAGCGAAGCCTTGAACATGGAAAGCTCGGATTGCGAGGCGGGTGGCGGTGGCAATCGGCGCTGACGGTGCTGATGGCGCGCGGTATTTCTCATGCGGGGCGCCATTCCGCCGACACCTAACGCAGATATAGCCAAAATAGAGGGTCATCATGAACTTGCCAAAGATCCACGCTATATTGGCGGCGATCGTCGGTTTTTCTCTAGTCGGCCCTAAACCAGGGCAATCGCGCTATGCGGGGGGTTGACAGGAGATGGATTGCTGGGATAACGGGACCTGGTTATTGGATGGAGAGAACTGATGTTGCCCCGATGACTCGACCCGCGCCCGTATTTCGCTGGCCTACCCGATCCGCGCCGCAAGACCCGGAACAAGCTCCATAAACTCCATGATATTCTGATGATGGTGCTCTGTGCGGTACTCAGTGGTGTGGAAGACGGGGTGGGGATGGCGGACTTTGCCGAAGAGAAGGAAGCCAGGTTGCGGGGGTTTTTGGAGTTACCCAATGGGATTCCCTCGCACGACACCTTGAGTGACGTGCTGGGGCGGATGGACCCGGTCGCGTTCCAGACGGCCTTTACCGCTTGGGCGACGGCCGCGTTACCTCATTTGGTCGGCCAACAGATTTGTGTGGATGGCAAGACAGTGCGTGGCAGCCGGGACGGTGAAAACCCGGCGGTGCATCTCGTCGGTGCGTTTGCCGGACAGGCCCGTTGGGTGTTGGCGCAGCAGGCGGTGGTGGAGAAGTCCAACGAGATCACGGCGATCCCAAACCTGCTGGAGTTGCTCGACCTCCAGGGGACAGTGGTGTCGCTCGACGCCATGGGTTGCCAAAAGACGATCGCTCGTCAGATTGTGGAGGGGGGCGCCGACGACGTACTGGCGCTCAAGGACAACCATCCAACCGTCTGCGAGGACGTCCAACTCTGGCTGGATACCGAAGTAGCGGGCGGCCGGATCGAGATTCGCCGCTATGCCCTGAGCAACCCGATCGACGGGCTGGAAGCGAAACCGGATTGGGTGGGACTCCAAGCGGTCGGCCAGGTGGAGTCCATCCGGCTCATCGGCGACCACACGAGTACCGAATGTCCAGCAACGCAAGAATTATTCGCATTTTTTACGCAATAATGTTATGTACTTTTCTCTGTCATGAAGCACACACCCGAGGAAAGTGAAGCAGACACCCGGGTATATACATCAACCACGTTGGCACCTGACGTACGCACTGCGTTTGCGCGTCTGTACCGCGCATGGAAGGCACGCGGCCAACCCAAGTCTGATTTCCTGGCCTTTGTTTCGGCGGCGGGCTACGATATTCCTTTGCGAACGCTGGATGAGTGGGTTGCGAACGTGCGCGCGCAAGGTGCCGCGACGCGCCTGGCGAAGGCTTCAGGTCGGCCACAGGCCCTGTCTCAAAACACGGTTCGGCTCATTGTTGGGTTTGTGCTGGACCGGAATGAATTCAACGTTGCGGTGCATCTGGACACGGTACAGGCGTTCGTTCGTGACCGGTTGGGCTTGGACATTTCGCTACGGAGCCTGAGCCACTATCTCCAGGCGCGGGCTTCTCTTCTAAGTAAGTGTAAATTAATAAGTGGAAGGTTTTGGGCAACACTGAGGCACTATGCTGTAGTTCCAATCTTGACCATGAAAGTCTGCGGGGTGGAGGCGCAAGGTCTGCATCGGTTGGTCGGTGACTTTGATGCCGGTTGGATAGGTGCCCTGATCCAGTTCGGCCTGAATCGTGAGGCCGGCTGCCGTGGTGGTATGCCCGATCAAGTTGACTATCACCGCATGATCGGTCAGTGGCTGGCCGCGCCAGTTTTCGGTAATGTGACAAAACATGCGGTGTTCTATTGTGTTCCATTTGCTGGTGCCGGGTGGGAAGTGACAGACTTGAATCGTCAGCCCCGTCTCATCGGCCAAGCGTTGTAACGCAACCTTCCACAACCGATTTCGACTTGCATGACTGCCACCCCCAGCGGCCGTAATCAACCGCTTCACCGCCTGGGGATAAACCTTGAGCCCCAGGTGGTACCACCAGCGCCGCAGGGACTCCACCGCGAATTGGGCCGGGTCATGATCCGTCCCCACGCTGACCCAACCTTGATTCCGGGTCAGGTCGTAGACGCCGTAGGGACACACCTTGCCCAGTTCTTGATCCGGAAAGTCATAGATGCGGACCGCCGGTGGCCGACCTTTCGGTCGATATTCGCGGCCCTTATTCGCAAAGTCGCCCACCCGTTCCTTCTTCTTCGCGTCGACCGAAACAACCGGTTGTCCCGCCTGCTGAAAGGCTTTTACTTGCTGGTGAATATAGGTAAACTGTGCATGCCGGTCGGGATGAGAGGCGCCTTCCCGAACCTTGCGAGTCCCTTGTAGGCGATAACCCAACCGCTCCAATAACTGCGCGACCTTGGTATGGCTAATCGGGTGACCCTGACGGTGCAACTCCGTGGCTAACCGACGGGTACTCTTGCACGTCCAGCGCAGCGGTGACATCGGATCGCCCCGTGCCGTCGGTTCCACCAACGCTTCCAGCGCCGCAACCCACTCCCGATCCAGCGTCGTTAATGGTTTGCGACCTCCCCCCGGGCGACGAATGCGCCGGACGGTTGCGGTCGCTTCCCGCATGGCTTGTAACTCCCGGTACCCCCGCCGGATGGTGTTGTCCCCCAACCCCGTGGCTTCCACGACCGCTTGATGTCCGCCACGTCCCAGTGCTAGCGACTCACTCGCCGCCCACAGGCGACGGCCACGCTCGTCCAACTCGAGTTTCAGCAGTTGGTATTTTTGCCTAAGCGTCTCCACGACCGTTTCCGCTATCATGCTTCAAGTGTGGATTATAGTCAAACAGTTTTTAGATAGTTTGGAAAACTGCCGCCAGCGCATCAAAGAGATTTTGAAAATTTCCAATAATTTTCCTC
>JAGRHQ010000212.1 GCA_020444905.1 Candidatus Competibacteraceae bacterium
GTACTTACTGGCGGCGGCGCATTAATGCGCGATATCGACCGGTTGATCATCGAGGAAACCGGCTTGAACGTGGTCATTGCCGAAGATCCGCTGACCTGTGTGGCCCGGGGCGGTGGCCGGGTGCTGGAGTTAATTGCCAAGGATGAACGCGCGGTCGACGCTTTTGCTATCGAATAGCGCGATTGGCTACTCTCAAGCCCAGCCGGCGTATCCGCTACTTGTTCGCGGTTAACCCAACAGCCGTCCTGCGGCTCGGCCTGTGGGGCGCGCTGTCCATTATTCTGATGACGGTGGATCATCGTTATCAGACGCTGGATGATATGCGCGACGTTTTGTCGACGATGGTCTATCCGTTGCACTACCTAGTGCGTCTGCCCACCGATGCCAGCAACTGGCTCAGTGAAAATCTGGCGAATCGCGACGCCTTGCTGGAAGAAAACTCCCGGTTGCGCGAAAAGCAAGTGTTTCTCAACGTCCAGTTGCAACGGTTAACCGTTCTGGAGGCGGAAAACCGCCGGTTGCGCTCCCTGTTGGAATCCGCAGTCAACACCCCGGAACGGGTGCTGATTGCCGAGTTGTTAGCGGTGGATTTCGACCCTTATCGACATCATATCCTGCTCAATCGCGGTCGCCGGCATGGCGTCTACGTCGGACAACCGGTGCTGGATCAGCATGGGGTCATTGGCCAGATTATCCGAGCCGATCCCCTGACCGCCACGGCGATTTTGATTACCGATCCTAATCATGCCCTGCCGATCCAAATCAACCGCACCGGGGTGCGCACCCTGGCGCTCGGCACCGGTGATTTCCAGAAACTGGAACTGCCGCACATTCCAAACAACGAAGATGTCAAGGTTGGCGATCTGCTGGTGACTTCGGGGATGGGCGGCCGATTTCCACGCGGCTATCCAGTCGGCACAGTCACGACCGTGGAATTCGATCCGGGCAGTCCGTTTGCCCATATTATCGCTAAACCGGTTGCGCAACTGGATCGCATCCGCGAAGTGATGTTGCTGGAAAGCGAACCGCCAACCCTGAAGCCTGAACCCGGATCAGCGGTCGCCACGGTTCAAGCGCCATGACGACTGCGCGCCCGACGGGTCGTTGGGTCATCGTGATCAGTTTTCTGGTTGCATTCCTGCTGGCGGGCGTTCCACTACCAGGCGAACTCCAGCGGTTCCGTCCAGACTGGGTGACCATGGTGCTGATTTATTGGTGCATGGCGCTGCCCCATCGGATCGGCATCGGCGTCGGTTGGAGCGTGGGATTGCTGCTGGATATTGGACGGGGGGCGCTGCTCGGCCAGCACGCCTTGGCTTTGGCCGTGGTCGCTTATCTGACCCTGCAAACCTACCGGCGCATCCGGGTCGCGCCGCTTTGGCAGCAGGCGTTCAGCGTGCTGGCGTTTCTGCTGGTTGAACAAATTCTGATTTTCTGGATCAGCGGCGTGATCGGTTACCCACCGCGTGATTGGTGGTATCTGGCGCCGGCGATTGGCGGCATGGCGTTGTGGCCCCTGTTGTTTGTGATTCTGCGCGACGCCCGCCGGTATTTTCAGGTGAGTTAAGAGCCTATCGTCATGAGTCTTGAAGAATGGCTGAACCGCCCGCCCGGAGAAGACTTACTGGCCCGGGAAAAGGATAATACTGCGGAAAGCGAACTGTTTTTCCGTCGCGCTCTGGTGTTGTTGGGGGTCGTCCTGGCGGCCTTCCTGGCCGTGGCGAGCCGACTGGTTTATTTACAAGTGCTCCATCATGAGCAGTTTAGCACGCTGTCCGAAAACAACCGGGTGCGGTTGCAACCCTTGCCGCCAACGCGCGGATTCATTTTCGACCGTAACGGCGTCTTGTTAGCCGACAATCTGGCCTCCTATCACCTGGAAATTACCCGCGAGCAGGTCGAGGATCTGGATGCGACGCTGGCGGAATTGGGTCAGCGCATTGAGTTGACTGATGCCGATATCGAACGTTTCCAAAAACTAAGTCGGCGCAGCCCGCCGTATGCCGGGGCGCCGTTGCGCTTCCGGTTGACTGACGAGGAAATTGCCCGGCTGGCGATTGATTTGTACCGGCTGCCCGGCGTCGAAATCAAGGCCGACCTGACCCGGCGCTATCCGCTGGAGTCGAGAGGCGCCCATATTCTGGGTTATGTAGGCCGCATTAATGAAGATGAGTTAAACCGGATCGACCCCGGTCAATACAGCGGCAGTACGCATATCGGCAAGGTGGGCGTTGAGAGTTTTTACGAAGATACCTTACGCGGGCGCACCGGCTGGCAGCAGGTCGAAACCAACGCCGAGGGTCGGCCTTTGCGTATTCTCAGCCGCACCCCGCCGGTACCCGGCCAGCATCTCTATCTCACCATCGATATGCGCTTGCAGGCTGTGGCGGAAAAGGCGCTGGAAGGCTACAACGGCGCTATTGTCGCCCTTGACCCGCGCAATGGCGAGGTGTTGGCCCTGGCCAGCCAGCCTACTTATGACCCGAATCCGTTTGTCAACGGGATCGATTACGCTTCCTACCGCCAGCTGAACACTTCCAAGGATCGGCCATTGCTCAATCGCGCCCTGCGCGGGGTCTACCCACCCGGTTCGACCATCAAACCCATGATGGCGCTCGCCGGATTGGAATATGGCGTCGTCAATCGCTATAGCGGGGTGTATTGCCCAGGCTTCTACCGATTGCCTGGCTCCAGCCATCGTTTCCGCGACTGGAAGCGCGGTGGGCATGGCAGTGTGGGCATGGATCGGGCCATCGCCCAGTCCTGCGATGTGTACTTCTATGACCTGGCGTTCAATCTGGGCATTGATCGCATTCACGAGTTTCTCGACAAATTGAGTTTTGGCCGGCAAACCGGCATCGATCTGTCCGGCGAAAAGGGCGCGTTGCTGCCTTCCCAGGAATGGAAGCGTCGGATGCATAAACATGGCTGGTTTGCTGGCGACACCCTTAGCGTCGGTATTGGCCAGGGTTATTTCCTGGCCACACCGCTACAACTGGCGCACGCCGCCGCCGTTGTCTCGCAGAAGGGCATCGATTTCAAACCTCGGGTGCTATTGGCCACTGAGGATCCAGGCGCGCGGGTTAAAACCCTGGAAGCGCCGCGCTCTCTACCGCCGATTAAAGTAAAAAACTCACAGTTTTGGGACACGATCATCGCTGGAATGATCCACGTCGTCGAAGGCGGCACTGCTTATCGCATCGGCATTGGGGCCAAGTATCGAATTGCTGGCAAAACCGGCACCGCTCAGGTCTTTACCCTGGGGCAGGGTGAGAAATATAACGCCCGGCAGTTAGCCAAACACCTGCTGGATCATGCGCTGTTCATCGCATTCGCCCCGGTTGACGATCCGCGCATCGCCGTTGCGGTGATCGCCGAGCATGGCGGCGGCGGCAGTAAAACGGCGGCCCCTATCGCCCGCAAGGTCATGGACGCCTGGCTGCTGAATAAATATGATGAAGTCTCGATTGCGCCGGAACCCCCGTCTGCTCCGGATGAGGACGCGCATGGAACGGAATAATGATGACGGTAAACTGTTCAAACTGATCCGTCTGGATGCGCCCTTGTTGTTGGGTTTGCTGACGCTGTCGGGACTGGGGTTAATTGTGCTGTACAGCGCGGGACAGCAAAATATGGACTTGGTGCTGGGACAAGGTATGCGCCTGGGCTTGGGATTCCTGATCATGCTGGCCTTGGCGCAAGCTCCACCCCGTTACTTTCGGCTCTGGTCGCCATGGATTTACCTGACCGGTATTCTCCTGCTGTTGGCGGTTATGATCGTCGGCGATATCTCCAAGGGCGCCCAGCGCTGGCTCGATCTGGGCGTGGTGCGGTTCCAGCCCTCGGAAATCATGAAATTGGCTGTACCGATGATGATGAGCTGGTTTTTTGCCGACAAGCCCCTGCCGCCGCGCTGGCTGCATCTGCTGGGCGGGGTGATGATCACCGCGATTCCGTTTATCCTGATCGCGGAACAGCCGGATTTGGGCACCGCTCTGGTCGTAGGTTCCGCAGGCGCTTTTGCGCTGTTTCTGGCCGGGCTGAGCTGGACGATCATGTTCGGACTGGCCTTGTTGCTGGGTGGAGCGGTCCCGTTGTTTTGGACTTTCGTGATGCATGATTACCAGCGCCAGCGCGTGCTGACCTTCCTGAATCCGGAAAGCGATCCCCTGGGCAGCGGTTATCACATTATCCAATCGAAGATCGCTATCGGTTCGGGCGGTATTTATGGTCGAGGCTGGCTGAACGGCACGCAGTCACATCTGGACTTTCTACCGGAAGGTTCGACCGATTTTATTTTCGCCGCATTCTCGGAAGAATTTGGCCTGGTCGGGGCCTGTCTATTGCTGGCGCTGTATTTTTTCATCATCGCCCGCAGCTTGTACATGGCTGCTTGCGCGCCGGATACGTATACCCGGTTGCTTGCCGGCAGTCTTACACTAATCTTCTTTCTGTATGCGTTCGTTAACTCCGGAATGGTCTCCGGGCTGTTGCCGGTGGTCGGTTTACCGCTGCCGTTGTTCAGCTATGGAGGAACTTCCCTGGTGACGATCATGGCGGGCTTCGGTATCCTGATGAGCGTTTATTCGCACCGCCGGACCCCAACGCGGTAATCGCCGCCTTCACTTACGACGAGAATCTGCGCGTGAAAAGCCCATATTTACTCGGTGTCGTTCTGCTGCTGAGCGCTTGTGCGCCGACCGCAGCCGTTCGCCCCCCTGTGCAAACTGTGGAAACCCCGGTTGTGGCAACGACGCCGGAACCGACGATCCCGTCTCCACCGCCGACCTCGGAAATTATTGTCGCTCGATCCACTCCTAAGGTGGACCAGCCGCTAGCGCAGCGGGCCGATGTGCAAGCTTTTATCCGTGAAATGGCGAAGAAGCATGGTTTTAATCCCAACCGCTTGCAGGCGATTTTCAGTCGAGCGCGCGCCCAACCGAGCATTATCCGGGCGATGTCGCGGCCTGCCGAGGCCAAACCCTGGTATGCCTATCGGGACATTTTCATCAACGATCGGCGCATTCGCGGCGGGGTGAAATTCTGGCGCGCGCACGCGGCGACTTTAGCGAAAGCCGAACGGATTTATGGCGTACCTCCGGAAATCGTGGTCGCCATTATCGGCGTGGAAACCCAGTATGGCGGCAACATGGGCAGTTACCGCGTTCTGGAGGCGCTGTCCACCTTGGCCTTCGACTATCCCCGGCGTGCGGACTACTTCCGCAAGGAATTGGAAAATTACCTGCTGCTGACCCGCGCTGAGGGAATTGATCCGCTGGCGTTGCGCGGTTCCTATGCCGGCGCCATGGGTCTGGGCCAGTTCATGCCCAGCAGTTTTTTGTCCTATGCGGTGGATTTCGATGGCGACGGCCATCGCAATCTCTGGGACAACCCGCGCGATGCGATTGGCAGCGTCGCCAACTACTTCAACAAACACGGCTGGCGCGGCGGCGAGCCAATCACTGTGCCTGCATCGGTCAGCGGCGCCCGTTATTCCCAATGGGTCAGCCGCAAGTTAGCCCCACCGACAGACAGTGTGGCCAGCCTGCAAGCCCAGGGTATTTCACCGAGTCGGCCAGTCCGCGGCGGCCAGTCCGCGATGCTGTTGGAATTCGAGGGCCGCAACGGCCTGGAATACTGGCTCGGCTTTGCCAATTTCTACGTCATTACCCGTTACAACCACAGTCAGTTGTATGCAATGGCCGTGCATCAGCTCGGTCAGGCGATTGGCGAACAATATGCGCATTTCGACGCGAGCGCGTCCCCTTGGGCAAGGGTCGCGCTTATTGACGAAGTCTTTTGGTAGTTCCTCACCTGTTTCGAACTTCAATAACCATCGCACGATCCGGCGCACTGATTCGTGTTGCCGGTGCAAGGGAGATCTTTTATGTCGAAATCCTGGAGCCATGCTTTGCTCTTC
>JAGRHQ010000213.1 GCA_020444905.1 Candidatus Competibacteraceae bacterium
GAAGCAGGCGTGACGATCCGGTTGTGGCCGTTCAGTCGGTGCGCCAGTTCCAAACCGGCGGGAACGTCGGGAGCCAGAATCAGCCGGGACGCGGTTCCTGCTGCGACGGGCGGCGGCGCTTGGTCGATCCATTCCACGCGGTAAAACCAGTCCGCGCTTCGCTCCATCCGTCCCAGGCGTTGCGGCGCGCGTTTGACATACAGACCCTGAATCTGAATCAACTGGCGTCCGGTGGCGTCCAGTAACTCAAGGTCAGCGCTGATCACAGCATCGGCGCGGGTGCGGCGCGCATGAACCCAAACCGAACTTGTGGGAATTTCTGCGATCTCGATCCGATCAATTCCCACAGGCAGCAGGGCCTGTCCCTGAGCTTGATCTGCAACCGCTCCGCCTGCGACTTGCAAACAGGCATCGAGCAGAGCGGGATGCAGCGCTCCGTCTGGGCAGCGCAAGCCCGGCGGCAAAGCCACTTCAGCCAGCGCCTCGCCGGGCGAACGCCAGAGTTGCTGGATGCCTTGAAACGCCGGACCAATGGTAATGCCTAGGGTTTCGAGTTCACGACGCCACGCCTCCGGAGCGACGGCTTCAACGCAATGGCGGCGCAGGACTTCAAGGTTGCGCCTTTCGGGCGTCCGTTTAGCAGACGGCGCGATAACGGCCTCAGCATGCTCCAGCCAGGCATCGCCGTCGCGGCTGACCAGCCGGGCAGCGCCATCGGGAGCCAACAACGTCCAGGCATCAAGGCTTCCCGTTTCTGGCGCAATCAGTGGCCGGGCGAAAACCAGGGAAGTCATTTGGCAGGGCGCGGAATCGTGCAGGGACCGCCAGGCGCCCAGCAGGCAGGCGATTTGAAAAGCGCCGGGAACCAGCGCCAAACCTTGCACCCGGTGATCGTTCAACCAGGGAAACCGGTTGAGTCCTATTGACAATTGGAACTGGGCTTCCGGTGTGGGCGATATCAAGCGAGTTCCCGGTAACCAGCGCTCTCCCTTCTCGTCCAACCGTAACCCTTCAGTCTCCCCCTTTGCAAAAGGGGGTTCCCGCGTACCCACATCGCGCCAATAGCGCCGGCGCTGAAAAGGATAGGTCGGCGCGGAGGCGCGGGAGCCAGGGCCAAACAGCATCGCCCAATCGACCGGCAAACCGTGGACATAGCGCGCCGCCACCGCTTGCAGCGTGGCGCGTGGCTCATCCATCGTTGTCAGCGACGGAATGACTGGGGAAGAATCGCGCGGTCGCGTTGCAATCCGCGTCGGGGTTGCCTCAGCCAGCAACGTCCGCGCTTCCGCTGCCGATTCAGCCACGACCGCCAACCGGTATTCAAAATGCCGCCGGCCCAACGCCGCCGTCCGGCAGATCGCCGGGAAGTCCGCGTTGTCTGTCAAAACGTCCAGGTAACACTGGCGCAATTCAATCAGCGCCGCCTCGTCGCGGGCTGACAGGCAAAGCAGCGAACAGCGAGCAGCGAGCAGCGATTGGCGGTCGACAGCTATCTCCTTATTTTTCGGCGCTTCTTCCACGATCACATGCACATTCGTTCCGGAAAATCCGAACGAACTCACGCCTGCGGCGCGTGGCCCTTTTCCAGCCGGCCAATGCGTAGGCGCTTGTGGGAAAACCGCTGGGAACCCATCCAGTTGGATATTGGGATTAAGCATCCGAAAATGCAGATTTGGCGGAACCACGCCTTCACGGACCGTTAACACCGCCTTGACCAAACCGGCGATGCCCGCCGCTGGACCTAAATGACCTAACTGCGTCTTGACCGCACCTAAAATGACCGGGCGCTGACGATTGGGACCGAGCGCATCGACCAGCGCATGAAGTTCAATCGGGTCGCCAAGCGCGGTGCCGGTGCCATGCGTCTCGACATAGCCGATCCGTTCCGGGGACAACCCTGCGTCCTTTAACGCCGCCTGGATGACCTGAACCTGCGCCGAGCGGGATGGCGCGGTCAGGCTGCCGCTGCGCCCATCCTGATTCATGGCTGAACCGCGAATAACCGCCTGGATTGAATCACCATCGGTCAGCGCATCGGCCAAGCGCTTGAGGACGACCAACGCGCAGCCCTCGCCCTGGACAAAGCCATCCGCCGCTGCGTCGAAGGTCTTGCAGCGACCGTCCGCCGCCATCATGTGCAGCCGGGACAATCCTACCGTCAATTCCGGTTGCAGCACCGTATAGACTCCGCCCGCCAGCGCCAACCGGCTTTCCCCGGCGCGCAGCGATTGAACCGCCAAATGCACAGCGGTCAACGAAGAGGAACAGGCGGTGTCCACCGCCACTGAAGGACCGTTAAGACCGAGCAGGTAGGAGAGCCGTCCGGCGGCGACGCTGGCCACCCCCCCAGAAAGCGTGTGCGCGTCGAGCGTAGTCGGGTTTGCCAGAGCCATCTGGTAATATTCGGCGGCATTGACGCCAACATAAACGCCCGTCGGGCTATCGCGCAGCCGGTCAGCCGCGATATGCGCGTCTTCCAATGCTTCCCAGGCGACTTCAAGCAATAAGCGTTGTTGGGGGTCCATCCCTGCCGCTTCGCGGGCCGACAACTCGAAAAATTCGGCATCGAAGCGATCAATATCGCGCAGGAAACCGCCCCAGCGCGTGTTCATCTTGCCGGGCGCGTCCGGGTCTGGATCGTACCAGGCGTCCACCTCCCAACGGTCTGCCGGGACTTCAACAATCGCGTCGCGGCCTTCCAGCAACATCCGCCAGAAGGCCGCCGGAGAATCCGCCCCACCGGGGAAGCGGCAACTCATACCGATCACGGCGATTGCGGGCTGGCGCTCAGCGCGCAGTTCCTCAACTTCACGCTTCAACGAGCGGATGGTCAGAATAGCGCGACGTAACTGGTCTTCAATGGCGGCGCTCATGGGGTCTCGGTCTTCAAGATTGCTTATTGTTGTTTCACACCCCACAGCTTACTGTTGTGGAGTCGTTCACTCTGGACAGGGGATGGCGCGATGAAGAGAGTATCGCCGACGCATGCTGTTTATGCCAATTCCCATTAGGTTTAGCCAGAAAAACGGATGAACCGCCAAGACCTAGCGTCGCTAAGGGAAAAAAAGATTCAAAATCTATCGGTAAATGGTATTAGTACATTGAGTTCCACAAGAACCCTCGAAGAACCCCATCAGATCAGCTTCACGGTCTCAAATTGCGCGCCCAGTACTGACCGGCTCTCCACGCCCCACCACTTTTCCAGCACTGTTGCATACAGGCTGCGGAAATCTAAAACAAAATGTGGATTACCATTGCCGTCCAGGTTCGTCAAATCCAGCGCTGCTCCATGAAAGCCGCCCCTGACTGAGCCACCGAGAACGAATTGTATGCTGGCGGTTCCATGATCGGTCCCGCGATTGGCGTTCTGCTGGGGCCGTCGCCCAAATTCGGAATAGGTCATCACCAGCGCCTCATTCCACACGCCCAGTTCCCGCAACGCCGCGCGGAGGCTGACCAGCCCCTCAGCCAGTTGCCGGAGCAATCGGCCCTGTCTCGGCGCCTGCCGGACATGCGTATCGAAGTCAGGCAGACTCAGATGAACCACGGCGACGCTAGCGCGTTTCCGGCTGGCGATGACTTCGCAGGCGGTGCGCAGCGCCCGGCCAAAAGGTCCTTCAGGAAAGGTCGTCTCAAACCGATGCCCGCGCTTGAGCTGGCTGGCCGCCTGGCGAATCCGGCTTTCCACATCGACGATGTGGCGCAAAGCCGGATTGGGGGGAACGGTCGACGGAGCGAGTCCCAGCCATCGCGCCTGTTGCTGAAACAGAGCAATATCCGTCAGGGTGAGCGCGTTGGCGCTCCCCTGTAAGGGACCGGCTGCATCATTGCCCACTGTGACGCCAGCGGCGATCAGATTAGCGGGCGGTGAATGCGCGGCAAAGCAACGCGCTAACCAACCGGTCGTCAAGGTTTCGTCACTCGCCGAGGCGGTCTCCCAGATGTCCATTGAACGAAAATGGGACAAATTCGGCTCGGGATAACCCACGCCACGCACCAGCGCCAGTTCCCCGGCTTGCCAAATCTCCCGCAGTGACGCCAGTTGTGGATGCAGGCCCTCCTGCTCGCTGAGTTTCACCACCTGATCGACAGGAATCGCCAAGTCAGGGCGCAGAATTCGATATCGAGGGTCAGCGTAGGGAATCAGCGTATTCAGACCATCATTGCCGCCCTTGAGCGCAATCAGGATCAATAACCGGTTGAGACTGGGCGCGGCGGTCTGGCTCTGGATCGGCGACAGCCCCAGGCCAGCGCCCGCCAGAGTTAATAAAAAAGTACGACGTTTCATCATCATATCTGGTTATCCTGAACTTTCGCCTTTCGCCTACTTGAGCTGATAAACCGGGTCCAGCAGCAGGGCTTGCACGATCTCGATCGGTGATAAAATCGCTGCCGGTTGTCGCAATGGCGGCAGTGGCAACAACAAGCGTTGGGCGGCTTCTCGCCAATCTGCCGACTCAAATTGTCTGATCCAGGGCTTGATGGCGAAATCCAGGTTTTGGGCGAGCGGTTTGCGCGGTCGACGCGCCATTGACCATTGCCGCACAATCTGCCGGCGCAGCAACAAGGCGCGACTGTCGAGCCACGCCTCGCCGCCTGGCCAGCCTTTGACATTCGGCGGCGCAAACACACTTTGCCCTAGCTGGGCGGCGCGTTGTGCGACCTGGTTTTGCTCCAGCGTTTTGAGGTCCAGTTGACGCTGGAGACCAATGACAAAATCCAGCGGCGATTTGACCAGAACGCCCCGATGGGCTGGCGCCCAAAACGCTGGCGAATTCAGCAGACAACGCAGCGCCACTTTGATTTCGTAGCGTTGTTTCCGGAACTCCTCGGCGATACGCTTCACTTCCGCCTCATCCGGTTGCAGCGAAATGAACTCACGCCATAACTTGCGAACGACGCGCGCAGCGGTTTCCGGTTGCGCCAGCAGTATATCCAGTACTGCATCGCCATCGAAACGGCCGGTCTGGCCCAGAATGGTTTTAGTTCCGCCATCATGCCACGCGGGGCGAAAGCAGAACTCGCCCGTTTCCCGGTCAAGGCTCCAACCGGTGAAAGCGCGCGCGGCGTCTTTGACATCCGCTTCGCGGTAATAGCCCTCGCCCAAGGTGAACAACTCCATCACTTCCCGCGCGAAATTTTCGTTCGGTCGGCGCTTGCGGTTCACTGCACCATCCAGATAGATCAGCATGGCGGGATCCTTGGCGATCTCGTGCAGCAGCACATCAAACCGCCCTAGCGCGTGATGCCGCAACAGGACATTTTGCCGGTACATCAGCACCGGCGAACTGACTTTGGGTAGGGCGGAAGTAAAATGGTTGTGCCAGAACAGCGTCATGCGTTCGGTAAGCGGCGTTGGCGTATCCCGCATTTCGGTCAGCCACCAGACGCGCAGTTCCCGCCCTTGCTCGCGCTTGACCTGCTGGCGTCGTTGCTGTTCCTGTAGACTCAGGTCGCGTAGCGCCACCGGTGGTGGGCAAACCGCGACCCAGGCAGGCGGTGGCGTTACGGCTTGCACGCGACTGGCGGTCAGCAACCGATCAATACCTTCGGTCCGGGACAACGCGGCGAATTCCCGAACCTCCGGCCAGGTCGGTCCAAAGCCGGTGCGCGCCAGCAAATGCCGGGCATCGGCCAGCCCCATGCCGGCGGCCCCGACTGTTGCGTGATAGCCAAGCAGGCAAAAAAACAGGAGACGTTGGATCATTGTCCGGTTGCAAAGGTTAACGATCATGAAAAAATCAAATAGTTGTTTAAAGTCGAGCATCAAAAGTAGGCGCGCAAGCCAAGCGCAAACTCATGCGTCTTTCTAAAAGTGCGCCATTCCATCTGCAAAGCCCAATCGCGTCCCAACGCCAGATTCTGCCCCACGGTCGTCTGCCAGATTGTGCCGGTTTCACCCCATTGGTAATTC
>JAGRHQ010000214.1 GCA_020444905.1 Candidatus Competibacteraceae bacterium
CCAGGGTCATCGCGCGCGGCGGCTCCTGCACATTTCTGCCGGTATGGCCCAGTGAAACGCGCGTCATCATGCTCAGCGTCATCAGGCCAATGCCGCCATAGCTGAACGCATGGATAACCGGCATGGCCGACAGATTCAGGAAACCACTTAAGGCCACCAGTAAAAAGCCCAGATCAATGAAGAACAGGGCGATGAACAGACTCCATAACAGCGGTTTTTTCCAGATGCCGACGGTATGCCAACCGATTAAGCGGATGGAGAGAATGACGAACAAACCAGCGGCCAGCAACGCCAATAACCGAGGTTCATGCATGAACACCGCGACGATAAAAAAAGCCAGATACAGCGCCAGGCTTGACCCATCGATCCACTTGGCGTTGAACAGTTTGACCGGATAGCCCACGCCGACTTCGACGAAAAAGGGGATGACGCGCCGGCCCATGGTGAGGATCAGGCCGATAATTAAATACAGGCCGCCATACAAACTCCAGTAAACCCCTGGTTCCAGAACGCCGGTGATGCCCAGATAGAAAAAGCCGCTGGTCACGATAAACAGCGCCAGTTTGGCTAAAATACCGATTTGCCGCCATTGTTTAACCTTAAAGACCGGATAGGCGACGGCAACGGTCAGCCCCAGCAGGAACAGCAGATCCAACAGGGATGCGATCACCATAAAGCGCGTTCCGAACAAAAACAGAATTCTCGGCAGCGCCCACAAGGCGAACAAGGCCAGCAGGCTGAATCCATGCAGGGTTTGCACGCCCGTCCAGTTTTTAACGGCGGTCAGCAGAAATCCAGCAATCACCGCCAGGCTGAAACCGTAGATCATTTCATGCGCATGCCACTGAAAATAGGAAATGCCGGTCATCGGCACGGGCAATTGAAAGAGATAAACCCCCATCCATAGCGCCATAGCGAGAATGGCGAAAATCCCCGCGCCGAGGAAAAACGGCCGGAATCCCAGGTTGAATAAGGCGATGCCCGGTTGTGGCGTCGCGGGCTTTGCAAACAGGGGCAAATTCATGAGGGTTTGACTCGGCAAGCGTCGCTGAAGCATTTAATTTTTTGTGCATCGCACAATCTTTTGCTATGATTTTCGCCCGTGATTCTGTCAGGCGTGATCAAAATCATGTACATCGTCGACGACCCCCTGTTAGCCCTCATCAGCCGTTTCATGGGCCAAAACCAGCATCTTGAAGTATCTGATGCCGAGTTTTTGCTTCGGCAAATCAGCGCCATTGAAGAGTATGTCGGGCCATTTCCCGACAGCGAGCGTAACCAGCGCGCCATGGAGTGGATCGGGGCGCATGCCCGTGAATATCGACGCCAGTGGCAAAAGAACGCGGTGGCGCAGATTTTGGTCAAGGCGCGTTGCCCGGATTGCCCGCTGTTGGGCGAGCGGCGGTCGCCGCAATGCGAAATTCATGCATTCTGGCTCAGCTTGTTGCAACATTATATCGCTGACGACATCTCCTCGCAGGAGTACGTGGAGAGCACCTTGAAACTGCTCAGTCAATACAAGGATCGCCTCAAGGTGGGGGTGGTCCGCAGACAGTTGCAGCACGCTACTGCACAACTCGACGCCGCCTGATCCGCTGAATTTAATGACTCGTTCCCTCGGAACGGGTGATTTTGTTATAGAAGTTGTATTTGCCGACCGGTTTGCGCATGGGCAGACGCTTGATCTCCTTCAAGGTCGCTGCATCGTAGACCACCAGCGCGCCATCGTCTTCCCAAATGGACACCAGGGCGTATTTGCCGTCGCGGGTGAATTCGGTATGCGCGGCAGTCTGGCCGGGCGCGGGACGCAAGGTATGGGCGATTTCCAGGCGGCGCTTGTCCAGCAATTGCAGGGTGTCTTTGGCGGGACTCATCATGGCGTCCACCCAGGCGTAAGGCGTGTTTTCATGGCTGCGCATGAAGAATGCCGGGCCAGCCGTTTTGATCTCCTTGAGGATTTTCCAGTCCTGCATGTCGATGACGCTGATCACGCCTTCCCGGAGATTGGGCGTCGCCATGACCCGACGACCCTGATAATCCCAGGAAATCCCCGAACCCAGATGCGGCAGGCCTGGCAACGGCACGTCGGCGATTTTGCGCCGCACATCCAGATTCACCACTTGGCCGCTGGCCGTCGATGGCGTGTTCCCATCGACGGGACGGGCGGCGCCCAGCACATAGGCATAGTCCGGGCTGAAAAAGAAGTCGTCAAGAATGGCGTCCAACCGGGTCACGCGCGGCGTCCACATCCCGGGCGCGGCGATGGCTTCGCCCATTTTATAATCGTGAACATAGCCCTTGAACACCGGCTCGGCCTTGGGGTTATAGCTCAACTCCCACACTTCCGGGATGTCCTTGAGCGCGGCTACGAAGCTCTGACGCGGGGCGGCGTCGTAAACCGCCGATACCCGCGAGCTTTGGCCGGCGTCATTCACTACGGGAATAATGCGCGCCAGACTTAAATCCACCGCGTTCAGCAACACCAGGGTGTGCGGCAGCGAGTTGGCTGCCATCGCCCATTGACCATCACTGGACACCGCCAGATTGCGAGTGTTAATGCCGACGCGGATTTCCGCCAGCATTTTCAGATTGTAAAGATCGTACTTGGCGATCCAGCCATCGCGGGAGGCGAAGTAAACAAAGCGCCCGTCCGGAGAAAACTTGGGGCCGCCGTGCAGGGCGAAGCGGCTGGGAAAGCGCGCCAGCGGAGTGAACCGGTCGCCATCGAGAATCGTGACATGATGATCACCCGCTTCCACCACCACGAACAGATTGAGCGGATCGGCGGTGAATTGCGGCTGATTCGGCAGCGTATCCGCCTTGACGTGTTCAATCCGCGAGGCGCGAATTTCGGCTTCGCCCCAGACCGGATTTTCCCTGGGCGGCGCGTAGAGGTACGCGACCAGCGCCTGAATTTCCTCCGGTTTAAGCTGTGCCTGAAAGCCGGGCATTTGTGTGGCGATTCGTCCGGCATTGATCACGGTCAGGGCCTGGGAACGCTTCAACCGCTCCAGATTTTGCGGCAGCAACGCCGGTCCCAGCCCACCCAGGCGATTTTCGCCATGACAAACGGCGCAGTGTTGCCGATAAAGCGGCGCCGGGTCCGGCGCGGCGTGGGCCGGGCCAATGATCGCCAGCGCCAGTAACAGACCGGACAGGAGGTTTTTCATGATGCGGCTTTGGTCAAGGGTGAATTTCCTGGTCACTGAGATAACACGCCGGATCTTCCGCCCAGGGATCGCCGGTGAGTTGCTGGGCGCGCACCCGGGTATTGCCGCCGCAAATATCCCGATAGGCGCACGACCCGCAGCGGCCCTTGAGCGGACGCGGTTTGGCTTTGAGACCGGCCATCAGTGGATCCGAAGTATCGGTCCAGATTTGCGAAAACGGCCGGTCGCGGACATTGCCCAGCGAATGATGCCACCACATGGTGTCGGGATGAACATTGCCCAGGTTGTCGATATTGGCGACATTAACCCCGGAGGCGTTGCCACCCCACTGGGCGAGCCGGGCGCGAAGCTGCGCCTCCTGTTCCGGGAACCGCTGGCGCACCCAGAGCAAGAAATACACGCCGTCCGCATCATGGTTGCCGGTGACGAATTCCCGGGGCCGCCCTTCCTGAATCCCTCGCCAGCAGGTTGAAAACAGCCGGTCCATGGCCTGACGGGTCGTGGCGTGATGCGCGTCGTCCTTGCGATTGCGGTTGCCGCGTCCGGCGTAGTTGAGATGGGAAAAATAGAACTTGTCGATCTGCTCGGTTTCCAGCAACGCCAGCAGGCGCGGCAAGTCGTCGGCGTTGTCCTCGGTCAGGGTGAAACGCACGCCGACCTTGACGCCACGCTCCCGGCACAGCCGAATGCCATTTAAAGACGCGGCGAATGCGCCGGGCTGGCGGCGAAAACGGTCATGGGTTGCGCCGATGCCGTCCAGGCTGATCCCGACATAATCAAAGCCGGCAGCGACAATCCGGTCGATGTTGCCCGGGTTGATCAGCGTGCCATTCGAGGACAGGCCGACATAAAAACCTATGTCCCTGGCCCGGCGGGCAATGGCGTCGATATCCGGGCGCAACAACGGCTCGCCGCCGGACAGAATCAGCGCCGGGACCCCGAATGACTTGAGATCAGCCATGACCGTGAAAATTTCCTCGGTACTCAGTTCGCCGGGAAAATCGGTGTCCGCCGAGATGGAATAGCAATGCTTGCAGGTCAGATTGCAGCGCCGGAGCAGATTCCAGATCACCACCGGGCCGGATGGCGTGCGTTGTGCGGCCAACGGCGCGGGCCGGGCCAGGTGCTGCATGAAGTGGGTGAGGCGAAACATGGAGGCTGTCCTTCAACCGGTGAGGCGCAGGCCGGTTTTTTTGAGAATTTGGGTGCTGTACAGGATCGCGTGACGGCGACAGACTTTGCCCAGTAATCCAGCGATATCCTCGGCCCGCGCGTTAATCTCGGCGCGGCTTTGACCGTGGGCCATAGCGAACAGGTTGTAAGGCCAGTCGGGCGGATGGCGGGGACGCCGGTAACAGTGGGTGACGAATTCCAGCGCGCCAATCCGCGCGCCCCATTCATCCACGGCGGCGTCCACCACGTCCCAGACCATCATGCCGTTGGCGCTATAGCCAATGCGATAATGATTCGGCACGACGCCAATGCGGCGGATCGCGCCCGCGTCCAGCAATGTTTGCAACCCGTTCAGCACCGCCTCCACGGTCATACCCAGCTCGGTAGCCAAGGCGTGATAGGGTCGCGGAATGAGCGGCAAACCGGCCTGGGTCGCCAGAATCAGCGGTCTGAGGGTCGGCAGTAAGGTGGGTAATTGATCCTTGGGGCATACCCTCACCCCCGGTTCTTCTCCCGCTTGCGGAGGAGAGGAATCGACGTATCGGCGCTTGCCTCCCACGATAAACCGCGCGTCCAGGAAATATTCACGCTCCTTGGGGAAGCTGAGCACCGGCAAGCCGGTCGCTGCGGCAATGTGCTGCACCGCCCGGTCGATGCCGTCCGGCGTTTCGGTCGCCAGTACGAACCACATATTCAGGGCATGATCGCGTTGATAATTATGGGCGACTTCCGGGAAGCTGTTGACGATGCTGGCGATTTCTTCAAAGTCAGTGAGGGGCGCCGACAGCGCGGCCAGGGAAAACGCCCCGCCCAGACGCTCAATCTGGTAGAGCGGACCAAACCGGGTCAACACGCCGTCGGTCAGCAACCCCTGCAGCGTATGCAATACGGTCTCTTCATCGCTGTTCAGTCGTTCCGCCATGCGTGCAAACGGTCGTTCGCGCAACGGAAAGCCGCTTTGCCACTCGTCAATCAGTCGCTGACTTAATTCATTCATGTCGTGCTCATCATCCGGGGAGACGGTGGAACATCCGGTGCTGGCGGCAGGTAATACGCGCCGCGTTGCCGAAAACAACGGGTGCTGAACAGCGCCGCGTAAGGATAAGCCGTCAGGCCGTAATCAATGCGCACCTGTTCAATGCGATTCAACACCTCCGCGCGCTGGCGACCGTGCATCATGCAAAACAGGTTGTAGCGCCAGTGCGGCAGGAGGCGGGGCCGGCGGTAGCAGAGATTGACCCCGGATTCGGCGGCCAGCACGCGACCGACTGCACTGACCTCAGCGTCGGGAATGTCCCAGACCACCATCGCGTTGGCGCGGTAGCCCAGTTCCCGATGCCGAACAATGATCCCCAGCCGCTTGATCACGCCCTGCCTCAGCCAGTCGCGGAGTTTTTCCAGCACCGCGCATTCCGATCTGCCCAGGGACTCGCCCAAAGCGTAATACGGTCGAGCGACCAGCGGCAGGCCCGGTTGCAGGGTGGCCAGCAGCGCCTGGTCGTCCGGGCGGA
>JAGRHQ010000215.1:0-3814 GCA_020444905.1 Candidatus Competibacteraceae bacterium
TCCCCCTTTGGCAAAGAGGGAGATCGTACAAAACGCATTTAACTGATTGAAAAATCACCCTCGCCCCCGGCTTTTCTCGTATGGGGAGAGGGAGGTTCTACACACGCTCCCAATCTCAGAGGAAATGTCCATGTATCATCGTCACTGTTTTACATTTTTGCCCTGCTCTCATTTCCTGGCTATTGTCGTTCTTCTATTGCTGTCGCCAATCGGGGCTGGCGCCAGCGACCTGTCCGGCGGGAGCGAACATTCCCTGGCCAATGGCGCCGCCGATCAACCCTGGGGTTATGCTTGGGGGTCGAATCAGAGCGGCCAGATCGGTAACCCGAGTGCAGGGCGAAATCGTAAATTTCCCATTCGCTGGTCGCGCTGGACTGGCGCATCAGCGGCGGCAGCGGCAACTCCCTCGGCGACTAATGATGACTGGGTGCAGGTGGCCAGTGGTGGTCAACACAGCGTGGCGCGGCGCGAGGATGGCACAGTGTGGGCCTGGGGCAAGAACGAATTCGGGCAGTTAGGTGACGGGACGACCGCAAATCGCCAGGAACCCGTTCAAGTCAGCGGCCTGAGTCATGTGATTGCGGTCGCGGCGGGGAAATCGCATAGCCTGGCGGTCAAGCAGGATGGCACAGTCTGGGCGTGGGGCAATAATTCCTACCGGCAGTTGGGCAACAACAGTTCGGATACAGCGCTGACACCAACCCCCGTCGTCATCGAAGTCCCCGGCACGGATACGAGTCCGCCGACCTTTCCGCCCTTGACTGGAGTGGTCGCTGTGGCAGCCAGCGAAGTGCATAGTGTGGCGCTGAAAAGCGATGGCGCGGTCTGGGCGTGGGGGGATAACGATTACGGTCAGTTAGGGACCGGCAATACCTTCAGTTCAGCGACAGCCAAGCTCGTACCTGGTTTGGCGGATGTTCGGGTGATCACTGCGGGTGGTGACTCGACCTCGGCGCGCACCCTCGCCAGGACGGGGGATGGCGCGCTCTGGGGCTGGGGTAATAATGAGAAATGCCAATTCGGCCAAGAGACCGCGGAGACTCATGTAAAGACTCCCCTGAAATTAGTAGATCTGAGCCGGATCGGTGCGATTAGCGCATTAGCCAGTGGTCTGGGGCATGGCGTAGCCTTGACTGCCGATGGCCAGGTCTGGACCTGGGGCGATAATCAGAACGGTCAGTTAGGCGATGGCACGTCGACGTCCCGCTGTATGCCCATGCCGGTGTCAGGCGTGAGCGAGGTGGAAAGAATTGCTGCCGGGGATCGGCATACCCTGGTTACCCAGCGCGACGGCGCGGTCCGGGCCTGGGGCAAGAACGAATACGGGCAATTAGGCGATGGCACGGCCAGTGACAGTGGGACGCCGGAGGCGGTCAAAGGCGTCTGCGGCGTGGGTCAACTCAATTTGACTGGCGCTCCTCCGGAAACCTGCCGGTTAACCTTGGAGAAAATCGGTAATGGAGCGGTGAATGGCGGTGGCGATTATGCTGATGGCGATACCGTAACATTAACGGCTACCCCGGACGCGGGTAATTATTTTGCGCGCTGGACGCCTTACCCCTGCGCGGCCAGTTTCAAAATGCCCGCCAGCAACCTGGTTTGCACCGCCACATTTTTCAGCACGGAAACGGTGAGCTATGTGTTGACTTTGAAGACGGCGGGCGATGGTCGCGGCGCAGTTCATGGCGCGGGCCGCTATACCACCGGGGAGCGGGTGATCCTGACCGCTACTGCAGATCCGGGCAGTCTCTTTGACGGCTGGAGTCCCAGCCCCTGTGATGCGGCCGGGGGCCAATTCACCATGCCAGCCAGTGATCTGACCTGTACTGCAACGTTCTCCGATTCCGCCATCAAACTGATTACTCACTACTACGTTTCGATTCTCGAACGCGAACCGGAGGCGGACGGACTGGCGTATTGGAAAGGATTGATCGACGAACGCCAGGCCGCAGGTGAGGATGCCAAACCGGTCTTCCGAAACATGGCGTATTTCTTCTTCAACAGTCCCGAATATATAGGGCGTAACACGACCGACCGGCAATATATCACCAACCTGTATCTCACCTTTTTCCAGCGGGAGCCGGATGAGGGCGGTTATGCGTTCTGGCTGGAGCAGTTAGCGAACGGCATAACCCGCAATGACGCCATGTCCGGGTTTCTCTACTCGCCGGAATTTACCTCGTTTATGGAAAACTTGGGATTTTGAGATCTGCGCGGAACCATTCACATGAGTCGTTCGCTGCGTTGCTGGAAAGTCAGTTGGGCGCAGCGGGGAGGTTCCGCGCCGACCGATCTACTACATCGTTCAACGTAGTGGGAGCATCGCGGGGCGGACCATGTATGTATCAGGATTGCCTTAGCCAACGCTTCCTTCCAGCTTCAATTCGATCAGTTTCTGCGCCTCGACGGCAAACTCCATCGGCAGTTCCTTGAACACCTCCTTGCAGAAACCGTTGACGATCAAACTCACCGCATCCTCGGCGCTGATGCCGCGCTGCTTACAGTAAAAAACTTGATCCTCGCTGATTTTCGAAGTGCTGGCCTCGTGCTCGACCTGGGCGCTGGGGTTTTGCACATCGATGTAGGGAAAGGTGTGCGCGCCGCACTGGTCGCCCATCAACAATGAATCGCATTGAGAATGGTTGCGGGCGTTTTCCGCCGTCGGCAGGATTTTCACCAATCCTCGATAGGCGTTCTGGCCATGCCCAGCGGAAATGCCTTTGGACACGATGGTGCTGCGGGTATTCTTGCCAATGTGGATCATCTTGGTACCGGTATCCGCTTGCTGGTAATCGCGGGTCAAGGCGACCGAGTAAAATTCGCCGACCGAATTTTCGCCGCGCAGCACGCAACTGGGGTATTTCCAGGTAATCGCGGAGCCGGTTTCCACTTGGGTCCAGGAGATCTTGGAATCACGGCCCCTGCACAACCCGCGCTTGGTCACAAAGTTATAGATGCCGCCTTTGCCCTCGGCGTCGCCGGGATACCAGTTCTGCACTGTGGAGTATTTAATCGTGGCGTTGTCCAGCGCCACCAACTCCACCACTGCTGCATGAAGTTGATTTTCGTCGCGTTGCGGCGCCGTACAGCCTTCCAAATAGGATACATACGAACCTTCGTCGGCAATAATCAGCGTCCGCTCAAACTGCCCGGTGTTGCTGGCGTTGATGCGGAAATAAGTCGACAACTCCATTGGACAGCGCACCCCCGGCGGGATATACACAAAGGAGCCGTCGGAGAACACCGCTGAATTTAGCGTCGCGTAGTAATTATCTCGATAGGGCACCACGGCGCCGAGATACTGGCGCACCAGATCGGGATGCTCGCGCACCGCTTCGGAAAAAGAGCAAAAAATGATGCCATGCTCCGCTAACTTGCCTTTGTAGCTGGTCGCCACCGATACCGAGTCAAACACCGCATCGACTGCCACGCCCGCCAGGATAGCCTGCTCCGCCAGCGGAATACCCAGCTTTTCATAGGTGCGGCGCAATTCCGGGTCGATCTCGTCCAGACTCTTGGGACCGTCGCCTTTCTGCTTGGGCGCGGCGTAGTAGGAAAGCGCCTGATAGTCGATGGGTGGATAGGACACCCGCGCCCACTCGGGTTGCTTTTGGGTCAACCAGTGGCGAAAGGCTTGCAACCGCCACTCCAACAGCCAGTCCGGCTCTTCTTTCTTAGCGGAAATCAGCCGGATCACGTCCTCGTTCAGCCCTGGCGGCACGGTGTCTTGTTCGATATCGGTGACGAAGCCGTACTTGTAATCGCTGGCAGCGAGACGTTCGAGGGTGGGGGTGCTATCGGTCATAAATCAAGA
>JAGRHQ010000215.1:3914-5765 GCA_020444905.1 Candidatus Competibacteraceae bacterium
TCGGTGACGAAGCCGTACTTGTAATCGCTGGCAGCGAGACGTTCGAGGGTGGGGGTGCTATCGGTCATAAATCAAGATTCCTCTCACGGATTCAGGCAAGGGTTTCAAACAGGACGGTCAACCGTGCGAACGGTCGTTGCCCGGCTCAAAGAGTGAAAGCGCACCGGGCGCGACGCAAGGGGCTGACTTAACTCCTCAAGACTAATACTTTGCAAGGCGGTATAAATGGCGAAGTTGATGCGTGGCCAATGGCCGCTGACCTCGCAATCTTCCTGCCGGGTGCAACGGTCATGGGATTCATCGCTGCAGGCGGTGATGGCAATGGGGCCTTCCAGCGCGCCAATAATATCGGCGGCGGAAATCTCCGCGGCGGGCAACGCCAGGATATAGCCGCCTTGCGCGCCGCGTTGTGATTTCAGTAAACCCGCGCGGGTCAGCGTCTTCAGAATCTTGCTGACCATCGGCAAGGGTAACCGGCGCTGCCGCGCCAGAGCGGCGGCGCTACAGGGTTGGCCTTTAGCCTGGGCCAGCGCGGTCATCAACAAAATGCCGTAATCGGCTTCTCGGGTGATGCGAATCATGGCGGCTCCGCATGGCTCGTCTAATCGGTACCGGATTAGTACTATTTTCAGGTAGAATAGTTCCAAATAACCCATTTGCCAACCATATCATCCAAAAGCGCATCTTCCGTGATTTCCAGGGCCTTGCGAGCCGAATTGCTATTACTGCTGACCGCCCTGATCTGGGGTTCGGCTTTCGTTGCCCAGCGGGTCGGTATGGATCACGTAGGTCCTTTCACTTACAACGGCGTTCGCTTTCTACTGGGCGCATTGTCCTTATTGCCGCTATTACTCATCCGCCGTCACTCCAAACTACTGGTGCAGCCTGATGGCGGACGCTGGCTGATCGCTGGCGGTTCTCTGGCTGGACTGATTCTCTTCGCTGGCGCATCCCTGCAACAAATCGGTATTGTACATACCACAGCAGGCAAGGCCGGTTTTATCACCGGACTGTATGTAGTCATCGTGCCCTTGCTGGGCTTGCTATGGGGACATCGCACGCCGTGGAAAACCTGGATCGGGGCGGGTCTGGCGGCAGTGGGCTTGTACCTGCTGACCGTGACCGATGCATTCACCCTGGCCCAGGGCGATGGACTGGTGTTAATCGGCGCGTTCTTTTGGGCCGGTCATGTGTTGGTAATTGGCTGGCTGTCGGGACGGCATATCGAACCGGTGCGGCTGGCCTGTTTGCAGTGCGTGGTCTGCGCAGCGCTGAGCCTGGGCGTCGCTGTCGTCATTGAACCGATTCATTGGCAGGGATTGCGGGATGCGGCGCTGCCGATTCTCTATGGCGGCTTGTTATCGGTCGGAGTGGCCTACACCCTGCAAGTGGTGGCCCAGCGTGATGCGCCCCCCGCTCATGCCGCAATCATTCTGAGCCTGGAAACCGTGTTCGCGGCGTTAAGCGGTTGGCTGCTGCTGAATGAAGCCTTGGCGGGACGCGGGATTCTGGGCTGTGTCCTGATGTTCGCCGGCATGTTGCTGTCGCAACTGAGTTTGGGCAAGACTGCGCCGCCGCCGACTGAACCGGCCGCGGTTCCCACGCCGCCACCAGCGCCAATGGCCTCCACAGCGGCGGGCGATTTGGCAAGCCGTTCATTCTCGGTTCGTTCCTAATTCAGTTCCGCCGAAAGGCCGGCATTGCTGGTATTATTAGGGGTCTGTTAAACGGTCTTCAATTAAATCGGGGACGTTGATGAAGGAAATCTACCTGGGTCGCCAGCCAATCTATGATCCAAACCTCCATGTAGAAGGTTATCAATTATCTTATCATCCCACCGAGGCGGGTGAG
>JAGRHQ010000216.1 GCA_020444905.1 Candidatus Competibacteraceae bacterium
CGCTTGATGGCCCAGTCAAATGTAATCAGTCGGCGCATAGATGCCTTTCTCATGATGAAGTACTTATTGTATAGTTGAACAGTTTTTGGATAGTTTTTTTATGCACTATTTATAGTAACTTATTTTATGAAAGTTAATTGACATAAAACTGTTTGACTATATATTCCGGTCTGGAACATTAGCGCGTCCGTGGTAATAGCTTGTAGCGCGTAAAAGCTAAAGTGGCAGTAGCGACCAAGCCTAGGGCTACAGAAGTCAATGCATCTGCAAGTGTTGGCGCATAGAGGTCGGGGGACATTACTTCTCCTGGTATAAGTGTGCCTGTAAAGATAAAAAAAGCGGTGACCATACTGTAGCTGGTATAAGATCCAACAATTAAGACGGCTATAGACAATAAAGATGACAATAGCGACATAGTAAATCTTATATAGAATGAGGGCTTAGTGATTCTCAATGACGCCAAGTTTCAGCCTGCAATTTGGTAACTTCCGGCAACCTCGCCAACCAAAGCCGGCGGCAATGGCCCACTATGTCCCTGATACCAGTCGCCCGAACGGCGACAGACGGGCAGCGGTTTGACCGGCGCAGTCCACGGCACAAACCCCTGCGCTGGATCGAAAATCGCAAATTCCCCGGTGTCAGGGTCTTTGGCGATGACCTGCACCCAACTATTGCCAATCAACTCCTGTAACGGCAGTTGCCGTCCGTAGATCGCGGCCAGAATATCGGTGCGCGCTTCAACGACGATTTGCAGGCGTAGCGGTTCGTGAATCTCGATCATCTGCCGGGGCAAACCGGTGCGCAGGTCGCTACTGGCTCCCTCCATGACAGCGAACAGGCCGGTGACATTGTGCGGAGTTTTAGTTCCGCAGCCAAAGCGTTCGTTATTCACTGTGGAAAAGTAGTATTCCAGGTTAATCCCCGCGCCGACCGGCCCCACCGCCAACAGGATGCCTTCCAGCACCGTCCCGCTGGGGTCTTGCGTGGGATCGTAGGACACCAGGAATGCTCGTCGATCCAGAAACACTCCCTGGCTCATCGACCGCCGTCCGACCAGCGCAGCGGCATTGGTGGCGTGACCCAACTCCGGGCGGGCCTGACTGAAATCGCGGGATCGCTCGATGACATGGCGTAAAGCCTGGGCGGGCGTCGGATGGTGCGGGGCGGAAGCAAAGCGCCGACAGCGTTCATGGGCGGACAGCGCGCGCGCCTGATCGAGAATCCATTGCAATTCTTTGAGCGCAGCCTGTACTTCTGTAGGCAGATCGCCGAGGTCATAGAACGTGATCGCTTCATCACAGGTATTGTGTTCCGCGCCAATGAACCAGGTATCGGCAGGGACAGTCATGCCGCGTTCCGCCAGCAGTTTCCGAACTTCCGGGCGATTGGCCATAGCGGCGAAAGTCCGGGCATTCGGCCCGCCATGCCGACCGCCGCAAGCGCCACAGTCATACGCGCCCAGGTGCGGGTTGTTCTGGCTCATCGAGCCATGCCCCATCAAAATCACCAGCGGCGCGAACTGGGCAGTCAGGCCGATATTGCGCAGCAGCGCGGCCACCCGGTCAGTCTGTTCGGCATCGGTGAATCCTGGACGCGGCTGTTCCGGAGTGGCTGGAATCGCTGGGTCAGCGGCGTTAATCGCTGCCACGGTCGGCGCGTCGGGCACCCAGCGCCTCGCCAGCGCCTCGGCCAGTTGACCTTGGCGGAAAGGCGCAAAAATCTTGCCGGCGAGGATCGGCAAGACGCCGGGTGTCAGCGTTGCAATTAGCGGGGCCGAGGACAGCAGGTTGCGCCGAATCTCATGGTAGAAGGCGCGCAATCGGTCACGCCGCGCCCGCCGCCGATTGCGGAAGGCGTGTTGCGGTTCTGCGCCAGGCCGGGGAACTTCCCGCACTTCATGCGCCGGCGTAACCACCACCGGGCACAGCGGGGTCGCCACGCGATCATCCAGACCGCGCCAGTTCATCGCCACGCCGAAGAAACCCGCTGCGCCCAGAGTTTCAATCTCCGCGTTCAACTCTTCCAGATGGCGGCGGATACCTTCCTCGCGGTCATCGATGCAAAACACCACTTGCGCCCTGGGTCGATGTTCGCGCATCGCCCAGCGTCCCCGCTCGTGATTGTTGGCCAGGGCGTTGATGAGCGATTCCCGGTAATGATGTTCATAAGCGCACTGCCAAATTGCGCCGCGCAGATGAGGTGGCAATTCATCCAGCGTGGCCAGGAGATATTCCCGGTCGCGGGGGGCAAGCGCGCGCACCTGGTTGCCGGACAGTCCCAAATGCTGCGCCAGGCGAAACAGTCGCCAGGCATCGCCATGTACGGTGGGCGTACCGGGCTGATCCGCGACCGGGCTATGCCGCCAGGTCCAGATCATGTCAGCTAGCGTGTCCCAAGGCCCCTTCTCCCCTTGCCCTTCTTCCACCAAGAGTGAGTGGGATTGCAGAGTTCCCTCAATCAACCCACGCGCCCGGCTGGCCAGATACTCCGGCAGACGCCCTTCATACAGAGCGTAGCGCACCAGCGCCTCGGCGGGATGGGCGCGTAAATGGTCCAGCAATGCTGGCAGCGTGGCCTCCAGTCCCCAGGTTTCCTGACACAGGCGTTCGCTCCACAGGCGATCAAGGCCGAGCCGCACTGCCAGATAGTCGGCTAGGGCGACGGGCGTTTCCCGGTTCGCCGGGTAATCCGCATGGTGTTGCCGCCAGTTCATCATCCCCGACCAGCCCGGCAGCTCCAGCGCCAGACGGGTGAGATAACCTTCCCAACGAGATTCGGGAAGGCCCAATCGGCGCAGTTCGGCCATGATTGCAGCGACCGGTTCATCCGGCCAGCGGGCGACCGTCTCGCGTCCCTCGGCCAGGCCCGCGCAAGTCCAGGCGAAATCATGCTGCATGAAATGGCGCCAGGCCACGTACAAGCCAGCGCTGCGATTGGGCAAATTCCACGCCGCCAGCCCTTCGTCCAGATGCGCCGCACAGCAGCGAATGAGCATTGGGCGAACCTGATCCAGCAGGTCCTGACCGGTCAGCGCCCGTAGCAGACCACGCAGCGTGGTTCCTGCGCCGACATCCGTGAACAAACGCTTGATCAGCGCCCGGGATTCGGTCTGCATCTGCTGATGCACAACGGGACCCTCGGCATCTTCCGCTGTCCCGGCCTTGAACTGGGCCAGTAGCGACTTGGCCAGGGTCAGTTGCAAATCCACCAGTTCCTCGGGATGGAGACTGGTCGTCGGCAATTGGAAACTTTCCAAACCGGCCCGCCACAGGTCTTCCAGAGCGACACGGGTCTCCTGTCCAGACGTTAACCATTCAGTGCCCCTCTTTGGCAAAGGGGGGAGGTGGGCGCTTGCTCTGGATGCATCCAGCAAACGTTGACGCGCCGTTTCCGGAACATCGTCCTGAAAGCACTGCGTGGCGTCGAGTTCTTCCATACGCCAGACCAATTGACTGGGCGTCAGCGCCTCCACGCCGTAAATCAGCGAAATACGCAAAACTTCACCGCGCTGAATCGTTCGTTCAGCGACTTGCGCCAGCGCTTCCTCTGCCCGCAAAGTGGGACGTTGGGCGAAAGCGGCGTCGAGATCGGTATCGTCGATCCGTCCGGCCCGGTGCAACTTGCGGAATTCCTCTTCCGGCAGATAGGCGCGAATCCCGGTGAGTTGTTCGGCTTCGGCCAACGCTTGTTCAAACGGCAGGTGCTGGTAACCGTGCAGGGTATTGTGATGGACAAAGTTCAGAATCGGCGCCTGGCCGGGCAGCACATGATCCAGGTGAGCAATGGCGTGTTCGACGATTTGGCGGGGGCTAAGCGACGCTGGCGGGATGGCGTCGGTTTGCGAATGAACGGTTGCCGTTGTGGTCATGGCCATCGCTCCTATGACAGTGAGGTGAAAATGGCGGTCAATTTCGCTACCGTGGCGCTCATCAAGGCGATAACCGGCGCAGGCATCATGCCCAGGATTAACAACCCCGCCGCCAAGGGGACCGCCGCCAGCAGTTCGCGCGGCTGTAAATCGCGAAGGTCCGCCATTTCTGGGCGCACCGGACCTGCGAATAAACCGCTGATTGTGCGCACCGCGTAAGCAGCGCTGATCAACACGCCAAGACTGGCCAGGATCATCCACCAGCCCCACTGTTGAAAACCGCCAATCAGCACATGCAGTTCGGCGATAAACCCGATCAGACCCGGCATCCCCATGCCTGCCAGCAGGGCCAGGGTGATGAGAAAGGCAAAGCGCGGCGTTACCCGGATCAGCGCACCGTAATCGGCGACCTCGCGGGTATGGGTGCGTTCGTAAAGGAGACCGATCAGTAGAAACAGCGCCCCGGCCACCAGGCCGTGAGCGGCCATTTGCAGGGCCGCGCCGAGCAGGCCAATCTCATTCAGCGTCGACAGGCCCAGTATTACGACTCCCATGTGACTGACTGAGGAATAGGCGATCATGGCTTTTAGATCACTCTGCCGCCAGGCCAGTAAGCCGCCGTAGAGAATACTGACTAAGGCGATGCCGACCAGCAGCGGTTGTAAGGCCAGCGCGCCCTCTGGCAGTATCGCTATGACGCGTAGCAGTCCATAAGCGCCCATTTTCAGTAGTACGCCGGAGAGCAAGATGCTGGCGGGACTGGGCGCTTCAACATGGGCCAGCGGCAGCCAGCCATGCAAGGGAAAGATGGGGATTTTTACCCCGAAGCCGATCAGGAAGGCCAACAGCAGCCAGATTTGCTCATGACGAGGTAAACCTACGGCGGCCTCGGCGATAGCGGTCATAGCGAACGATTGCGTCGGCGTCAGCCGGTAGATGACAATCAGGCCGATCAGGATGAAAATCGCCCCGCCCATGGTGTACAGCACGAAATTTAGGCTAGCGACATGGCGTTTTTTGCCGCCCCACAGATCGATGAGAAAAAACAGCGGGATAAGGGTCAGCTCCCAGAACATGAAGAACAACGACCAGTCGCGGGCCATGAACACCCCGAGCATCCCGAATTCCAGAATCAGCATCCAGGCGTGGTAGCCTTTAACGCCGGTGGTTATCCGGTCGGAAGCCAAGAGCGCCACGGCGACCAGCAAGGTTGTCAGCAACACCATCGGCAGGGCTAGTCCATCAACGCCCAGGGCGTAGGAAACGCCGATGGTAGTACTCCAGACGACCTGTTCGGTGAATTGAATGGCGGATGTACTGTGATCAAATGAGGTCAGCAAGCTCCATGACAACGCCAGGGTCAGTCCGGCGTGAACCAGGGCCAGACCGCGAATCAGGCGAGGCTGGGCGGCTGGCAGCAGGTCGGTGAGCGGGACTGGTCGCCGGGCTACGCCTGGCTTCTGGCCGGCGATCGCACGTTCTGGGAAGAGGACGACCCGGCTTTTGCGACCTTCGCCGAGACGGCCGAGATACTGAACACCCTGGCCAGCCTGCCGGCTGGGTGGGGCGCGGCGGCGGGCGAGTCGTCGTGAGTGCCTCCTGGACCGAGGTGAGCCTCGACGGACGACTCCTGGTCGAAGCCAGCGCCGGCACCGGCAAGACCTGGACGCTCGCCGCGCTCTATCTTCGCCTGATTATCGAGCAGCGGCGCACGCCCCACGACATCGTCGTCACCGCGTTCACCGATGCGGCAGCGCAGGAGCTGCGACAGCGCATCCGCGATCGGTTGCGCGATGCGGTGTCCTGGCTGCAAGAGGGTGTCTGCCGCGAACCGGCCATCGCAGCGTATCTGCAGGACCAGGCCGAACC
>JAGRHQ010000217.1 GCA_020444905.1 Candidatus Competibacteraceae bacterium
GATGGCGGACCGCTCATTGTCCAGGCGCGCGTTCCCTTATTACCCGACGATGATCCTGACATACTGGCGGCGCGCGTTCTAAAGCAGGAACATCGCCTGTATCCGCAAGCGATTCGCTGGTTCGCCGAAGGACGACTGAAATTGGAAGATGGACAAGTGTGGTTCGATGGAAAGCCGTTAATGGAACCGCTACGGCTGGAAGATTGCGCTGCTTAGATAAACACTTTATCCAGGCGAATTTCCGCCTGGGGCAACCGCACCGGCGCTAGGATGCCCTCACGCAATTGCCAGCGGGTCTGATAGGCACTGTGATCCGGCAGGGGATCGCGATAGACTTCGATATGACGCCGTTTGGGTCCCACTACCAGCCACACTTCAGGGATTCCATGCCGAGCGTACAGTGGAACCTTGGTCTTGCGGTCGAACTGAACCGTGCTGTCCGATACTTCAATCAGTAGCAGCACATCCTGCGAGCGAGGATGCCCGCTCAAGTAGTAGTCCGGACGTGGACGCAACAAGACAATATCAGGTTGCGGTTCGGACTGCTCATCAAGCACGATTGGGTTTTGTGAATCTACAATTGCCGCTGAACCGACAGCCGCTCTTAATCGATCCATTAGGATACGGACGATCCCGGCATGGAAGTGTCCGATTGGCGCCATTGCAAATAATTCCCCTTCAATGAGTTCCAACCGCGATTCCGGGTGGAGAAAGCCGGTTTCTCCCATGCGCTGAAATTCGGCCACCGTCCATAGATGCCGAACCGGATATGAAACAGTAGCAGTGGGGGTAACGCGATCAGGCAGTAAGGATGCGGACATGTGGGTTTCCTCGTCGAACTATCGATTTAATGACCCTTTTCAATTGGCTCATCGTCGCCAATCCGACTCGGGGTTGGGCCGGTCTGTCGCTTGTATTTGGCATCCTGCCGCTTGCCATAAGGCCGGATGGCCGGGCCGCTGAGCATCTCGAAACTGATTGCGCAAATCGCCATGCCGGGGCGCAGCGCCAGCGGCAGCTTGCCGCTGTTGAAGCACTCCAGCACAATGGTCCCGCTCCAGCCGGGATCAATCCGGTGAGCCGTGACATGCACCATCAATCCCAGGCGCGCTAAGCTGGAACGCCCATCCAGCCAGCCAACCAGATCATCCGGTACGGTAATGGTCTCGACGGTAGCGGCCAAAGCCAATTCGCCGGGATGAATGAAAAAGGCGTCATCAGCGCCAATCCGGATCTCCTTGCCCATGATCCGGTTGATAGCATGATCTACTTCCTCCCGCGGGCCGCTTAAATCGATGTGCGAGGCGGCATGGTCGTTGAACACGCGGAAACGATGCCCGAGATGCAGATCCACGCTGACGCCGTTGATGCGATTGGGCAACGGACGCGGCTCGATGCGGATTCGGCCTTCCTCAAGACAGCGTTCGATGTCACGATCACACAGACGCAAGGCGTTCTCCCTGGAAAACGCCAAGCGCGGTTTGGGCCGCGCTTGGCGAAGGCTTAACGTACTCTGACTTCGTGGCACTCGCGGTATTTGATTCCACGACGCCAGTATTCTTCACAAACAGTACGATATTTGGGCTTGGGTTTGGTTTTCGTGCAGACGGTCTTGGTTTCGACCACGCGACCGTTGACGATCACCTTTTCTTGCCGACACTTTTCCGCTGCATTTGCTGCGTCGACAGACAGGATCAACAACCCTGTTGCCGCTATCGCGACTGCTACCCATCCGGTTTTCAGAAATTTCATCCGCATACCTCCTCTCAAGAGAACTCGAAGTGACCACACCCGACAATAGATCGGGAAAGCTTTATGTATTCTGAATGACAATGTTTGGAAACTTGTGGCTGTAATTCTTCGCCTGCAGCGACAGGCGAGCAGCGGCACGCCGCGCGATGTCCCGATACAACTCGGCGATCCGGCTTGCCGGTTCCGCCGCCACGGTCGGTCGGCCATTGTCGGTTTCCTGGCGAATCCGAATATCCAGCGGCAATGCGCCAAGGAATGGCACATTATACTGTTCCGCCATACGCTTGCCCCCACCCTCGCCGAAGATGTTTTCCTCATGGCCGCATTGGGAGCAAATGTAAGTGCTCATATTTTCGACAATCCCCAACACCGGCACTTCAACCTTCTCAAACATTTTCAATCCCTTACGCGCATCCAACAAGGCAATATCCTGCGGGGTGGTAACGATGACCGCCCCGCTGACCGGAACCTTCTGCGATAGGGTCAGCTGCGTGTCGCCCGTCCCCGGCGGCAGGTCGATGATCAGATAATCCAGATCATGCCAGCGGGTGTCGCGCAACAATTGCTCCAGCGCCTGGGTGACCATCGGCCCGCGCCACACCATCGGCGTATCTTCCTCGATCAGATAGCCGATGGACATTGACTGGATATTGTAGCTGACCACGGGCAATAATGACTTGCCATCGGGCGACTCGGGTTGCTGATTGGCGCCCAGCATCCGTGGCTGGCTGGGACCGTAGATGTCGGCGTCCAGCAAGCCAACCCGCGCGCCTTCGGCGCTCAGAGCCAGCGCCAGATTGACCGCCGTCGTCGATTTGCCCACCCCGCCCTTGCCGGAAGCAATGGCGATGATATTCCGCACCCCCGGCAAAGGTTTCAAACCCTTTTGCACCTCGTGGGCGACGACCTTGCTGTCCACGCGAACGGCTGCTTCGGTAACGCCTGGCAACGTGGTCAATCGGTCGTGGAGCGCAGCAATCAGCGTATCCCGATACCCTGCCGCCGGAAACCCCAGTTCCACATGGATTTCAACACGCCCATTCTCCTCCGTCTGAATCTGCTTGACGCATTTGGCGGCAATCAGATCCTGCTCAAGATAGGGGTCCACATAGCCCTTGAGGGCGTTTTCCACATCGGTGCGCGATACAACGGACATTAATTCAGTTTCCTCTCGATTGAGTACGGTACGATTTCAGCCACCCTTCATACCCTGCGGCGGAGAATCATGGAATTACCGATGATGGAACTTTCGTTCCAGGGTCAAAGCGCCATGCTTGAGACCGGATAGATGACAGTCATGGCGGAATGCTGCTAACTTAACTGTTTTTCCGATTTCCTTCACTGCGATTTCCCTTGCCATGAGCGATCAAAACCGTCGAATCCTCGTCACCAGCGCCCTGCCTTACGCCAACGGCCCCATTCACATCGGCCACTTGGTGGAATATATCCAGACCGATATCTGGGTGCGCTTTCAGAAGCTGCGCGGTCATGAATGCTACTACGTGTGCGCCGATGACGCTCACGGCACGCCGATCATGCTGCGCGCCGAACAGGATGGCGTGACGCCAGAACAATTGATTGAGCAGGTTTGGCGCGAGCATCAGGCCGATTTCGCCGATTTCCTGATCGAATTCGACAACTATTATTCAACACATTCCCCGGAAAACCGCCATTACGCCGAATTGATCTACCAACGGCTGGACGCCGCTGGCCATATCAGCCGCCGGGTTATCACGCAAGCCTTCGATCCGGAAAAGCAGATGTTTCTGCCGGATCGCTTCATCAAGGGCGAGTGCCCACGCTGTGGCGCAGTTGATCAGTATGGCGATAGTTGCGAAAATTGTGGAGCCACGTATTCCCCGACCGACCTAAAAAATCCCCGTTCGGTCATTTCCGGCGCAACCCCCGTAACCCGAGAGTCACTGCATCTTTTCTTCAAATTGGCCGATTTCGAGAACCTGCTGAAGAGCTGGATCGCCAGTGGACCCATCCAGCCGCAGATGGCCAACAAGCTCAATGAATGGTTTACCGCTGGACTACAGGAATGGGACATCTCCCGCGACGCGCCCTACTGGGGGTTCGAGATTCCCGATGCGCCTGGCAAATACTTCTACGTCTGGTTAGACGCGCCGATTGGCTACATGGCCAGCTTCCAGAATTATTGCGATCGGACCGGCCTGTGCTTCGACGATTTCTGGAACCCGGACAGCGCCGCCGAGGTTTATCACTTCATCGGGAAGGATATTGCCTATTTCCACATTTTATTCTGGCCCGCGGAGCTGACCGGCGCCGGTTTCCGCAAGCCAACGGCTGTGCATTGCCACGGGTTTTTAACCGTTGATGGGCAGAAGATGTCCAAATCGCGGGGCACCTTCATCAAGGCCCGCACCTATCTCCATCATCTGCGCCCGGAATATCTGCGCTACTACTTCGCGACCAAGCTGAATGATGGCGTTGATGACCTTGATCTGAATTTCGAGGATTTCCTGCATCGGGTCAATAGCGATCTGGTCGGCAAACTGGTCAACATCGCCAGCCGTTGCGCTGGTTTCATCACCCGCCGTTCCAAAGGCCAGATGGCCGACAACTTGTCTGAACCGGCGTTGTATGCCGAGTTTGTCGCCGCCGGGGCGTCCATTGCCCAAGCCTACGAAGGGCGGGAATTTGGCCGCGCCATGCGCGAGATTATGGCGTTGGCCGATCGCGCCAATCAGTACATCGATGAGCGTAAACCGTGGGCGCTGGCCAAGCAGCCGGACAGTGGGGATGAAGTGCGCACGGTGTGCAGTCTGGGTTTGAACCTGTTCCGGACGCTGATTATTTACCTCAAGCCGGTGTTGCCGGGCCTGGCTGCCCAAGTCGAACAGTTTCTGCAAATTCCGCCGCTGCGCTGGGATGACCTAGAAACGCCTTTGCTGGATCATACGATTGGTGAATTCAAACCCTTGATGCAACGGGTCGATAGGGCGCAGATTACCGCTATGGTGGACGAGTCCAGGGAGAACGATTCGTCCACAGGGAAAGCGCTTGCCCCACCTTCTGGGCCGCTGATTGATGATCCGGTCAGCGCCCCCATCACCATTGATGATTTTGCCAGGGTCGACCTGCGTGTGGCGCGAATTGTCAAAGCGGAGGCTGTTGCTGGCGCCGACAAACTGGTGCGATTGGAGTTGGATCTGGGCGGCGAGGTTCGTCAAGTGTTTGCCGGAATCAAGTCGGCCTACGCGCCGGAAGATCTGCATGGACGACTGACCGTGATGGTCGCCAACCTGGCGCCCCGCAAAATGCGCTTTGGCGTTTCGGAGGGTATGGTTTTGGCAGCGGGCGATGGCAAGGGCATTTACCTGCTGACTCCCGACAGTGGCGCAGAACCGGGAATGCGCGTGAAGTAAGTTTTTTGCTTGCTTTGCGCGAGAAGTCAACGGGGTGGAGTGAAAAGCAGGGAAAACCGCTACACTATAGCCAATCCTGACCTTGTCATAAATGCTAGAGGTTAGCAACGTGAAGCCGTGGATCAACGAAGACATTTTTAAAAGCTGGACCGACGCCCAAAAGCGCCTCTGGGAAAGTCTATGTTCCGCTGTGCCCTTTCAACCGCCGGCCGGAGTTGAAGCGTGGCGGGAAACCTATCTCAAAAATCTGGCGGCCTGGGAGTCAGCGGTCAAGAAGACCCTGCAACAGGAAGCAAACTGGGTTGAGCAATGGGTGCATAAAGTCGCCAATGAACAAGGAACGCCAGAAGTTATGGCTGCCTGGGTGCAGCAAATGGAGGATGTGCTGCAACGCTGGATTCAAACCCAAAACCAGTGGTGGGA
>JAGRHQ010000218.1 GCA_020444905.1 Candidatus Competibacteraceae bacterium
CTCCTCGATGCGGCGTTTGAGCTTGATGGCCCGGCGCTTGAGCGATTGATAGATCGCTTCCGGACTCGACGCCAATCGGCGTTGCAAGATGGTCAGCGCAAAGCCGACCGTGCCCTTGCGTCCCCCATCTTGCAGACGGTCGGCCTTGTTCATTTCTTCCTTGACGTAGGCGGTCACGGCCTCGTACAGCGCGGCTTCCCGGTTGGAAAGCTGGTAGTTGACGGTATAGGCGCGGCGCTCCGGAAACAGCGGCGTGCCGTCAAATTTCAGCAGCTCCTCCTTCACCATGCGCCGCATGAGGTCGGTGACATCCACCTTGTGTGCGCCATCCCGAAATTTGCCGTAGAACCGGTCGGCATCCAGCAGGGACATGAAGAGCTGAAAATCTTCTTCCTTGCCGTTGTGCGGCGTGGCCGTCATCAGCAGGAAATGCCGGGGGATGGCCCCGACTTGCTTGCCCAGCTTGAAGCGCTGGGTCTCGTTGATCTTGTTGCCGAACCAAGATGCGGAAAGCTTGTGCGCTTCGTCCACCACGATCAAATCCCACTGGGTCGCGGCCAGCTTCTCTTGGAGTTGTTCATTACGGCTGATTTGATCGAGCCGGCAAATCAGCAAGTCCAGATCATCGAATGGATTACCGCTGTGGGATTGCTGTTCCAGCTCGCGACTGAACAAGGTGAAGGTCAGTCCGAATTTTTCGTACAGCTCGTCCTGCCACTGCTCGACCAGACTGCCGGGCGCAATCACCAAAATCCGCCGGGCGTCCGCGCGCATCAGCAGCTCGCGCATGAACAGATCCGCCATGATGGTCTTGCCGGCCCCAGGGTCGTCGGCCAACACGTAACGCAACGGCTGCCTCGGGAGCATGGATTCGTAAACGGCGGTGATTTGGTGCGGCAGCGGCTCCACATTTGAGGTGTGGACCGCCATCATCGGATCGAACAGATAAGCCAGATTGATGCGGTAGGCTTCCAAAGCCAGCTTGAATTCGCCGCCCGGCGCATCGAAAGCCCAAGGCCGCCCCGCTTCGGCGAGGGACAAGCTGGACTCGTCGGTGCGGAACAGCATCCGTTCCGCCAACTGACCATCGGGCGTCCGGTAATAAACCGTTAGGGCGTTGTCGCCCACCGGTTCCGTGGTGACCACGCGGACGACTTGGCCCGGCGCAATGCCGTTGACGGCGGCGTCCTTGCGGAGGTCCTCAAGTTTCAGCATGGAAAAACGGTCCTATCATCCTATGCGCTCGCTTTGCTAATCGCCAAGGTCATTGATCCCCGGCCCCATTCCCGCACCAGCGCCCAGCCGTCAAATAGAGTCTGGGTTACGGTGATCATAGAACCTCATCAGGTTCTGGGCCGACTTGCGCCGTTCCAAGCGAATTGGGGTCATACGCTGGCCACCCGACAGCTTTCCATAAAGGAGTTGTCAGTCGGAACCGCTGTAAATTCCATCACGCCCACTTCAGCCTGCAAGTTGCTTGATGCGCTCAGCAAGGTGTCCGAACGCTTCATTCACGTACTCCAATGCCCTGGGTTCTGCGCCCTGGGCGCGCAAAGCGCGTTTGAAGCGTTCCAGATCGGACAGCCATTGCTGATGGAGCTGGTCCATCTCACGGACTTGAGGCTGAACGCCTTGCCGGTGGCCGCTACCCAGAAGCGCTTGATAGCCGCGCTCCAGGGTGGCCGCTGTGGTCAGCAACTCTGCCGCCCTTTGCTTGTACGGTTCAGACAGCGGGGCCAGGCCGTCATAGGGCCGCGCGGCCTTCTGGCGTTCGGCTTCAAACGCTTCTTCCACGATGCGGGCATAGCGGTAGAAACCGGGGAATTCGTGGGATAGCGCCAGGAGTTGATCGTCGGTAGTCCCGGTCCAAATCCGGTGCAGATCGGGCGCGTAGCCCATCATGCGATGGAGGATGACCGGCGCGTCGGTGACCCCTTCGGCCGCCAATTGTTGCATGTGCTGATCCATCTTCGCCGCCAGCCGGCGAAATTCATTCATGCGCTTGTCGATCCTTCCATCTCCGTCGTGTTTGCCCGGTCACCGATCCGGCCCCACTCGCGGACGAGCGCACAGCCATCGCACAGTACAAGTGATCGACCCTCTGGCTGCTTAGCGTTGCATCCAGCCAGTATTCTGCTCTGCTTTAGGCGGCTCGCTGCTATGATTCACGGCGTAAAAGATAGCGCCCACGAAGATGGCGAGAAGTACGGCGATCGCGATGTATTTCATGTCGATCCTCACAAGACGGGAAGAGCACGCCCACTGATGCAAGATTGGCAGCAGAGGCCGCAAATGCGATCCCATCGCCCGCCGCTGCACGCGCGCCAGAGCTTCTTCCTGCGAAGCGGCGGGAAAGTCCCGTTGCGCCGCTGGTTCAAACCACAGCCAGCCGTCGCCATCAGCCAGAATCTGGGCGGCGGGGGTCACAGCGACTTGTGGCAAGCCCAAGATTTTTGCAGTCTGTTCCTTGAGCGGCCAGGATTCAAAGGAGGAATTCAACACCAGCGGCGCTTCCATGAAGATGTCTCAAAGTGTAGCAGTATTTCGCGCCCTGTGTTTCATCACCGCACAGCTAGGAACCGGAGAGATGCGACCCTGTTCACCAAAATCAAGCCGGCAACCTTCCCGAATCCCTCATGACCGAATCCGACTACCCCGCTCCTCACCGTCTGACCGTGGATGATCTCGACCCGGAGAGCACCACCATAGACGCCCTCATCGCGAGGGTGCGCCGTCACCGCGAAGGCGAAGAGTACTCTACCCCGGAGCAACGGCTCGGCAACCTGCCCACTGTGCTACGCGCCTTGTGCGATCATGTTCTGACCAGCCAAGCCACGGCGATGGATATCGCTTATCAGTTCGCCTCGATCATTGACGCCCGCTGGGGCCCCAGGCACGCTGCGCCTGGCCCGCGCGGGTTTTCTCCAGCCCCGGGCGATGCGCTAGCATCACCTTTCACCGACCTCTACGACCCGCTGGGACGATCTGCCGGTGGTGCAGGCATGATCAAGCAGCCTTTCAGAACCTCTCAGTCAGTGGGCAACAGGGTGGATTTCAAGTCAACCAATCTTCGAGCGCCAAGTCCGGCACACGGGCGAATTCACGGGTGTTATGTGTGACCACGACCAAACCGTGGGCGCAAGCTATTGCGGCGATTTGCAGATCGTAAGGGCTGATGGGCGTTCCCCGACGCGCCAGGACTGCGCGGATTTCGCCGAAGTGCGGCGCGGCGCTGCTGGAAAAGGGCAGACTGGGCAACCATGACAAGAGCGTCAACAAGCGTTGCCGATTGTCTTCAGGCTTACCGCTTCGCCAGACGCCAAACCACAATTCCGCCTCAACGGGCGCACACGGCTGCAGCTCGGCCGAACCGACCCGGCGCACCTTCGCTACGACAGTAGAGTGGTTTTTCAACAAAAAATCACAGCATTGGTATCGAGCAGATAGGGCAGTCCAACGCCTCGCGGGGCGTATCGACGCCCAGGTCATCGCCGGTGATGTCGTCCGGGAAATCATCACTCAGGGTTCCGGCCACTGCCGCCAGAAACGTCTCGGTGCCGTTCTCTGCGGCAGGTGTCGTGGACAGGACGCCATAGCGTTTCTCGACGTTTTCAATGAACGCCAAGACTTCCCGCGCCGCCGGTTCCGGTAACTGGCGACTGTGTTGGTAAATGGTTTCTGCCAGCGTCATAGACATACCAACAATTTATTGATAGAGATCTTTTTTTAGTCCAAAGCGTTCCAAGATAGCTTCACATTCGGTCAAGGAATGGTAACGGAAAGTGATAGAACCAGATCCTTTTTGCTGATTCGAACGAATCTGCACGGGTACCGCGAAATGCTCCATGAGCACTGTTTCTAATCGATGAATGTTAGGATCTTGATGAAGCTCAGAAATAGAATCTGATTTTTGTCTTGCAATCACTTTCTCAAGTTTACGTACCGTCCAGCCTTTGGCTACGGCCGCTTGTGCCAACCGTTTTTGTTGCTCGGGTGGCAATCGATAAAGGAGGCGGCCGTGACCAGCGGTTAGTTCCTGCTGTCTAATATAAGACTGTACATCAGGGAGTAGCTTTAGTAATCCCAGTGTCAAGGTAATGTCTGCCTTCGAACGACCGAGTAATGCGGCAAGATCTTTTTGCGCGACTCCAAATTCATCCAACATACGTTGCAATCCCTGCGCCGTATCCAGCGGGTTCAGATCTTCTCGCTGCAGATTCTCGATCAAGGACAGGGCTGCCGCATTTTGGTCGTCCAGAGCGCGAATTAAAGCTGGAAGGGTCGCTTTTCCAGCGCGTGACGCTGCCAGCCAGCGTCGATGGCCTGCCATCAACTCATAGCGCTGATGATCCTTTGGGCGCACCACGACCGGTTGAATGATCCCCATATCTCGAATACTCGCGGCTAGCTCGTCCAGTGCCTTATCATCATACGCTTCCCGAGGTTGATACGGGCTAGAATCGATCAAGTCGATAGGGAGCAATTGCAGTTCGCCGGCGGACTCTAAATCTTCTATTTGCGCCAAGGACAACGCTTGCTGAGGAATTCTGGGTTTGGTGGCTGTCGTCAAGGAAGCGCGTTTGGACATGATATAATAGGTTCCTTGGTCGTAGCTTACACATCTAAGCTCTGAAAAATTTACCAAAGGCTGGTATCAGTTCATCCACTGCCGGGAGCATCTCAGGCTGCAATTTACACGTGTAAATCGGACTTTTTGATCATTTTTCGGATGCATGGCGGACACAACATGCGGATTGTTAGTATTGTTTCGCAAAAAGGTGGGGCAGGCAAGACAACGCTAGCGGTCAATCTAGCTGTTGCTGCCACCAATTCTGGAATCAAGGGAGCTCTCATTGATCTCGATCCCCAGGCGACGGCAGCGAATTGGGGAGATCGGCGCCAGACAGCAATACCCTCCGTGATCTCCGCACAAGCCGCGCGTTTGTTGCAAGTCCTCAAACAAATGAGTGAAATAGATTGGGTATTCATCGATACTCCCCCGGCCATCAGCAATACGACCATCGTGGCTGTTAGAGCGGCAGACATCGTGCTCGTACCGAGTCGAGCCGCCATCTTCGACCTGGATACTCTAGCTCCTCAGTCGTAAGTTCTCGGTCTAATCGTCGAACAAGACCGCCCCTGACTGAAGGTTAATCAGCCAAGAATACATTATTTAACCGAGTGATTTGAGCAAGGATTCAGACGATCGAGGGCGGGTCGGCCGGTTCCTCCTCCGTGGTACCTTGGAAAGCGTGTCGGATCTGCGCGATGAGACTGTTTGGTGGGAGATCGAGAAGTGGTTTGATCACCTGAGGAGCGAGGACTTGCCGGACGGTTTTCTCCGAGGGCAGGTCGCGGGAACGGGTGCGCAGATAGAACCGATGTTGTTGCCAGACTTCAGGGCCAAAGCGCAGAGCGATCAGCTGCAACAAGCCTTGGGCGACCACGGCGCAGAAGACGAAGACTTCATAGGCTTGCCAACAGGCGGCGACCGTGGGCTGACGCTCAATCACCGGGGACTTGAGCGACCGATTCCGGG
>JAGRHQ010000219.1 GCA_020444905.1 Candidatus Competibacteraceae bacterium
CAAGACGACGCGCGAGGTGCGGAACTTGTTGACCCAACCGCTTAGCAAGTTCATTGAATTAGTCCAGCTTGACGTGCGCGTCGCTGCCTATCGCAGCAAGCGGGTCTATGTGGTGGGCGAAGTGGTCAAGCCCGGCCTGCGCGAGATTACGGATATCCCAATGACCCTCATCGAAGCAATCAACCGCTCTGATGGCTTCACCGGGCAGGCCGACCCCGCCAACATCACCCTGACCCGCCAGGGCCAAACCTTTCGGGTGGATTTGCAAGCGTTGTACGAAAATGGCGCGGTGGACCAGAACATTCCATTGGAGCCGGGCGACATCGTCAACGTCCCGGATCGCCAGCTCAACAAGGTGTTTGTGCTGGGCGAAGTGCAAAATCCCGGCTCCTTCATCATGAACAAGCGCCGCAAGACCCTGGCGGAGGCCATCGGCGACGCCGGCGACGTCTTGCACACCACGGCGAACCCGCAACAGATTTTTGTCATGCGCGGCCAGATCGATCAGCCGGAGATTTACCATCTTGATTCGCGCAGCCCCGACGCTCTTCTGCTGGCTGATCGCTTTCCCTTGCAACCCCGCGATATTGTTTATGTCGATACCGCGGATGTCGTGCGCTGGAATCGGGTGATCACCAACATCCTGCCTACTGCGACCTTGCTCAATACGACGGGCACCACCTTCCCGCTGTTCCGGGCGCCGGTGCGCTGATGGTCGACCTGCCTGACGCTTCAACGCTTGAACGAACCGCGCCGCCCATCCCGACCCAACGCGCATCCTTCGACGCCCTGGACGAAGAGATTAACCTGGGCGAGTACCTGGCCATCCTACTGGAATACAAATGGTTTCTCCTCGCGGTTATCTTCATCACCGGCCTGGGTGGCGGACTCTATGCGTTTCTGGCCACGCCGATCTACAAGGCTGACGCTCTGCTGCAAGTCGAACAAAGTCTTGGCGGCGGTCTAACCGCGCTGGCGGCATTAAAGCCGATGCTGGAAGGTACTGAGGCCGATCCGGTCACCACCGAACTGGAGTTGCTGCAATCGCGCATGGTGCTGGGCCAAGTAGTGGATCGGCTCAAACTCGATTTGTATGCCGAACCGATGTATGTTCCGCTGATCGGCGCCGCTATTGCCCGACACTACACTGGCGAAGGGGTCAGTCTGCCCTGGCTTGGGGCGGAAACGTATGCTTGGGGCGGCGAAGAAATCACCCTGGACGCTCTGGATACGCCACCGGCGCTGCTGGGAGAGGATTTTACCCTGGTAGCCGGCGAGGCTGGCCGCTTCACGCTGTTCGACCCGGATGAACAGCGCCTGCTGGAAGGCCAGGTCGGCGAACGCGCCACCGGCGGTGGAGTGAGTTTGTTCATTTCCCGGCTGAAGGCGCGGCCCGGCACACGCTTTACGCTGCGGCGCGATTCGCGCATTACGGCGATTGATGAATTACTCGAACAGCTTTCAGCGCAGGAGCGTACTCGCGGCTCCAGCATCATCGAGATCAGCCTGTTGGGGCCGCAACCGGCGCAGTTGACGCAGATTCTGGATGAGATTCTGCAAACCTATGTGCGCCAGAATGTCGAACGCCGCTCGGCGCAATCGGAAAACACCCTGGCTTTTCTGGAAACGCAGTTGCCCTTGCTGAAAGATCAACTCGATGCTGCCGAAGCGGCTTACAACACCTATCGTTTGCAGGAAGGGTCGGTCGATCTGACCAGCGAAACTCAAAGCGTGCTGAAGTCCATCGTTGAGTTCGACGCCGAAATCCTGAAATTGCAGCAGGAACGCGATGATCTGCGCCAGCGCTACACCCCGGCTCATCCCACGGTCATAGCGCTCGACGCCAAGCTAAATCGGTTACGGACGGGTCGCGAGAAACTCGATGCGCAGGTGTCGAAACTGCCGATCACCCAGCAGCGTATTCTCGGGTTGGCGCGCGATGTGGAGGTCAACACCCGGCTGTACGCTGGCCTGCTGACCACCGCGCAAGAGTTGCGGGTCGCCCGGGCGGGCACGGTGGGCAATGTGCGGATTGTCGATGTTGCCGTGGCGCTGGATGAGCCGGTGAAACCGCGTAAGGCGTTGGTGCTGGCGGTCACCCTGGTGCTGGGCTTGGTATTGGGGCTGGGGTTGGTGTTTCTGCGCCGCCAGTTGCAGGTGACGGTCGATGACCCGGAGCAGATCGAGCATCGGTTGGGTCTGCCGGTGTACGCCTCCATTCCGCACAGCAAACGCGAGGTTGCAATCGCCCGCGTACTGAAACGCCATAGAGGCGACGAGGGCCAGTTGCTGGCAATAGTCGATCCGGAGGACGATGCGGTGGAGAGCTTGCGCAGTTTGCGCACCACCTTGCATTTTGCTTTGATGGATGCAGATAACGGGGCTTTGTTGATCACCGGCTCCAGTCCGGGACTGGGTAAAAGCTTTATCTCAAAGAATCTTGCGGTTGTGTTGGCTCAGTCCGGCAAGAAAGTGGCGATTGTGGATGCCGATTTGCGCAAAGGTCTTTTGCATCAGGGTTTTGGCCTGTCCCGCGAACAGGGCGTGTCCGAGTATGTGAGCGGGGTTGCCCGGCTGGAGGAGATTCTCAAGGCGACTGTTTTACCCAATTTGATGGCGATCACGACGGGCCAGCGTCCGCCGAATCCCTCGGAGTTGCTGATGCATCTGCGTTTTGAGGAATTGTTGCAACAATTGAACAAGCTGTTTGACATTGTCATTGTCGATGCGCCGCCAGTGCTGGCGGTGACGGATGCAGCGATTGTCGGGCGGATGACGGGCGCGACTCTGCTGGTGGCGCGCGCCGGCAACCATCCGATGCGGGAACTGGAGCAGACGATCAAGCGCCTCGCTCAGGCTGGGGTGCAAGTTAAGGGCTTCGTGTTTAACGATCTGGACGTCAATCGCTTGCGCTATCGCTATGGCTACAAGGGCTATGTTTACCGCTATTCGTATAAGAAGAGTTAAAAAAACCAATGGCGGGAGTGGACTGCGGTGTAAGCGTTCACCTCCCCCCTTTGGCAAAGGGGGGACTGAATGGTTACGACTGCGGTTACAGCTTGTCCATCCAGGCATCGATGGCGCGATCGATGAGAGTTAAGGCTTTTTCGTAGGCAGCCTGTTCCTGCTGGTAGGGATCGGGGATGCTCTCCCCGATCCAGTGCCCCAGTAAAAACACTTTGCCGCGCAGGGTCGGTGCCATCGCCAACACGGCGTCGCGTTGGTGGGGTTCCATGACAAAGATGAGTTGCGCCCAACGCAACAGATCGTGATTGACCTGCTGGGCGCGATGGCTAGAAATATCCAGACCTCGGGCGCGCATCAGAGCTTGGGCGGGTTCTTCGGCGGGATGGCCGGTCATTGCGCCGATGCCGGCGGAGCGGATGTCGGCTGGCTGGCTTTTCGCCTGCAAACGCTGGCGCAGAACTGCAGCGGCCATGGGGCTGCGGCAGATGTTGCCGGTGCAAAGCACCAAAATACGTTCAAACATGAGGAATCCGCATAAGAAGGGTAGCGTTTGGAAAACATGGTGGGTAGAGTGGTCATTGCCCACCCTACGATCCTTCAGACACTACTCGTTTTTTGCGAAACCAACAAGAAAGCCGCCATCGGCGTTGCGCGCGATGGCGGCCTTGTATCCCAGAGGGCCGGGCGGTGGCTGCCCTGACCCGCTCAGCGCATCAAGCCAGCGCTTTCGCTCGCTGGCGGCGGCTGACCAAGCCTAGCAACCCGGCGCTCAGCAGCAGCAGCGTACCCGGTTCTGGAGCGGCGGTAACGGTCATATCGACCCCGAAAGTACCGGCAAGCTGACCGTCAGGACTACCCAACAAACCATCAACTCCAGCCAATAACGCGCCAAAACCCGCCCAAGACAAGTTGGATTCGGTAAAGTTTATCTGTGCGCTAGTGCCATTTGCGAAGAAGGTTCCCGTCACCCCCAAGGTGCCGGCACCAGCGGGGTCGACAAACGAGGCACCGGTCAAACTATTTAGCGCTGCCAACACCGCCGCCGACGTGTTGCCGTCATAGCTGATATCGAATGCGAAGGGGATGTCGACGCCGAGAGACGTACCGAAGATGAAGTTGTAATTCCCTGGCGTCAGTCCAGTCGACGACAATGCGCCGCTGAAGATGGGCGTCAGCGGTATGTTGACCAGGGGAAAGCCCGGTAATGAAAGCGAACCCTCTACGCTGACGTTGTAATTGCCGTCTGGCAAGGCGACCAGGTTGACGCTGCCACTCAGGTTGTCCAAGTCTGCAGTGAAGGTTCCCGGAGTGCCGTCGGCGAACCCCGTGACCTCCGCATCGCCACTCAGGTTTAAAGTACTGATAGCAGCGGCTTGGGCGTCGATGGCGGGACCCATGGCAAGCGCGCCCAATATGAGGAAGGATGCAACAGAGCGTTTCAGATTCATAAACTTCACTCCCCTTGGATAAAGGATCGATTGAATTGACGGTTAAGGATGCATTCTGATCCTGCGAGGTCATATTCCTCATAAACAGGAAATTTCCGAATTTTCTGCAAAAATCATACCGATATATAAAAATCAATGACTTGATTTAATTCTTTCGGTTCTACTGTAAAATTTTCTGACAGTATTGATTCATGAATAATTACACCTTATTTAGCATAAGTTGATGTTATTTATATAATAATATTTATTTTTTTCTGCAAAATCCAATGCCGAAAGTTTCAACAAGGTGTAAAATTTCCTGACACGCACAAGAATCTCTACTTGCCAGGCAGGGGATCGCCTCTACTTGAAAAACCGGTCAACTTAATAAATAATAAATTGATATTATTTAATTTTATTTAAAAGCCCGACAGCAAGACAAGGTCGTCAAAACGGAAGGTTGCGTGTAAAGTTTTCCGACGCCAGGGAGGGTTTCAGCAGGCTCCATGTCCATCTACAGGCGTCAATCACGAGACTGCTTGTTTCTTGGGCAACATCAGCAGGCCCTGCTGCATTATGGGGCAAGTGACAGCATGGCAATTAGCCACTCTGTGGCGGCCCGACGCATTTGACGGTTTTTAAATCACTGCTATTGTTGATTGTTTAACAATCTTTCCCGATCACTATTCCCTTTCGATAGCTGACCCGACTCACGAGGAAATCATACTATGAAAAAACCACTTTTGGCGCTGGTCGCCGCAATCGGTTTGGCGACCGGCAGCCTGGCCTATGCGGCGGACGCGGTTAAAATTGGCCTGATGGCGCCCTTGACTGGTTCCTGGGCCAGCGAAGGGCAAAGCATGAAGAAGATCGTCGAGTTGCTGGCCGAACAGCAAAACGCCAAAGGCGGGGTGTTGGGCAAGCAGATCGAGGTGATTACCGAGGATGATGGCGGTGATCCGCGCACGGCATCCTTGGCCGCGCAACGCCTGACCACCCAAGGCATTGTGGCGGTCATCGGTACTTACGGTTCTTCGGTCACCGAAGCGACCCAGGCGATTTATGACGAGGCAGGCATTCCGCAGATCGCCAACGGCTCCACTGCCATCCGCCTGACCGAAAAAGGTCTCAAGCGTTTC
>JAGRHQ010000021.1 GCA_020444905.1 Candidatus Competibacteraceae bacterium
TCGAAGGCATAAGCCAGCGCATCACGAACCTTGGAATTTTGAAACAGCGGTCGCCGCAGGTTGTAAACAAATCCCTGCATCCCAGATGGCAATTGATTTGGGAAGGTTTCTTTCTTGACCCGTCCCTCGCGCAAGGCTGGAAAGTCGTAACCAGTGGCCCATTGCTTCGCGACGTTCTCCACGCGCAGGTCGTAAGCACCAGCCTTGAAGGCTTCCAGCGCCACCGTAACATCGCGGTAGTAGTCATAGCGTAGCCGATCAATATTATGCTGGCCCCGGTTCACCGGCAGATCCTTACCCCAGTAGTGTTCATCGCGAGCATAAACAATGAACCGACCCGGTTCAAAGCGCTCGATTTTATACGGACCACTGCCGACCGGCACATCCAACGTAGTAGCGCTAAAGTCCCGGTTCTCCCAATATTTCTTTGATAGGACCGGCATTTGACCGACAATCAGCGGCAATTCCCGGTTTTCGCCGGGGGCGAAAGTGAATTTTACGCGCCGCTCATCCAGTCGCTCGACGCCGGTCACATTGGCATAGTAGAAACGATAGGAGGGGTGGCCCTTGCTCTTCAACGTCTCGAAGGAAAACAGCACGTCATCCGCCGTGATCGGACTGCCGTCATGAAATTTCGCCTGGGGGCGCAGGGTGAACGTCGCCGAACTGCGATCATCGGGAACTTCCACGCTTTCGGCGATCAGTCCATATTCGCTGAACGGTTCATCGGCGCTGCTGGTCATCAGGCTTTCAAATAACTGACCAATCTCGACAACAGATTCACCCTTGATATTGAATGGGTTGAACGTATCAAAACTGCCGATCGCCGCGAACCGCGCCTCGCCACCTTTAGGCGCATCGGGATTAACGTAATCAAAATGCGTGAAATCCGGCCCATATTTTGGCTGGCCATGTAGCGCGATGCCGTGCATCGGTTCCGCGAACGCCACCGTCGCCAGCGGCAAGCCGCCGAAGATCAGCAGACTAACGGCAACGGCCAGCCCGCCGGGAAAACAGAATTTTGCACGATTCATGTCTATCCTTTACAGTTTGCCTGTTCAACTCATTTAGACGATAGCAAAACATCAAAGGAGTTCATTATGGGCTTTCTCGCCGGCAAACGCGCCCTGATTCTGGGGGTCGCCAGCAACCGCTCCATCGCCTGGGGCATCGCCCAGGCCATGCATCGGGAGGGCGCCGAACTCGCCTTGACCTATCAGAACGATAAGTTGCAACCCCGGGTCGAAAAAATGGCTGCCGAGCTGGACAGCTCCATCGTTCTGCCCTGCGAGGTAGAGCGGGATGCTGACATCGACGGCCTGTTTGAAGCGCTCAAGCAACATTGGGATGGATTGGACATCATCGTTCATTCCATTGCCTACGCGCCGCGCGAGGCGCTGGAAGGCGATTTTCTGGAGGGGATCAGCCGGGAGAATTTCCGCATCGCCCACGACATTAGTTCCTACAGTTTCGCGGCGCTGGCCAAAGCGTCCCGACCATTGATGAAAGGTCGGCGTGGGGCATTGATCACCATGACTTATCTGGGCGGGGCGCGGGCGGTGCCGAACTACAACGTTATGGGTTTGGCCAAGGCCAGTCTGGACGCCAATGTGCGCTATCTGGCCCAAACCCTGGGGCCGGAAGGCACCCGGGTGAACGCCATTTCCGCGGGACCCATCCGCACCCTGGCGGCCTCCGGCATCAAAAACTTCCGTAAAATGCTGGATACCTTTGAACACATCGCGCCATTGCGTAAATGCGTAACTATTGAAGAGGTCGGCAATACCGCGGCTTTTCTGTGCTCGGACCTGGCCTCTGGCATTACTGGCGAGATCATTTATGTGGATGGTGGTTTTAACACTGTCGCGCTGGGAGCAATGGAATAAGCGTTCAAACGCAAGGTTAAAGCGGACATCACCATTTCCCCAACGATCCCTGTTCACTTTCGACGGCTCGCATTTTCCCCAAATCATCAGGCTGAGCGCTTACATTGACATTGGCGCTGATCGGGAATCAGGACGCTGGCGCAACATGGATTTATAGGCGGTGGAAACGCAAAAAAGCCCGGCATTAAACCGGGCTTTTTAATCTGGTGCCGAAGAGAGGACTTGAACCTCCACTGGGTTTCCCCAACTAAGACCTGAACCTAGCGCGTCTACCAATTCCGCCACTTCGGCTTGAAAGCGTCCCTTTCTCTGGAACGGGAGCGGACTATACGGATAGACCCCACAACTGTCAACCCGTTCCCCTTCACCAATTTGTAATTTATCCATAATGATCTGAAATGAAAAATAAAAAACGCAGTTCCTGGCAACAGATTGATCCCTTTGCCACCCGAGAACAAGAAAAATATGGACGAACTGTCCCAAGTCGTGAACTGATTCTCCAGACTCTGGAAGAACGCGGTATGCCACTGACTCTTGGAGAACTCAGTGCGGAATGGCAATTAGATGAATGGGAAGTCGCAGCATTGTCTCGTCGGTTGCGCGCCATGGAGCGGGATGGACAGCTCATCCGCAACCGCCGTGAGGGTTATGGCCCGGTGACGAAGATGAATCTGGTCACCGGTCGCGTCATCGGCCATCCCGAAGGCCACGGCTTCCTCATTCCCGACGAGGGTGGGGACAGCCTGTTCTTCTCACCCCGGCAAATGCGCAAGCTGCTGCACGGCGACCGGGCGGTGGCGCGCGTGATCGGCGTCGATTACCGGGGACGCCGCGAGGGCGCAGTCGTTGAAGTGCTGGAGCGCAACACTGAAACGGTGGTCGGGCGGTTCTGCGAGGAACGCGGCGTCTATTTCGTCATCCCGGACAATAAACGAATCAACCAGGACATCATCGTACCCGCAGAGGGACGTGGCGCAGCCCAGGCCGGCCAGATTGTGATTGCCGAACTGATTGAGCAACCGAGCGCCCAGAATCGGCCCCTCGGACGCATCAAAGAGGTGCTGGGCGATCACATGGCCCCAGGTATGGAGATTCGCATCGCCATCGCCAGCCACGGCATCCCGGTGGAGTGGCCGGAGGCGGTGATCGAGGAAGCCCGTCAGTACGGTGAAACAGTCCCGGAGTCCGCTAGTCAGGGACGCTGGGATTTGCGCAACACGCCGCTGGTCACGATTGACGGCGTCACCGCCCGCGATTTTGACGATGCGGTGTATTGCGAGCGGCGCGGGAACAATTGGCGGTTGCTAGTCGCCATCGCCGATGTGTCGTGGTACGTGCAGCTCGGAACGGCGCTGGATCGGGAAGCCCGCAAGCGCGGAAATTCCGTGTATTTCCCAGACCGGGCGATTCCGATGCTGCCGGAAACGCTGTCCAACGGCCTGTGTTCGCTGAATCCGCAGGTTGACCGGTTGTGCATGGTCTGCGAAATGACGATTAACGCCGAGGGCCGCATTATCCGTTCCCGCTTCGCTGAGGGGGTGATGCGTTCTCAGGCGCGTCTGACCTATGACACAGTCGCCGCCATCGTTGCCGAACGCAGTCCTCAGCTCCGCGCCGAATATGCTGAACAGGTTCCACACCTGGATCGCCTGCTGGAGTTGTATCAGGTCTTGCGCGTCTCGCGGGAACAGCGCGGGGCGATGGATTTCGATACCCAGGAAACGGAGATCGAGTACGGCGCGGACCGCAAGATCGAACGCATTTTGCCGACGCAGCGTAACGATGCGCATCGGCTGATCGAAGAATGCATGATTGCCGCCAATGTCGCCGCCGCCCGGTTCCTTCAGCGCCATAAGATGCCGGGGTTATACCGGATTCACGAGGGACCGACCGAAGACCGGTTGAACAAGCTGCGCGCTTTCCTGGGCGAACTGGGATTGGGGCTGGGCGGTGGCGATAAACCTGCGCCGCGGGACTATACCCGCTTGCTGGAACAGGTTCACGAGCGGCCAGATGTGCATCTGATTCAAACCGTGATGCTGCGTTCACTGGCCCAGGCGGTTTATAGTCCTGGCAACCTTGGCCATTTCGGCCTGGCGCTGGAGGCTTACGCGCATTTCACCTCGCCGATTCGCCGCTATCCAGACTTGCAGGTGCATCGCGCCATTCGTCATGTTCTCCAGGGTGGTAAAGCCGCAGATTTTCCCTTTACCCACGCCGATCTGGTGGGGCTGGGCGAGCATTGCTCTATGACCGAGCGGCGGGCGGATGAGGCGGTGCGCGATGCCGTGGAATGGTTGAAATGCGAATATATGCTGGACAAGGTCGGGCAGGTCTTCGATGGCATCATTACTGCCGTCACCGGTTTTGGCCTGTTCGTGGAATTGCGCGGCGTGTATGTGGAAGGTCTGGTGCATGTGACGGCGCTGCGCAATGATTTCTATCGATTCGATCCCATCGGCCATCGTTTGCAGGGCGAGCGTTCCGGCCAGATCTACCGGTTGGGCGATGCCTTGCGGGTTCAGGTGGCGCGTGTCGATCTGGATGAACGCAAGATCGACTTTGAGCCGGTGGAAAGCCAGCGGGGCGAATCGACGCGACGCAACCGCTATCCGTTGCGACGGCGCAAGGAGTAAACCTCTTGGTTGAAGAACTGATTTACGGTTTGCATGCGGTCACGGCGGCGCTGGACTACGAGCCGGAACAGGTGCATGAGCTGTGGGTTGAGCGCCAGCGCCGGGATCGACGAATTGAAGCGGTGCTGGCTACCGCAACCCGGTTAGGTCTCACCGTTCACCGGGTTGACCGAGCGGAACTGGATCGTTTGAGCGGCAGCGCACATCATCAGGGGGTGGTGGCCCGCCTGGCTGCCCGGCAACAGAAATACGGGGAGGATGATCTGCCAGCGCTGCTGGCGGCGGTCGAAGGGCCGCTCCTGCTGCTCGTCCTGGACGGGGTGCAGGACCCGCACAATCTCGGCGCATGCCTGCGCAGCGCAGCAGCGGCGGGTGTTCACGCCGTCATCGCGCCCGCTGACCGGGCCGCGGGTTTGAACGCGACGGTGCGCAAGGTCGCCTGCGGGGGAGCGGAAATCGCACCGTTCATACCAGTCACCAACCTGGCGCGCACTCTGCGCGGATTCAAGGAACAGGGCATCTGGGTCATCGGCGCGGCGGGCGCAGCGGAGGCGAGTTTGTATGAGGTGGATTTCACGCCGTCAACAGCGATTGTGCTGGGCGCGGAAGAGAAAGGTCTGCGCCGCCTGACTCGGGAAGTTTGCGACCAGCTAGCGCGCATTCCCATGGTCGAAGGCGGCGTCGAAAGTCTGAATGTATCGGTGGCTGCGGGAATTTTTCTGTTCGAGGTTAGGCGGCAGCGGGGCGTAAGAGCAGGATTCGATTAGTAACGGAACCTCGAGTAAATCCGATTGCAAAGTCAACCTATCGTTCATACCGCGTCATCTCCAGATAACCCTGTCCCTGTATGGGACGCTCTCCGGCGCGACCGGTCACTGCCACCGCCCCTTCCCAGTAACGCACGGTCAACCGCATTTCCTGATCGATCACTTTTGGCGTCACCGTCAAATCCAGCTTTTCGCCAGGCAACCGCAACCGCCAACCCGCCGGATACCGGTCCCCAGTCTGCGGGCTGATCCATTCACCCAAAGGTTGCACATCCACTGCACCCCACTGCAGGAGGCGCGCCTGACCCTTCTGGTCAACCAGCACGCCCTTGCTGAACGTGTCCATGCCACCGTTTTTCAGACGCAAGCGGTAGAACATGAGGTCACGTCCATCGTCGAGTTGCAGCGCGAACCAGTCCCAGCCACTTTGCTCTGACCCCAGGGCGCTGGTGCTCCACTCCCGATCCAGCCAGCTTGAACCCTGAACCTTGAAGATTTGCCCATTCAAGTCAATTGCGCCCATCGTAGGCAATCGGGTATGGGAATAGTAATACGACGCATTGCCAGGTTCAGCGCTTTTCTGGCTCCATCCCCGATCGCCTTGTAAAACCACCGGCTTACCGACTTCGAGGGTCAAATCGAGCGTGATGCCGCCTTCCCGCGCCCGCAGCCGCATGGGGAAAGTGTCAGTTGCAGTCCCGGCCAATTCCCAATCCTCCAGCCAGACCCGGAACGGCGTCGCTCGCGCTCCGGCCAAACCCAGCGCGCCTCGGCTGAACCGCTCAAAGCTGGAGTGTTTTTTACGGGCAACATCGGTCAGTGCGAAATGGCCCATGTAAACCTGATTCGTTCGCCAGGCTGAATCGGCTACCGGCGGATTGGGACTCAAGGCGATGCGAAACAGGGTCAATTGATAGCCGAAGGGCCGGCCAGCGGCGTCCGCCAGATTGCCCGTCACATACCACCACTCGTTGCGAAACTCCGGATGCGGCCCATGATCCTCTGGGAAACGAAAGAGACGGGGCTGGTCAGCGCGCTGATAGCCGGCGCTATCATCGCCGCTCAGCACGCTGCTGACGGTCACGCTCTCAATCGGTTTGAGGTGGGGGCGAGTGAAGTAACCGATCAGGGCTACTCCAAGCCCAACGATGAGCAGGCCGTACCCTCCATATCGTTTATGCATAGCGAATCTTCACTCCATCCGCAGCGCTTCCGCCGGTCGGGCGCAGGCCATGCGCCAGATCGGGTAGAGTCCAGCAAGCAGCGCCGCGAAGATCGCCAGCGCCACGGTTTCCAGCAACAACCACGGATTGACCTCGAACGGCAAACTCCAGCCGAATGCCCGGCGGTTGATGACAAAAATCAGCACTGCCGCCAACAGCAGTCCGGTCGGAATTGCTAATAATCCCGCCGCCGCTCCCATGAAACCTGTTTGCAACGACACCAGTCCACCGATTTCGCCCGCTGTCATGCCGGTTGCGCGTAATATCGCGAATTCCCGCGCCCGTTCCAGTTGCAGGGCCAGCAGGGCGCTTAATACCCCGACGACAGCAACCAGAATCGCCAGCAATCTTAATACATTGGTTATCGTGAACGTGCGGTCGAATATTTCCAGAGTACGCGCCTGAATCTCGCGGTTGGAACGGAACAGCAGCGGCTGAATCGGCCTCAGTCGTTCCTGCAAGCGCTCGCGTAGCACCTTCAGATCTTGGCCCGGCGCGGCGAACACTGCGGTTGAACTCACTGCCGGATCGCGCCAATAACGCACATAGCCGGACTGATGCAGCAGAATCCGCCCATGTTCCGAACCATAGTCCAGGAATACCCCGGCAATCAGGAAAGTACGGAGACCTTGGTCGGTTGGCAATGCCAGCGCATCGCCGACCCTGAGTTGGCGGCGATAGGCTAGTGGTTCCGAAATCAGCACCGCTTCGCCCGTCTGGAACGCCCGCCACGCCGAGTCGGAATCACCGTCGATCAGCCGATAACCGGCCTGAGAAGCGGGCGCCAGATCCGCAGCGATCAGGATCACCGGGCGGTCATCGAGATCAATCCGGATTCTCCGATAGGTGGAAATCGCCGCTACGCCCGGCGTATTGCGCAATACCGCCAGCGCCTCGGGCGCCAGCACTTCCGAACGGCTGCCGCTCTCCTCGATGCTGGGGGGAGCAATATACAAATCGGCATTGAGCAAGTCGTTGATCCAGATGGCCACCCCACCCCGGAAACTGTCCACCATCACGCCAACGCCCACCGTCGCGGAGAAGGCCACCATCAGCGCGGCGACTGCAATGCCGGTGCGGCTGAGATGACGGGCGACATCCCGGTTGGCCATGCGCGCCAGCAACCCCAACTGGGCGGTCAATAGCTGGTTCAATCGCACCAGCCCGACCACTAGCGGCGGCGTCAGCAACGCGCAGCCAATAATCAGCAGGAACAAACCGGCGAAACCGGTCACCAGCGACCGGGAAAATAGCAACACCATTCCCCCCGTCGCTAATAGCGCTAGTCCCGCCCACAGAAAACGCGGCATGGACGCATGCCAGCGCTTTTCCAGATAAGCGCGACTTAAAACAGCACCGGGTGGAGCATCCGCTGCCTCGCGCGCTGGCAGCCAGGCCGCCGCCAGCGTCGCCAACACGCCCAGAACCGCGCCCTTGGCCAGTGAGCCGGGATCAATGAAAAACTCGCGGACGCTGAGGACGTAGTACAGATCATTGATGGTGCGCGTGACCAGATGCACCAGCCCGGAACCCAGCCAGAGACCCAGCAATCCTCCCAGCAACGTACCTGCCAGACCGAGTAACAGCGCCTCGCCTAATACGCCAACAAACAGTTCCCGGCGACTGACGCCCAACGCTCGCAACCTGCCCAACAGTGTGCGGCGTTGCACGACCGAAAAAGTGATGGCGTTATAGATCAGGAACATGCCTACCACCAAAGCCAGCAGGCTCATCGCCGTCAGGTTGAGCGAGAATGAGGCGCTTAAATCCGCCATCGCCTGATTGCGTTCACCGGCCCGCTCCACTCGCAGGCCGGGAGGTAATTGGGATTGCAATGCAGCGGCCTGTCGTTCCCCAGCGGAACCGTCGGGCAAGATGAGATCGATGTGACTCAAACGTCCTGGCAGACCGAGCACATGTTGCGCCGTCGCCAGGTCGGCAATGATCAATCCATCCAACTCGGGTCCGAACAACGTCCCAACACTTTGCAATGGGAATCGTTGCTCCTCGCGCTTCAAGGTCACCCGCCCACCGAGCGACTCCGGCAACAGCGCAACCTGTGAATCCAGCAGCAGGGCGCGCAGGTTGAAGTCGCTACCGGTCAGATCAGCGGCGGCCTGGCGAAACGGCCCTTCGGCGAAGGGATCGACGCCAAGAATCTGCAAGAGTTGCCCCGGTCGATCCGCATTGGGCAAATAGCCCGTAACCACGGGCGCGGCAGGACGCAGACCCTGCTCAACTCTCAGCTGCACATATAACGCTTCCGGCACGCCTTCGGCGCCGCCGACGATGCGATGGGTTGCAGCGCCGCTGATCCGCTTCATCGCCAAGTCGAAACTCCGGCGGGCGCTGGCATTGGCTAGATCTACCGCCACCACGACAGCGACACCCAGAGCAATGCCCAGAATGGCTAGGCCCAATTGCCAGGGATGGCGCAACGGATGCCGCAGCAACGCCTTCCAGAAGAGTGGGGTCACCGGCTCATCTCTCGAATATGGCCAGACTCCAATACCAGCATCCGATCCGCCCGGGCGGCGACCTCATGACTGTGGGTCACCATGACAATCGTAGTTCCCGCCTGCTGATGCAGTTTCAACAGCAGTTCCAGAATCCGCTCACCGGTTTCCATATCGAGATTGCCGGTCGGTTCGTCAGCCAGTAACAGCAGGGGTCCGTGAACCAATGCCCGAGCAATCGCCAGCCGTTGCTGCTCCCCGCCCGACAACCGCTCGGGAAAACTGTGCCGGCGATCGCCCAAACCGATATTGTCCAGCAATTCCAGCGCTCGATCACGTTGTTCCGCTGTGGCAAGTCCATTGAGTTCCAGCGGCAGCAACAAATTTTCCTCAGCGGTGAGCGTAGGAATCAAATTAAAAAACTGGAAGACAAAACCGATATGACGACGACGAAAGCGGGTGCGGTCGCATTCATGTAAATCTGTCAGAACCTGGCCGTTAATTTCAATCCGTCCGGCGTCCGGCAAATCGATGCCGCCCAGCAAATTGAGCAAGGTCGACTTGCCGGAACCGGATTGGCCCAACAGGACGATAAACCCGCCGCGCTCAATGTCCAAATCGAGATTGGCGAAGATAACGCGCTGTTGCTCTCCTTCGGCATAGCTGCGAGTCAGCCGGCGAATTTTGATGAAAGCCGATGAATTATGCATGATGACTCTCTATAATCATGGGCGATTATGGTTTATCGATAGTCGACTGAACTCATACAGTGTCATCGAAACCCGGCAATTCAAGATCAATATTGACGAGCATAAGGCTGTAGAGGATGCGGCGCGCGATGAAATCAAGGCACAGAGCATCAACTGGACTCATGTTGATCGCAGCAGGCTTGCTGGGAGCATGCGCTTCTTTTCAGGGCGGCGAACAGTTGCCCGCTTCAACCAGCTATGGCTCTCAAACCACCTCACCCGATCAGTATAACTATTTGATTGGTCCTGGCGATCAGGTTCAGATTTTTGTCTGGCGCAATCCTGAAGTATCCCAGTCGGTCACCGTCCGACCGGACGGCAAGATTTCCACGCCACTGGTTGAGGATCTACAGGCCAGCGGCAAGACGCCCACGCAACTGGCCCGCGATCTTGAAAAAGCGCTGGAAACCTATATCCGCCAGCCCATTGTCACGGTGATTGTGGCTGGCGGCATCGGACCTTATAGCGAACAAATTCGCGTAGTAGGCCAAGCCGCAAAACCACAGGCCATTGCCTACAAGCGCAAAATGACTTTGCTGGATGTCATGATCGCGGTCGGTGGACTCACCGAATTTGCCGATGGCAATAACGCGAAGGTGGTGCGGATTGTTGATGGCGAGCAAAAGGAATACGTAGCGCGAGTCGATGATCTGCTCAATGATGGCGACATCAACGCCAATGTCGACATGCTGCCGGGCGATATTCTGATCATTCCTGAATCCTGGTTCTAGGCCGAGAGAAGATTCAGAAAGACTGAGGGCGCAGCCATGAATGAAATCATTGGACAACTTCTAGATTATTTACGCGGCATCTGGCGCAACCGCTGGTATGCGCTGGTCTGTGCATGGATCATTTGTCTCATCGGCTGGGCGGTGGTTTACCGAATGCCGGATCAGTACCAGGCTTCCGCCCGGGTGTTCGTGGATACTCAGTCGGTCTTGCGTCCACTTCTGCAGGGATTGGCGGTGACCGTCAATCCGGATGCTCAAATTGGATTGATGACGCGCACGCTGCTAAGCCGTCCCAACCTGGAGAAGATTGCCCGCAACGCGGATCTGGACATTCGCGCCCAGGATGCCGACGCGCTGGAGGATCTGCTCAACGGCTTGCAGAAGCGCATTGGACTGGCCAGCGCAGGACGGGAAAATCTGTATACCATCACTTTTACGGATCGCGATCCGCAAGTGGCTAAAAAAGTGGTGCAAGCGGTCGTCACTGTGTTTGTGGAAAATCTGCTGGGCGAAACCCGCCAGGATACCGATACCGCCCAGCGTTTCCTGGAGAAACAGATCGCCGAGTATGAAGGCCGTTTGACCGAGGCGGAAAACCGCCTGAAGGAGTTCAGAATCAAAAATGTCGGGATGATGCCCTCTGAAGGAGAGACGTATTACACGCGCCTGCAGCAGGCCGGCGCTGATTTGGACAATGTGAAATTGGAATTGAACCAGGCGGAGAGTCGGCGTAATTCGCTGTTGATGCAAATTGGCGGCGAGGAGCCGACCTTTGGCATTGGTCCTCAGCCGGGAATTGCTGGTCCCGCCGGTCCGGCTGGCGACCCTGCCTTACCCATTGATGGCCGAATTCAGAGCCTTGAGCAAAAGCTTGACGAGCTGTTGCTCAAATACACCGAACGGCATCCCGATGTCGGCATTCTCAAGCAAACCATTGCCGATCTGCGCCAGCAGCGCGAACAGGAACTGGAGCAATACCGGGCCAGCATGGCGGCCAGCGCCGCCGCCAGCGCCGCCAGCAGTGGCGCTGGCCTGGGCTTTGGCCCGGCGGGGGTCGACGCCAATCCGGTTTATCAGCAACTCAAGGTCGCGCTCGCTCAGGAAGAGGCGAATGTCGCCTCCCTCCAGGCGCGCCTGGCGGAATATGAAAAGCGTTATAAGGAATTGCAGGATCAGGTCAATACGATCCCGCAGGTTGAGGCAGCGCTGGCTGCCCTGAACCGTGATTATGACATCAATCGCAAGAAGTACGACGAGCTGGTCGCCCGACGGGAATCCGCCCGACTCTCCCAGGAAGCCGAACAAACCAACCAGGATATTCGTTTCCGCATCATCGACCCGCCTCGTGTGCCGCTCGACCCGACCGGGCCTAATCGGCCGCTGTTAATCTCCGCAGTATTGGTCGGGGGGCTGGGGGTTGGCGGCGTTTTAGCCTTCCTGCTGGCGCAACTTTGGCCAACCTTCGACAGTCGGCGCAGCCTGTTACACGCCACACAGGTTCCAGTCTTTGGCAGTGTCAGCGCAGTGCTTTCCCCGGCTGCTACTCGCCGCCAGCGCTGGATGCTGCTTGGTTATCTAGCCCTGGGCAGCAGTCTGCTGGCGCTCTATGGCGGATTGCTGGTTGTCGAAACCATGGGCTTCAAACTGCCTGTATGATCCATCCGGAAATATAGATTAATGAATACCATTGAAAGGGCGATGCTAGGTCAGTCACCGCCGCCCATGGAGGAATTGGCATCCGTTCCGCCTGGCGACTCTCCAGCGCCACGATCAGTGGACCACATCATCGAACGGGCTGCCGTAATCGCAAAACCCGAACCCCCGCCAGTCAGCCCTCCGAAACGGACCCAGCGTTCAACCGTGCTGGATTTTGATCGTTTGCGCGCCATGGGGATGCTGGTGCCCGATGCCCGGCGCAGCCAGATCAAGGAAGAATACCGGCATATTAAACGACCATTGCTGATGAACGCGGCGGGTAAGGGCGCTACTCGCGCCAAGCACGCCAATCTGATCATGGTGACCAGCTCCCGGCCGGGCGAAGGTAAAACCTTCACGGCCTGCAATCTGGCCCTGAGCATCGCCGCTGAACGCGATCGTACCGTATTGCTGGTCGACGCGGACGTTATTAAACCTTCGATCGCTAAAACCCTGGGGTTTGAAGCTGACCGGGGATTAGTGGATCTGTTGATTGACGCGCAATTGGAACTGGCGGATGTGCTGGTCGACACCAATGTGCCCTCGCTGACCATGCTGCCCGCCGGCAGCACTCACCACTTATCCACAGAACTGCTGGCCAGCGAGAATATGCGCAAGCTGGCGGTAGAGATGAGCAACCGCTACTCCGACCGGATTATTATTTTCGACTCGCCGCCGTTGCTGGTGACGACGGAGGCGAGCGTGCTGGCGACGTTGGCTGGCCAGATTGTCATGGTGGTGGAGGCGTCGCGCACCCATCAGTCCCAGGTTCAGGAAGCGTTAGCGTTGCTGGATCCTAACCAGATTGTCGGATTTGTCCTCAACAAAGCGAAACGGGTGCTGGGCGCAGATTATTACGGCTATGGCTATGGCTATGGCTATGGCTATGGCTATGGCTATGGCGCCGATCAGCGCGATGGCGCTGAAGAGTGACGCATGTTGGCGCTGAACTTAAGAGGGCATTGCCGGCATCTTTCGCCAGGTTTAGCGCTATTAGCGTTCACGTTCGCCGGATTATCGGTCAAGGCTCAGGAGGGAGATGGCCGGCCTGCCAGCGAATGGCAAATTACTCCCAGGATCAGTGTAGGAACCACCTACTCGGATAACATCCGGCTGGCCCCGTCCGACCAGGCGGAAGGCGATCTGGTTTTGCAGGTCGATCCCGGCGTTTCAGTGCGCAAGCAGGGAGGTCGGCTCGATCTGCGCTTTGATTACACCGCACAGGGCCAGCTCTATACCCAGCAGGGCGAAACGAAACTGAATAACAAGCTACTGGGTTCCGGAACAGCGGAGCTTTACCAGGATCATCTGTTTCTGGATGTCCAGGGTTCGATTTCGCAAGTCCCCAACACGACCGGTGGGCGGGTCGATGCCGGCAATTTAGGGTTGGGTGGCGGATCGGGATCGTCGTTCGCTACCGGTTTGTTTAACAATCTGAACCTGGGCTTGCCGGGGAGCGCCGATCTGTTTAATCCGGTGGGTCTGTTCAGCGATATTGCCTTAACCGGCGATCAGACGACAGCGAGCAGCTTCAGCCTCAGTCCTTATTGGCGGCAGAATTTCGGCGGATGGACCGAGGCGCTGTTACGCTATCGCTACAGTACGACTGGGTTTAACCAGGATAGTGGCAGCAATGGCCAACCCGGCGCTTCCGATGGAGATATTCAGCGTGTCGAAATAAATCTCAAGAGCGGCCAACGATTCAGCGCGCTGAACTGGAGCCTGGATTATTCCCGTCAACAGCAAGCCCTGCAGGGGAGCAGCAGCGATAACCCGCAGCAGGAGAGTAGCGACAGCACTGAAGAGAGCGTCAAGGGCCGGGTAGGCTACCGGCTTAGTCGACGTTGGGCGCTGCTGGCCGAGGCCGGTTATGAGAATAACGATGTCGCTACTTTCCAGAATGATAATCGCAATGGCTCCTATTGGGGATTGGGCGCGATCTGGGATCCAAACCGGTTTTTTTCGCTGACCGGTTTATACGGACCGGATGTTAACGAAATTGCTGCCCGCTGGACGCCTTCACCCCGACTGAATTTCGAGATTAGCCGCCGCGATCAGACAGTGGGCGTCAGTCCTGGGGTACATTGGAATGGATCAATGGATTATCGTAGTCGCTATGGCCGCTGGTCAACCAAGTACACTGAAGAAGTGACCAGCACTCAGCAGTTGTTGAGTAACCCAGTCACGCTGGATGATCAGGGTCAGATCATTGTCGTTGACAGCCCTTTTGGATTGACCGATCAGCAGTTTTTGCAAAAGCGTTTCGAGACCGAATATACCTATCAGCGCGGGCGCAATGGCTGGACGCTGAAAGCGTTCAGCGAAGACCGTCAAGGCGAAGACGATGCCGCTTCGGAAACCGCCTATGGTCTTGGCGGGCTTTGGACCTGGCGATTTGCGCCGCGCACCGCCTCGTTTCTGGGAACCGGTTGGGAGCGTGACGAATTGAGTGATGACCAGCAAAATGATTATTGGGTTTCGGTGATCGGGCTGGCGCGAGTGTTTAGCCCGGATACGGGTGGATTGATTAGTTACCGCTACTACCGGAATGACGCCGAACCTGCTGATCAGGGATTTCAGGAAAATCGCTTGAATGTCCGATTTAGCATGAAGTTTTGACCCACTTCCCGAATTAGACCATAAGCCCTTAAAATTTAAAAACTTAAAATTTTATGTATATTGATTACTACGGGTTTAGCGCCAAACCCTTCCAGCTGAGTCCGGACCCGAAATTCTTCTTCGGCAGTAGTGGGCATAGCCGGGCGCTGGCCTATTTGCGCTACGGTTTGAGTCAAGGTGAAGGCTTTATCGTCGTCACTGGCGGAATCGGCACTGGCAAAACCACGCTGGTAAAAAGCCTGTTCAGCGAGCTTGATTCTCGACAGGTGGTTGCCGCGCAACTGGTGACCACCCAGTTGGAGGCGGACGATTTGTTGCGCACGGTAGTGGCTTCCTTTGGCTTGCCCTACGAAGACGCTAGCAAGGCGATTCTGCTCCGACGCTTTGAGGATTTCCTGCGTGGCCATGCCGAACAGGGCCGGCGGACGTTGTTAGTGGTCGATGAAGCGCAGAATTTGCCGATGCGTTCCCTGGAGGAGCTGCGGATGCTCTCAAATTTTCAGGTGGCCGAACGCCCGTTATTGCAAAGCTTTTTGCTGGGACAAGAAGAATTTCGCTTTACGCTGCAAGATCCTGGCATGGAGCAGCTTCGCCAGCGCGTGATTGCCTCCTGTCATTTGAATCCGCTCAGTCAGGATGAAATTGGTCCCTATATCGAACACCGTTTGCACATCGTAGGCTGGCAGGGTCTTATGCCGCGCTTCAGCGAGGACGCCTACGCGACAATCTATCAGTACACGCAAGGCATCCCGCGTCGGGTCAATGTGTTTTGCGATCGTTTGCTGCTCTATGGGTTTCTTGAGGAGGTTCAAGAGTTTTCCCATGACTCGATCACTGCAGTGGGTAATGAACTGGCGCAAGATGAACAAAGCGACGGCGTCCGGGGGCGGACCGGCGGCAGTGGTCCGCTGCTGCGCATTGGTCATGTCATGGAGCAACGCCTGCTGGAACTGGAGGAAACCGTGGAAACGCTTCTGCGGCATCCCGAATGGCAGGATGCGCAAATAGAACGCATGGAGCGGCGGTTGATGCTTTTGGAGCCGACGGTCCGCCAACTCCAGCGACAGCTAACCAACCTGACACAGCAAGTCAGCGAACATGATCCAGCGGATGAAACTCCGCCCGAAGAACACCTTTAATTTTTCAATATCTGGCCATTTCATGACTGCTACATCTTCCAAAATTCTCTGCGTGGTGGGCGCTCGTCCCAACTTCATGAAGATTGCGCCCATCATGGCAGCGCTGCGTCAAACCCCGGGGTTGGATGCGCGGCTGGTGCATACCGGTCAGCATTATGATGTGGAGATGAATCAGCGCTTTTTCGAGCAGTTGAGCATCCCGAACCCGGACATCGATCTGGAAGTCGGTTCGGCTAGCCATGCGGTGCAGACCGCTGAGATTATGAAGCGTTTTGAACCGGTAGTGGATGCCGAGCAACCGGCGGCGGTGCTGGTGGTGGGCGATGTGAACTCGACCATTGCCTGTGCGCTGGTCGCAGCGAAGAAAGGGATCAAAGTCGTGCATGTCGAAGCGGGGCTACGCAGTTTTGACCGGGCCATGCCGGAGGAAATCAACCGGGTACTGACCGATCAGATTTCCGATTTGCTGTTCACCACGGAGCGGGAAGCGTTGACCAATCTCATCCGAGAAGGCGTCGACCCGACCCGAGTGCAGTTCGTCGGCAATGTCATGATTGACACCTTGCGGTCTTGTTTACCACGCGCCGTTTCTCCGAAACAGACATTAGCGACCGCTCCGGATCCGGCGGTGTTTCTGAACAATCCGAACGGTTATGGGATTTTGACCCTGCACCGACCGAGTAATGTCGATGATCCTATCATTCTGGAGCGCCTGCTGAACGTCTTGGGTGAAATCAGCGCTGATCTGCCGTTGGCTTTTCCCATTCATCCCCGCACCCGGGCCATGATCGACAAGGCTGGCTTGAGCACACGACTGGATAGTCCGCGTTTTTGTTGTCTCCCGCCACAGGGCTATCTGGAAATGCTCGGTTTGATGCAAGGCGCGCGGCTGGCCTTGACCGATTCCGGAGGCGTGCAGGAGGAAACCACCGCTTTGGGCGTCCCTTGCCTGACCCTGCGCGAGAATACGGAACGACCGGTGACGGTGACTGAGGGGACCAATACGATCGTTGGCGCCGATCCTAAGCGCATTCGCCAAGCGGCGCAGGAGGTGCTGGCCAGCGGCGGCAAGGCCGGGCGGATTCCTGAGTATTGGGATGGGCGTGCGGCGGAACGGATTGCTGGGAAGTTGGCGAAATGGCTGTGACGCCCCTCACCCCCAACTCTCCCACAGGGCGAGGGAAGCGTTTGCCGGTAAACGCCATGACCGTGGATGTGGAGGACTATTTCCAGGTCTCGGCGTTTGAGCCGTATATCCGTCGTGAGCAGTGGGATCAGCTGCCTTGCCGGGTTGAGCGCAATACCTGCCGGATTCTGGATTTGTTTGCGGAACAGGGCGTCAAAGCGACCTTTTTCACTCTGGGTTGGGTGGCGGAACGGTATCCGCAACTGGTGCGCCGCATAGTCGCTGAAGGTCACGAGTTGGCGAGCCATGGTTACGACCACACCCGCGCAACTCAGCAAACGCCCGCCGTTTTTCGTGAGGACGTGACCCGCGCCAAGGCGTTGCTGGAGGATGTGGGCGGCGTAGCGGTTCAGGGTTATCGCGCCGCCAGTTACTCTATCGGAGCCGGTAATCTGTGGGCGCTGGCAGAACTGGAACAGGCCGGCTATCGCTACAGTTCAAGTATTTATCCGATTCGCCATGATCTGTACGGGATGCCGGAAGCGCCGCGCTTCGCCTTTCACCCGGATAACGCGCCGGCGTTGCTGGAAGTCCCAGTGACCACGGTGACGGTGTTTGGCAAAACCCTGCCCTGTGGCGGCGGCGGTTGGTTCCGGCTCTGGCCTTATCCGTTGTCGCGCTGGGCCTTACGGCGAGTGAATCAGCAGGATGGGCAATCAGGCATCTTTTACTTCCATCCCTGGGAGATCGACCCGGAACAGCCGCGCCAGTCGGGCATTAATTTCAAAACCCGCTTACGGCATTATCTGAATTTGAGTCGTATGGAGGGTCGCTTGCGGGCGTTGTTGCGCGATTTTCATTGGGATCGGATGGATCAGGTGTTTTTGCGAGAGAGATATGAACGATAGCAATTTGCAGATTCATCATCTTGATGCAACAAACGCGGTGCGCTGGGATGCGTTCGTTGATGCTTGCCCGGAAGCGACGTTCTTTCATCGGGCGGGTTGGAAGCAGGTCATTGATGATATCTTTGGCCATCCTACCTTTTTTCTGTACGCGGAATTAGAAGGCCGCATTCGTGGCGTGTTGCCGCTGGCGCAGGTGAAAAGCTGGTTGTTTGGCCATTCGCTGGTGGCGTTACCCTTCTGTTCCTATGGTGGCGTTGCCGCGCTTGATGCGCAAGCCGCTCAGGCTTTGGAGCAACGGGCCATTGAAATCGCCAAGCATCTGGACGTCGATCACCTGGAAATGCGCAATCTGGCGCAACGTCATGCCGACTGGCCAGCGCAGAATCTTTATTTTACCTTCCGCAAGCCGATGATTCAGGAACTCGATGACGCCATGCGAGTGATTCCGGTCAAGCGCCGGAACATGGTGCGCAAAGGCGTCAAGCTCGGTTTGTCCAGCACGATTGAGACGCCACTGGACTGGTTTTTTGACCTGTATGCGCAGAATGTGCGCCAACACGGCACACCCGCCCTGCCGAAACGCTATTTCGCTAAAATCCTCGAAGTATTTGGTCAGGATTGCGAAATTCTCACGGTCCTCAATGCGCAGCGGCAACCGGTCAGCACCATTATGACCTTCTATTTCCGCGACGAGGCAATGGCTTATTATGCGGGCGAAACGCCTGTCGCTCGCGACCTAGCGGCTAATGACTACAAATACTGGGCATTGTTGACGCGCGCCAAGGAACGGGGTAGTCGACTGTTCGATTTCGGGCGTGGCAAGCAAGGCACCGGATCCTACGAATTTAAAAAATTGTGGGGATTTGAGCCACAACCCTTGCATTACGAGTATCAACTGCTCCGATCGCGGGAAGTGCCGCAGAATAACCCGATGAATCCCAAATATCGAACCCTGATCGCTCTGTGGAAGCGGATGCCGATTCAGTTATGCAACTGGCTTGGCCCCTATCTCGTCCGTAATCTGGGCTGATGGAAAAAATCCTGTTTCTGGTCCATCACATTCCCTTTCCGCCCAACAAGGGTGATAAGACGCGCTCATTTCATTTACGGCGTTTTTTGGGGCGAGTCAGTGCGATTGGGTTGTTTAGGCCGGGAGTGGGGGTGTCCCGACATTACAACTGGGACCGGAACCGGAGTCGGATGACGCCTTTGCTGGAAGGCAAATCGACCCTTTACGCCGGGGGAAGCGAATGAAACTAACCCCGAATACAGTTTCCCAGGGAAGCGCTGAACAAAAAAGGATGGATTTCAATCCCGGTTGGCGGTTAGCGCTGCCAGCCTTGACGCTGACGCTGATCGGTATTGGCATACTGTACTGGTCTACCCTGGTCAACATGGCGACGCAATGGTGGCTGTACGAGACCTATGCGCACGGGATGCTGGTCGCGCCGATTGTTTTGTACATGCTCTGGACCCGGCGCGGGGAACTGGCGACGCTGGAACCGCATGGCGCGACGCCAGGGCTGGTTTTGCTGCTGCTATTGAGCCTCGGTTGGCTGGCGGCGGAAGTGGCGCAGGTTGCCGTAATCAGACAGTTTGCTCTGGTTGGAATGATACAGGTCGCTGTTTACGCGCTGCTCGGTGGTCAAGTCGCCTGGACTATGGCGTTTCCCCTGGCCTATCTCCTGTTCGCCGTGCCGGTGGGCGAGGCGCTGATTCCTCCCCTGCAGCACGTCACGGCCTGGTTCACGGTTGAAGGCTTGCGCCTGACTGGAATTCCGGTGTTATGGGAAGGGCTGTACATTATGATTCCCTCCGGCAATTTCGAGGTTGCCGAAGCCTGTAGCGGCCTGCGTTATCTCATCGCTTCGGTGGCTCTGGGATTTCTCTATGCTTATCTAACCTATCGCAGTATCTGGCGGCGGCTGGCGTTCATCGCGCTGTCAGTGATCGTGCCGATCATCGCGAATGGTATCCGTGCTTACGGTATCGTGATGATCGCCCATCTGAGTGATATGAAATACGCGACCGGCATAGATCATCTCATCTACGGCTGGTTTTTCTTCGGCTTGGTGGTACTAATGATGTTCTGGATCGGTTCGTTCTGGCGGGAAGCACAGGACGACAGGGAGCAGGAGACCCGTGACCAGCCGACAAAAGACCTGGAGCCTGGAGCCTGGAGCCTGATGTCTGCCGCAGGCTGGACCTTGGCGGTGATCCTAATGGCGGGGCTCGGTCCCCTGTGGGCAACGTGGACTGACCGCGAGGGTTTGGCTATTGCGCCGATTGTGTTGCAAGCGCCCCAGGCGGTAGCCCCTTGGCGGGGACCGGAAGCGGATGCGGGAACCTGGGAGCCGCAATTCAGCGGTGCGGATGCCGTTATCAGGAGTCGCTACGACTGGAACGGCAAGACGGTATATCTTTACATCGCTTATTACCAACAACAGCGCCCGGACGCCAAGCTGGTCAGCAGTCAGAACAGTTTGTACGATCGCAAGCGTTGGCGTTATCTGGGCAGCGCGAGCCAGGCGCGCATCCAGGCGGGCGATGTCGAATGGCCGTTGCAAGCGACGCGCCTGACCGATGGATTGCGCAAGCGGCTGGTGTGGAGCGGTTATTGGGAAGGTGGACGGATAGTGGTGTCCCCCTATCTGGCTAAGGCATGGGAAGCCTGGGACCGCCTGAGCGGCGCCCGGCTCGGCTCGGCCCTGGTCGCTGTGGCGGCGGATTACGATATTCAACCGGATGAGGCCGAAACTGTCCTGCGGCAATTTCTGCAAGCCATGCAACCGGGTATCGCGGCGGCGCTGGCTGGCGTCAGCGGCGAAAATTAACGATGGCGGACAACCCACTGCCTTTGGTGGCGCACATCATTTTCCGGCTGGATTATGGCGGCCTGGAAAACGGGCTGGTTAACCTGATCAATCGAATACCGCCAGAGCGCTACCGCCACGTGATCATCTGCCTGACCGATTACAACCCGGAGTTTCGTCGCCGCATCCGGCAACCGGATGTTGCAGTGTTCGCCCTGCATAAACACGAGGGGCATGATCTCGGGTTATACCGGCGCTGCTGGTCGTTGTTGCGCCGCTTGCGCCCGGCGATTGCGCATACGCGCAATCTGGCGGCCCTGGAAATGCAGTTACCTGCGTGGCTGGCGGGCGCGCGGGCGCGCGTGCATGGCGAACATGGCTGGGATCGCGATCCGGCGCTGATGCATCCTCGCCATCATCGCCTGCGGCGCTGGTTGCGCCCGTTAGTCAGTCACTACATCGCGTTATCAGGTGAAATTACCGGTTATCTGGAGACCCAGGTCGGCGTAACACCCGCGCGGATCAGTCGCATTATCAACGGCGTGGATAGCGTGCGTTTTCATCCTGGCCCGGACCGGTCGCCCCTGCCCGCCGGATTCGCGCCGCCGGGAACATGGGTGATCGGTACGGTTGGGCGGTTGGAGAAAGTCAAAGATCAGATCAATCTGGCGCGGGCCTTTAATCGGTTGGTGGAGACTATGCCCGATGCCAGACAACGGTTGCGGTTGGTCATTGTCGGTGAAGGTTCGTTGCGAACCGGGATAGAAAGCCTTTTGAACCAAGCGGGTCTGCGCAACCTGGCCTGGTTGCCGGGCGCGCGGGATGACGCGCCAGACTTGCTGCGCAGTTTCAATGTCTTTGTGCTGCCCTCTCAGGCCGAGGGGATTTCCAACACGATTCTGGAGGCGATGGCTTGTGGGTTGCCCGTCGTGGCGACCGAGGTGGGCGGCAATGCCGAGCTAGTGGTTGCCGGGAAGACCGGACGGCTGGTTCCGGCCAGTGATCCGGAGGCGCTGGCGTTGGCTATTCAGGAATATATGGATGACCCTGGACGGATGCTTGCCCACGGCGCAACGGGTCGACAACGGATTGAGGAACGGTTCAGTATGGAGGCGATGGTGGATGCTTATCTGAAGGTTTACGACAACGTATTAAAAACTCCCCTCTCCCCTTGAAGACGAGGAGTTGGGGGAAAGAGGGAAAACCATGTGCGGTATTACCGGTATTTTCGACACACGCGGTCGTTGCGAGATCAACCGCGATCTTCTACATCGCATGAACGAGTCTCAGCATCACCGGGGACCGGATGAGGGCGGTTTGCACGTTGAATCTGGCGTGGGTCTTGGTCATCGGCGGCTATCGATTATCGACCTTTCCACCGGTCAGCAACCGTTGTTTAATGAAGATGGCTCGGTGGTCGTGGTCTTCAACGGCGAGATTTATAACTTCCAGGAACTGGTTCCGGAACTGGAAGCCCTGGGGCATGTCTTCCACACGCGCAGCGACACCGAAGTCATCGTTCACGCCTGGGAAGCCTGGGGCGAAGCCTGCGTTGAGCGTTTTCGCGGCATGTTCGCCTTTGCCTTGTGGGATCGCAATCAGGAAACCCTGTTTCTGGCTCGCGACCGGCTGGGCGTGAAACCGCTGTTCTACGCCCTGCTCTCGGATGGGCAATTGCTCTTCGGTTCCGAACTCAAGTCGTTAATGGCGCATCCCGGATTGGGGCAGGAGATCGATCCCTGCGCGGTCGAGGAATACTTTGCCCTGGGCTATGTCGCCGAACCCCGCACCATTTTCACCAGCGCTAAAAAGCTGCCGCCAGCGCATACGCTGGCGGTTCGCCGGGGGCAACCGTTACCGGAGCCGCGCGAATACTGGGAGGCGCAATTCACCCTGAACCAGCAGTTAACGGCGGCGGAAGCGAGTGAGGAACTGGTTGCCCGTCTAAAGGAATCGGTGCGCCTGCGCCTGATTTCGGAAGTGCCGCTCGGCGCGTTTCTGTCCGGCGGCGTCGATTCCAGCGCCGTGGTGGCGATGATGGCTGGCCTATCCAGTGAACCGGTCAATACCTGTTCCATCGCCTTCACCGACCCAGCTTTTAATGAGGCGCAATTCGCCCAACAGGTCGCGGATCGCTATCGAACCCGGCATTTCGTCGATACCGTTGAGAGCGATGATTTCGACCTGATTGACACCCTGGCCTGGTTGTACGATGAACCTTATGCGGACAGCTCGGCGATTCCCACCTATCGGGTGTGCCAGTTGGCGCGCAAGCATGTGACCGTGGCGCTGTCCGGCGATGGCGGCGACGAAAGTTTCGGCGGTTACCGACGTTATCGGTTGCATTTGATGGAAGAGCGGATGCGCTCGCTATTGTCTCTGGGCATTCGCCAACCGCTGTTTGGTTTATTGGGACGGCTTTATCCCAAGGCGGATTGGGCGCCACGGGTCTTCCGGGCCAAGACCACCTTTCAGGCGCTAGCGAAGGACTCGGTGCAGGCATATTTTCATTCAGTGTCGATCCTGCGTGACGAGATGCGCCAGCAGTTGTTTTCCGACTCATTTAAAGCGCAACTCGGCGGCTATGACGCCTTGGAGGTGTTTCGTCGCCATGCGCGTCGCGTTGAGACCGACGATCCGCTGGCGCTGATTCAGTATCTTGATCTGAAAACCTATCTGGTCGGCGACATCAATACCAAGGTGGATCGCGCCAGCATGGCGCATTCGCTGGAGGTGCGCGAGCCATTGATGGATCATCCGCTGGTGGAGTGGCTGGCCGCCCTGCCGTCTGCGCTGAAAATCGGTCGGGGGGAAAGTAAGTATTTGCTGAAGAAAGCGATGGAGCCGCATTTGCCGCACGAGATCATGTATCGCCCGAAGATGGGGTTTGCGGCGCCTTTGATCCGTTGGTTCCGGGGTCCGTTGAGGCAGCGGGTGCGCGATGCGCTGACCGGGGAACGGTTGTTGCGTACGGGGTTGTTCAATGCGAATTATCTGCGCCATCTAGTGGAAGCGCATGAATCCGGGCGGCGTGATTACAGCGCGCCGATTTGGACTACGCTAATGTTCGAGGCGTTCCTGCGACAGATGGATGATAATAAGCAGGTCGTCAATCAGTCCGTCCTATAAGCATAGCTATGGGGCCGCACTGCGCTTTTGCCCGATCTACGGTATAGATTCCTCTGGGTATCGAGCCTGATGACAATGTTGTAAAAAAACTCCGCTCTCCCGGTGAGAACGGATGGATTTAGGAAAACATGATCTTACGCTTATGACATTCCGCACCGCCTTTACTCTGGTTTCGCCGGCAGGCCCCCGCGCTGGTCTGTCTATCCTGATTTTTCATCGGGTGCTGCCGGAACCGGATCCGCTGTTTCCCGGCGAGATAGATGCGGTGCGGTTTGACCTGCTCCTGGGTTGGTTGCAGGAGTGGTTCCGAGTGCTACCGCTGGCGGAAGCGGTGGAGTGGTTGCGGCAAGGCGAGTTGCCGGCGCGGGCGGCGGCGATCACCTTTGACGATGGCTATGCCGATAATCATGCGGTGGCGTTGCCAATTTTGCAGCGACATGGCTTGTCGGCGACCTTCTTTATCGCCGTGGGCTTTCTGGACGGCGGGCGAATGTTTAACGATACGGTCATTGAAACAGTGCGCCGTTGTGGGCAACCGGTGTTGGATTTGACCCCGCTGGATCTGGGGCGCCATGATGTGAGTTCCCTGGCGGCGAAACGGCAGGTCATTCCGGCGCTGTTGGACCGGATCAAGTATCTGCCACTTTTGCAACGCCTGGAAACGGTCGGGGCGCTGGCGGAAATCGCCCAGGTCACGTTGCCGGACGATTTGATGATGACCCGGCAACAGGTGACAGCGCTGCATGGTGCGGGAATGGGCATTGGCGCGCACACCGTGCATCATCCGATTCTGGCGCGGTTGGAAAACCGTGAAGCGGAGCGGGAAATCGCGGACAGTCGGGACGATTTGCAGGCGCTGCTGGGTGAACCGGTCACGCTGTTCGCGTATCCGAATGGCAAGCCGGAGACCGATTATCGTCGTGAGCATGTCGAGATGGCGCGACGGCTGGGCTTTCGGGCGGCGGTGTCGACGGCTTGGGGCGTGGCGCGTCGGGACAGCGACAGGTTCCAATTGCCGCGCTTTACGCCCTGGGAGCGGCCGCGCTGGCGATTTGGCTTGAGTCTGTTGCGGAATTATGGACGGGGGTTGGCGGTCTTGGGTTGAGGAACTGGAAACTTACTCGGATAATCGCAGCCCACGGCAACACCCTGGGCATTCAACAGGATTTTCAATGGAGACTTGGCTATGGCCTTTACCGCGCAATAATTGGCTGAGCGGATGCCGGATTTCCGTGAATTGCTTAGCGATGAACCGGAAATAGAAAGTACGCCGCTCATGTCGGCAATTGGATGAAGGGAGGCGTGATCAGAATTTGCAGGAACCTGTGAGTGATTCGTTTGAGATTATGCGCCCACGTAAACATGGCAACGCACTGTGCCAAATAATGTGAGTTATTTTCATAAAATCAGTAACTTAATTTTTTCACATAACAGCGGGTAATATCATATTTGTGTCTAAATCAATTGAAAACCTTGCTTAAATAAACTCATAGATGAAACCAAGTGCTACGATGAGATCAGAAAGAGACAGTAGCGTATGTCGTTGCGGGACACAAGGGTCAGCCCGCCCAGATCAAGGGGCGGTGGAGGCGGTGGCGGCTGAAGGGGACGCCCGGGCAGGGGAGGCTGGCCAAGGAAAAGCCACCGATCTTTGGCATGATGGAACGGCGTGAGCTACCGTAAACCATTGAAAGAATGGCGTCCCCAAGGGGATTCGAACCCCTGTTATCGCCGTGAAAGGGCGATGTCCTAGGCCTCTAGACGATGGGGACGTGGAGGTGAGAAAAATAAACCGTCATCGCAATAACGGCTGATTTGGTGGAGCCAGACGGGATCGAACCGACGACCTCCTGCATGCCATGCAGGCGCTCTCCCAGCTGAGCTATGGCCCCTTTAAATCGAAGACGGATATTTTAAAAAAATCCCTGGCGCTCGTCAATCCCCGATTTTTCAATTTCCGCCAGCTCGTTGGTCAATATACTCCAAAGCCCGCTCAATCCGCGCCAAGGTTTTTGACCGGCCCAATAACTCCAAAGTCGCATCGATCGGCGGCGACACTGCGGTCCCTGATACCGCCACCCGCAACGGCTGTGCCACCTTACCCAGCGCCAGTTCCTGGGTTTCGGCGACCTGTTTGACGGCTTCATGAATGGCTTCGGCCCGCCACTCCGGCAAAGCCGCCAGTGTTTCATGGACCTGCCGTAAAGGCGCTTCGGCAGCGACGGTCAGATTCTTATTGGCAGCTTTCGCATCATAGTCCACAAAGTCCCGATACAAAAACAATGCGGCTTGCGCCATATCTTTCAGCGTATCGGAACGCTCGGCGAAGGCTGTCACTACCTGGGGCAAATGCGGTCCTTCACTGGGATCGACGCCGAGTTGACTCATCTGCCAGCTCAGATGACGGGCGACATGCGCCGGATCGAGCGTTTTCAAGTAATGCTTGTTCAACCAGATCAGCTTGGATGGATTAAGCGCCGAGGGCGCTTTGTTGCAGGCGCCGAGGTCAAAGAGTTCAATCATCTCGTCCAGCGAGAAGATTTCCTGATCACCGTGTGACCAACCCAGGCGCACCAGATAATTCAGCACCCCTTCAGGCAGATAACCCTGGTCACGGTATTCCATGACGCTGGCTGCGCCATGCCGCTTGGACAACTTTTGGCCGTCCGGCCCCTGAATCATCGGCACATGACCGTACTGAGGTATGGGTGCGTTTAATGCTCTAAGAATATTAATTTGTCGCGGGGTATTATTGATATGATCGTCGCCGCGAATAACATGAGTGATGCCCATATCCATGTCATCCACCACCACACAGAAGTTGTAGGTCGGCGTACCGTCAGCGCGAGCGATAATCAAATCATCCAGTTCGGCATTCTGGAATACGATATTGCCGCGAATCAAATCTTCGACTACGACCTCGCCCTCCAGGGGATTCCTGAAGCGCACCACCGGCTCCACCCCCTCACGGGGTGGCCCCTGATAATCCCGATAGCGACCGTCATAGCGCGGCTTTTCTTTATGGATCATTTGCTCGCTGCGCAATGCCTCCAGCTCTTCCCGCGTGCAATAGCAGTAATAAGCTTGGCCCTCGCGCAGCAGGACTTGCAACACTTCGCGGTAACGGTCGAAACGTTGCGTCTGGTAGAACGGCCCTTCGTCGTAATCCAGCCCCAGCCAGTTCATCCCTTCCAAAATGGCGTTGACCGCTTCCGGCGTGGAACGCTCCAGATCCGTATCCTCAATGCGCAGGACGAAAACGCCGCCGTGATGACGGGCATGCAACCAGGAAAACAGCGCCGTGCGCGCGCCGCCGATGTGCAGATACCCCGTGGGACTGGGGGCAAAACGGGTCTTGATCATTTTTTGATCTTCGTTTCTCACAGCTTCTTCGACTTGACCGGTCGTTGCCAGTTTGTCACTTCCTTGCGTGGCGCGCGCGTCAGACACAGGCTGCCCTCCGGCACATCACGGCTGACGGATGACCCGGCGCCAATCGTCGCGCCCCGGCCAATTCGCACCGGGGCCACCAGCGAACTGTTGGAGCCGATAAAGGCGTCATCTTCGATGACTGTCTTGTGTTTGTTAGCGCCATCATAATTACAGGTAATGGTGCCCGCGCCGACGTTGACTCCCGCGCCAATCTCGGCATCCCCCAGATAAGTCAGATGGTTCACCTTGGAGCCGGGGCTGATGCGGGTCTTCTTGGTCTCGACGAAATTGCCGATATGCACGCCTGCCGCCAGGCAAGTTTCCGGCCGCAACCGGGCAAACGGCCCAATCTGTGAACCCGGCCCGACTTCCGCGCCGTCAATCCAGCAATGCGAGAGAATTTCCACATCGTCGCCGATGACCGCATCTTTCAATACGCAAAACGGCCCAACTTTGACTCGGTCGCCCAAGCGCACCGTCCCCTCGAACACGACATTCACATCGATCACTACGTCCTGTCCGGTCGCGAGGATGCCGCGCACATCGAACCGGGCCGGATCGAGCAAAGTCGCGCCTTCTTGCATCAGCTTTTCCGCTTGCTGACGCTGGTAGTAACGCTCCAATTCGGCTAGTTGCCGGCGATCATTGACACCCTGGACTTCAAGCGGTTCGGTTACCGTGAACGGCTCGACCGGCACACCATCCCGCACAGCGAGCGCGATGATATCGGTTAAATAATATTCGCCCTGCGCATTGTCGTTACGCAGCTCAGCAACCCAACTCCGCACCTTTGTAGTGGAAACCGCCAGAATCCCGGTATTGATTTCGGACAGGCAACGTTCCGAAGCAGTGGCGTCTTTCTCTTCGACAATGCGCTGGACCTGGCCTTGATTATCACGGACGATGCGCCCATAGCCCGTCGGGTTATCCAATTCCGCCGTCAGCAGCGCCAGCCGACCTCGCCGGGCCGCATCGACCAGCGGTTGCAGGGTCTCAGACTGGATTAGGGGCACATCGCCATACAACACCAAAGTGATTCCCGCATCATCAAGCAGGGGCAGGGCCTGCGCCACCGCATGTCCGGTGCCCAGTTGTTCCGCCTGTTCAACCCACAATAGATTAGGTTCGTCGGTAAAGGCAGCACGCACCGCCTCACCGCCGTGTCCATACACGACAACCCGGGTGGCGGCGTTCTCAAGCTGGTGAGCGGCGGTCAGCACATGGGTTAATAAGGGGCTGCCTCCCAAGCGGTGTAACACCTTGGGCAAATCCGACACCATTCGCTTGCCTTGTCCGGCGGCCAGAATCAACACTGAAAGCTGTTGCATGGG